>DAOUEM010000296.1:0-8607 GCA_034430555.1 Anaerolineae bacterium | reverse complement strand
CGAAATGCCTGGTAAGCATCGTCAAAGAACCGCTCGATATAAGTATGTTTGGGGACGGGGTCCTTAACCGGGCGCTCTGGCTCGTCCTGTGGTATCGGTATCTCCGGGACCCATTCAACCGGGATGCACTGGGCATCCCTGATCCCTGCCATCAGTCGCGCTACTCCGCTCGGTGTTGGTCCCTTGCTGAAGTCCGCGTATTGTACCCGCCCCAAGGCATCATCGAGCTGTGTGTTTGCCTGGACAAGCACCGGTATGATGGGTTTACCCAGGTGTACGGCCTGCGCGAACTCCCACTGACACCACTTTGACGAGACCGACTCCGGCGTCAAGGCATACAGGAAACGGTCACAGGTCTTGATCGCGTTGAGAAGCTGCTGCTCCCAGGGGATGCCGACGGTTAGCCGGTGATCGAACCAGGGATCGTGGCCGGCATCACGCAAAATATCCACCATTTCGCGGACGGGATGCTCGTCAACATGCGCATAACTGATGAAGATTTTCATAACACAGCCGTTTACGGAGCGATATAGCGCCAAGTCACCTTATTATCGACCAGGAAGCTACCACTCGCAAGATGATCAATATCTACGGATTGCGGCCGGCGACGATCACCACGCGCAGGCCGCGCGTATTGCTGAAGAAGCTGGGGCTGTGGCGGCCGCGGTAGGTCGGGCGGGCGCGCTCGATCTCGTCGCCCCAGGCCCCGCCGCGCAGCACGCGCATCGCGCCCTCCGCTGGTCCGACCGGGTCGACGCCGCCATCGCCAAACGAGCTGTAGTGGCGCTCGTCGTACCAGTTGGCGGTCCACTCCCAGACATTGCCCACCATGTCCAGCGCCCCGACCCACGTCTGGCCGCGCTCACGCTGGTCCGGCCCAACCGCGGAGACGCCGCCGGGGCAGTCGGCCACCTGGACGCGGTCGCAGGTGGGCGAGTCGTCGCCCCAGGGATACATCACGCTCGCCGTGCCGCGCACGGCGTATTCCCACTGGGCTTCGGTGGGCAGTTGGCCGCCGCGCCAGCGCGCGTAAGCGTCCGCCTGCTCCCAGGTGACGAACACCACCGGGTGGCTGGCGTAGGCCGGTGAGTCGAACTGGGCCCGGTCCATGGGCGGCGTGCATTCCCCGGCTTCGACGCAGGCGGCGTACTGGGCGTTGGTGACCTCGGTCTGCCCGATCCAGAACTCGGTCAGGCAGACGCGGCGGGCCGGCGTCTCCTCGAACGGGCCGTCGTTGCGCCCGATGACGAAGCAGCCCGCCGGCACGTACACGTGCGTGATCCCGTCGAATTCGTGGTAGATGGGCCGCCAGCTGCCGTTGGCGGTCCCGGCGGGCCGGAAGTCGGGGCCTTGCTGGCAGGCGGCCAGCAGAGCCGCGGCCAGCAGGGCCGGCATAATCGGGCGGCCTGGTCGGTGGTTGATGGGCATTGGTCTCTCTCCTGCTCGTCGATGCCCTGATTGTACGGGTGAGAGGCGGCCCTTGGCAATGGCGGGCGCGCGGGCGCAGGTGGGCGCGGTCGCAAGCGCCCGTTGGCAAAGCCGACTATACTGGTCGCGTGCGCCGATGATGGTGAAAGCCTTTACTGGTTCGTACAGGAGCACCCCATGAACGAGACCCCTTCCATCGAGATCGAGCAGGGCGGCGGCGGCTGCCGGCCTGTCATCACTATCGCGCTGATGTTTGTGGTCGCCATCTTTGTATGTGGGTGCATCCCCTTCACGGTGGGCACGATCCTCGTCGACCAGGTCTGGTTCCTGCCCGCCGACGGCAGCACCTTCGATCCTATCGCCAACCTCTCCGCTGTGCACGACTTCGCCGGGCGCGACTACGACCTGGTTTCCATCGAGGCCGAGTTTGTCCGTGTGGACGGCACCATGGACCTCTACGCCGACTACGGACCCAACGTGGTTTACCGCTTCTCGCGGGAGATCGCCGTCGAAACCGGGCCGCTGGGCACGTCGGCCAATACCAGCGGCGTCCAGTACGAAACGGTGCAGGTGGAGGTGGCCGGGCCGGGCTTCCGCACCGCGCCGGCGGAAGAAGGCGGGGTGTCGATCATGCCCTTCCTGGGCATGGACCGCGACATGTGGCTGCTCACCGATTCGCTGCCGGGCGAATTCATGCCGGAGCCGGCCTGCGACTTCGCCCGCTTGTGGGGCAGCGCCCTGGAGATGAACACTCCCCGCGAGGCCGTGGCCATCATCGACTACGAGCGGGGCGAATATCGCTTTCGCATTGAGGGCACCGCTATCAACCTGCGCTTCGACCTGGAGTGCCGGCTGTTGAGTCGCTGAGTATCGGCGGGGCACGCACCTATGCGAAACACCCTCTGCCGCACGTTGACCATCCTGGCCGGCCTGGGCGGGAGCGGCGTGATGGCGCTGGCCGCGCTGGCCGCCGCCGTCTGCTACCGGGGCCGCTACGGGGAATCCTACGATTTTCTCAACCACAACGTCTCCGAGCTGGGTGAGGTCGGCGTTTCGGCGCTGGCGGGTGCCTTCAACCTGAGCCTGGTGATCGGCGGGGCCTGCCTGGGCGTGTTTATGATCGGGCTGGGCGCTCTGCTGGGGGGCCGGGTCGCTTACCTGGCCGGGGGGGCCGGCGCGGCGGCTGCCGTGGCCGCGGTCGGCGTGGGTTTGTATCCCACCAATCAACTCGCCCCGCACACCGTCGCTGCCCTGAGTTTTTTCGCCGCCGGGATGCTGGCCGTGGGCCTGTTCACGCTGGCCGTGCTGCTGCCGGGGAAGGATCGTTTCCCGCGCCATGTGACGCTGCTCGGTCTGCTGACGGTGATCAGCCTGCTGGCGTTTTTGCTGCTGCCCCCCTTGCTGACGCCCGACCTGACCGGCGCGGATTACATCTCCGGGCTGCGCCAGCCAGATCGCCCGGCGGTGATGCTGCCCTCGCTGCTGGAGTGGCTGGCTGTGCTGGCGCTGCTGGCCTGGGTGATCAGCGTGTGCGCCGCCCTGCTCAGGGCCGGACGGTCCGGGCCTGTCTCCCAAGGATAACCCTCATTTGATGGATACATCCGCCCGCGTCTTGCTCGTCCTGGTCCTGGCGATCCTCGCCGCATGGTGGCTGCGCCGGGCCGGGCGCGCCGGGCGGATTCCGGCCTACGGGGCCTGGCAGGAGGCCGCTGCCCCCTTCACGCTGACCTTCTCCCGGCGGCGGGCGGTCGCCCTGGCGGTGGCCTTCCTGCTGATGGCCTGGGCCGCCCTGGACGGCCTGACCATCCCGACCCTCACCTCCACCGACGTGATCGTCCTGTGCTGGCTGGCGGGGGCAGTCATCGGCCTTATCGCGCTGGCCGGGCCGGACTCGGTGCGGGGCTTCGCGGCGGAAGTGCGTCAGTCGTGGCGCGACCATCGCGGCGAGTGGCGGTTCGTCCTGGTCATCACGGGGCTGGCCCTGCTGCTGCGGGCGGTGGGGCTGGGGCGATTCCCGGTCTTCCTGGTGGTGGACGAGGAGAACTTCTGGGGCATGGCGCGGCTGGTTTATTTCCCCGGACGGGTGAGTCCCTTCGCCACCGGCTGGGCGCAGCACCCCTTCGCCATCTCGGTTTTGCAGGGTTATGCCATGCGCCTGCTGGGGGAGGGCGCCCTGGCCCTGCGCCTGCCGAGCGCCCTCCTGGGCACGCTGCACGTGCCGGCCCTCTATTTGCTGGCGCGCCACCTCTACGGTCGACGGGTCGCCCGCTGGAGTGCGCTGGCCCTGGCTCTGCTGGTGACGCATATCATGCACAGCCGCTTCGGCCTGAACCAGGTGGGCGATACCCTGACCACCCTGCTGGCCCTGACCTGCCTGCTGCGCGCCTGGCGCTATGGCCGTCCGTTGGATTACGCCCTGTTCGGGGCGCTGCTGGCGACGGGGCAGTTTTTTTACGCGGCGGGGCTGTTCAGCCTGGTGCTGGTGGTCGCTTTCGTGATCGTGGTGGCGCTGCGCCGCCCGGCCCTGGTCTTCCGGCAGGCGGACGGTTTCGTCCTGGCCATGGCGGCCTTCATCCTGCTCACCCTGCCGTATTACGCCTTCCTGCTGTTCCACCATTTACCGCTGCTGCCCCGCTCGGACATCTACCTGCTGGACCGGATCGGCATCCAGGTTTACCTGGACGTGCTGGCCGAGTCGCCCGCCGACTTCCTGCGGGTGATGGTCCTCTCCCTGCGCGATGTGTACACGGCTTATGTCGCCGCGCTGGATACGGGCCGCTACGCCTTCGCCGCGCTGCCGCTGGCCGGCCTGGCCGGCGTGCCGCTCTTCATCGTGGGGAGCCTGCTGGCGCAACGCCGCTGGCGATTGCTGCGTTACTGGCTGCCGCTCAGCTATCTGCTGCTGATCCCGCTGCCCACGCTGCTGGCGACGCCGATCCCCGATTATTTCCGTTACGTGCTGGCGATGCCCTTCACCGCGCTGATGATCGGGCTGGGCGTGGTGGCGCTGGTCGACGGGCTGGACCTGCGCCGGCGCTGGAACGGCCTGCTGGCCCGGCGGGCGGTGGTGATCCTGCTGGTGATCGCCGTCGTGGCGGTCGAAGTCGGGGCTTATGCGGCGGCCTGGTACACGCCCTGGGAGACCCTGCGCCGCTACGACCGCATCTACAGCGAGATCGCCGAGCAGATGAACGCCAATCCCGACGAGACGCATTACTACCTGATCTTCGCCTTCGACTTCTACCCCTACTGGTCGACGGTGTTACGCACGGCGCTGGGGCCGCGCATCGGGCAGGCGCAGTACGTGGAATGGGCGAGCGCGGTGCCGCCCCGCTACTACTGCGATACGCCGTACACGTTTTTCGTGGGGCCGGAACGCGCCGCCGAGGTCGACATCCTCATGGCCCGCTTCTCCGATATGACGGCCCAGGTCTTCCGCGACGAGGCCGGTGTTTTCCGCTATGCGCGCCTGGACCGGCTGTATCGTTGTCCGTGAGGGTAGGGCCCTGTCCGGGCAATTAGTCCGTCGTGATGCGCTCACATCAGCCGGAAGTTGTCCTGGCCGGCGAACAGCACGGCCACCGGCGTGTCCGGCTCCGGTAGGGGCTGGTCGTGCAGGTCAGGGCGGAGGGCGCTCTCCACTTTGACGAAGGGCAGGCCGGTCACCGGGGAAAAGACCAGATAGCGCACCGTCACCCGGAAGTGGCCGCGCCGATCCTCTTCGCCCGTGCAGCTTTCGATCTCGCCGGGCAGCAGGATTCCCCGGCGGGCCAGGCGTGCCTCCTTACCCAACCGGCGCACGCGGCGCAGCGCGGTCGGCAGGCCGACCAGGGTGATCACCGCCGCCACCAGCAGCACCAGCAGGCCGGGCGCCGGATTGGCCGGGTCCAGGCCGAGGACCGGGCGGTCGGCGGCCAGGTCGCGCAGGGCGGCCACGAAGATCGCCAGCCCCGCCGCCCCGATGATGCTCAGGGCAGCGGTGAAAACCAAGCGCAGGGCCACATTGGGCGTTTGGGGGCGGTCGCCGCCCTGGAAGACAAAGGCGCGGTGCTCCGGGTGCAGCAGGAAAGCGTCCGCCGGTATCGTTTTTTTATCGTCCATAAATCGTCACCATTCTCCGTTACATAAAGGCACAAAAAAGCCAGCATCACCCACAACAAACATCTACAACAAAAAATAGCGGCGTGGACTCCGGTAGCGCACGATGACCGGCATCCCGGCGGCGGGCATCTCCGACCCCGGCGTGAGGTGGAAGACGTCCTCCCCGCTGATGGCCCGCTCCCCGTCCGGTGTGAGGAAATCGAAGTTGATCACGACGACGTGGGCATCGGGGTCGACGTCGTCGCGGCGCAGACGGGCGCGCGTGATCTCGCCCTCCAGCAGGGTTTCGCGCCCCCGCTGCCTGATTATGACGGCCAGCCCAACCGCCATCCACCAGCCGGCGGTGAGCGCCGTCGGCGACCACGGGGGTTCAGGACCGATACTGCCAAAGGTGATGAGCATCGGTGGATCGCCGTAGGTCGATATCATGACCCCAACGTGCGCGCCCGGTTCGCTTTGCCGGAAGAAATCCTCTGTCACCTCGTCCAGCCTCTCGACCAGCCCGTCAGGCAGCGCTACAGCGAATGAAACGAAATAACGTGTGCCAAAGATTGTTTCCTCGGTCCAACGGTCGATCACACTGGTCTGTAAATCGTCGGTAAAATAATGAAGGGAGCTGCGCTGTAACTCCCATTCGACCCAGATGTGCCGCAGGTGAAGCGTCAGTCCCAAGCCAACGACCACCATCAGCGCCAGGATCAGCCGCCACTGCCAAACACCGGATCGCGGCAGGCGGCCTTCTTCCAAAACCTCGTCCAGCAGGGCGTGGCTGGCCGGGTCGAAGAGATAGGCGTCTCGCGGCAGCAGGCGGATGGAGTCGGCGGGCGTGGGTCGGGCCATCGATAGGTCCTCGGACGGCGGGCGGGCGGCGCAGCACGGTCATGATACAGAGGTCGGCGGTCCGCCGCAATGGGCAGGCGAACCGCCGGGCCGCGACCCCTCAGCCGCCGGCAGAAACGGTCAGCCCGTCCAGCAGCAGCGGGAAGGACTCGTCGGCTCGGTCCAGGGCGAAGCGCAGGCGGTTCCCCTCCGGCGGCAGGATGCCCTCCACCGACAGAACCGCGCTCAGCGCCGGGTCGTCGGCCAGCGCCTCCCAGACCGCGATCATGACCTCATCCGGCGTGATCGGCTGGCCGTCGGGATGGGCCGCGCCCGGGCACAGGGAGAAGGCCCAGGTCAGGCCGCCGTCCAGCGTACCCCAGCTGCAGAGGATGGTGTGATCCCAGTCGACCGCCTCTCCATCGAAAGTGATCAGGGCCGTCGCCGGGACCGGTTCCGCCGGGGCCGTGAGGGCGGTCAATGGTGGGGCCGTTGCCGGATCGGGCTGCCAGGCGGGACTGGTGTCGCCGGTTCTATCGTTGACGGTGAGCGCCACCGGCTCGCCGACCGGGATGTCGGGTGAGGCGGGCACGTCCAGCCGGTAGAGGTCAAAGTCGCCGTCGCGGTAGGAGAAAAAAACGATCTGCGTCCCGTCCGGCGACCAGGTTGGGCCGTAGTCGCTGTCCGGGTGGTCGGTCAGTTGGCGCGGGACGGGCACCACTGTGCCCGCTTCTTCCGGTACGTCGATGATATAAATGTCCTCGTTGAGATCGTCCATGCGGTTGTAGGCGATGCGGCTCCCCTCCGGTGACCAGGCGGGATTACCCTCGGAGCCGTCCGAGTCGGTCAGACGGGTGACCGGGGTCGGGCCGGCGTCCAGCGGGTCCGGCAGGTCCATCATGTACAGCTCCCAGTTGCCATGCCGGAAGGAGCGAAAGACCATCCGCCCCCCGTCCGGCGACCAGGCCGGGTCGCCGTCGTTGCCGCTGTAATGCGTCAGGTTGATGGGGGTGGATGGCGCTTGCCCGGTTGCGTCCTTCAGGTAGATTTCCTCGTTGCCGTCCCGGTCGGAGACGAAAGCGATCCAGCGCCCGTCCGGCGACCAGGCCGGGCTGATGTCCATGGCTGCGTTTTGGGTCAGGTTGACCGGGTCGCTCCCGTCGATGTTCATCAACCAGATGTCGCCCGCGTCGCCGTCCCGGTCAGAGGTGAAAGCCAGGCGCTGCCCGTCCGGCGACCAGGTTGGCGAGCCATCGTTGGCCTGGGAATTGGTCAGGTTGACGGCATCGCCTCCGCCAGCGGGCATCAGGTAGATGTCGTTGGAGCCGGTGCGGTTGGAGGTGAAGGCGATCAGGCCGCCGCCCTGGGCATGGAGGCGAGCGGTGCTGCCTCCCCACAAGGCCAGCAGGCCGGCGACCAATATTGCCAGCGGCAGTGGGAGTCGTTGTCTTGCCCGGTCGCGCAAGGTTCGATGCTTCATCTACCTACTCCCTTTTTTACCAGGATGTCCGTTTATACTGCCCGAAGGGGAGGCGGTACCATGACGAGTGCAAAATAGCCCCTCTGTAAATTCGGCGGCTAAGATTATACGAGTATTGTGAAAATGTAGGCAATCGGCGGCGGGGGCAGTCGCCGCTGCCGGTTCCTGCAAAATGGTCCCCGCGTGGTACAATCCGCGCCATGACAACCACGACAAACGAACCCACACACCACGGGCGCGGGATGCTGCGTCCTTTCGGCAAGCCCACCCCCCTGGACCGGCTGGTCCTGCTCGTGATCATGCTGGTCGCCATCGGGCTGCGGGCCGAATACCTGCTCCAGATCGAACACACCCTTGACCACGCCTGGCCGGTCATGCAGGCGCTGGAAACGCTGGATCGCGGCATCTGGCCGCTGGTGGGGCAGGGCACCTCGGTGCTGTTCGCCAGCGGGCCGGTGACCGGCTACCTGTACCTGCCCTTCATCGCCCTGACGCGCAGCCCGCTGGGCGCCTACCTGCTGGTGATCGCGCTCAATACGCTGGGCGTGCTGCTGACCTACCGCGCCGCTCGTTCCCTGGTGGGGCCGCGCTGGGCCTTGATCGCGGCAGGGCTGATGGCCGTCAATCCCTGGGTGATCGAGTACAGCCGCACCTCCTGGGTGCAGAGCCTGCTGCCCTTTTTCGTGCCGGCGGTGGCCTGGCTGCTGTGGCCGGTGCTGCTGGGGCAGAGCCGCCGCCCGGTCCGGCGTTTGGCCCTGGCCCTGACCATGCTGGCCCTG
>DAOUEM010000295.1:0-3160 GCA_034430555.1 Anaerolineae bacterium | reverse complement strand
CGGCAAGGATGAAAAAATCCGGACATCAACAACAAAGGGGGTAGATGTTGCCTGCTCAAGCTTGGGTGCCGATCTATAACGGCACGGCGCAGTCAATTCCGACCCTTGATCACCCCAGGTCCACTATTTGTGACGCTACCAATGCTTTAACAATGGCGCGGCCGCCATTTAACGACATTGAGTCGCTGGGGCTCGTGGCACAGTGAACCAGCATGAGTAGCGTGGATTTTGGTGTGCTCTTCCGAGAGCCGATATTCCCTGTTGGCGGCGTTGTTGACGACAGGCTCTTTTCTGCCTTGGATCTGAAAACGCTCGCCTCGATTCTGGTCCATTTTATCCCATCATCGGACAAAGACATCGTCAAGCTTGTGGACGCCACAGGAGAAGAGTTTTGGTATTCGGGAGCGCAGTATGTATTGTCTCCTGGATTCTTGGGCAAACGCTGGACGAAGCGGCAGATTATTGATCTGTACAACAGCCACGTCGGGAACGACCTACGATACTCGGTGCGTTCCCTCTCAAACAAGAGATTGTCAGTAATAGTTGCTGAAATTTCGGACTTGATTCGCAGTCTTTGATCAAGAAACCGCAACGCCAAACACCGTCCTCCGGTATTGGCCAAAGTACCCATTGGGACACATACCAGAAATTGCAGTTAGCAATGAGTATTGACACGTAACGGGTTACACAGATATATTTATCGTCAGAATGATAAGGGTGTTCCGGCACAGAGGATTGCAGGAGTTCTATGAGAAGGGAAACAAGCGAGGCATCAACCCTGACCATGCCCCAAAACTAGCACGCATACTCGATAGGCTAGATGCATCTGTTCGGGCAACTGATATGAACTTGCCCGGCTACCATCTTCACCAATTATCAGGGCAAGAGAGGGGTACCTGGTCAGTTCGGGTGAGTGGAAACTGGCGTGTTACATTCAAGTTTGAAGGTGAAGATGCTACAGATGTTGACTATTTGGATTACCACTGAATATCGAAGGGGGCGATTATGATAATGAGGAAGCCTACCCATCCCGGAGAGATTCTCTTGGAAGATGTTATTAAACCTCTTGGGCTAACTGTAACTCAAGCTGCAAAAAACCTTGGTGTCTCTCGAAAGACACTATCGGAGCTGGTCAATCAGAAAGCGGCGCTCAGCCCCGAAATGGCTTTGAGGATTGCCAAGGCAACAAATACGAGTCCAGAGAGTTGGCTTAATATGCAGACAAAACTGAATCTTTGGCATGCATTGCAGCACGAACCTGAGAACGTTTCGGAGTTCGCTGAACAAACGGTGGGTTGAATCCGTAGGAGTTTTCACAAAGGCATTCCGCCCAGGGATGTCATGGACTTGGCCGGGGATTTGGGGGCGGGGGACCAGAAAAGACAAGCAGTCGAGAGAGGCGCAGACCGAGCAATAAAGATCGCCGTTATTGTGGCGCCCTTAAACTCCAGTCATCATATGTCTGCAGTACGTAGGTAATTGGCAAGTGATTCGGGTAGGGGGTAGTTGGAACCCCCATGCTGGATTATCTCGACAGAGGCTTTTTCTGGTTCGTCCAAACGCTGCGAACAACCACCGCTGAAAGGTGCCGCAGCTTGTCTATGAAATCCGACCTATTTCTGACCTCACCCCGCTGCTCAAAGAAAGTACCCGGCGCATTTATCAGGTTCCGTATCCCATCAATAACGTCGATCTCCTCGTGTGTCGTACTCGTAATATGTACGACAATGGCATTGGGCTCTCCCGGCCTCATCTGACCCAGCTTCGCCAGCATAACATCGCCAAACTTACGATCCTCTTTGTGCGTATAGATTACCGGAAAGATCCCTGGCAAGTAAGATGCCGTAGCTGTGGGCTCTCCTTTTCCAATCACGGTAACGCTCATAACACCGTCGAGACCCGCCAACGGACATGCCCGCTCTTGCCCCGGAAATATATCGTTAGCCAGCGTACGAACGCCCGACATAATGCCTTCAAGGGCACCATCGAAGGTCTCTCGAAGACCATCAAATACGTCCATCGGATCGCGTAAGTCGTCCCAATCCAGTTGGACATAGATCGGTAGATCAAGTTGTTTGACACGTTCCTCAACCATATCCTGCCATCGCCAGAAATCAGACATGCGTGATGTTTCTCTGATTCGGCAGACCTCGAAGTTCGCCACTATTTCCCCCGAACTCAAGATTGTCAGATCAGGAGACCGAGCGGATGATGCCCCATACTTTTCGTACTCAACTTCGTTTTCCAGTCCGCATAGTAAACACGCTACCTCAAGTTCGCTGAACAAGTCGCGTTTGTCTTCGCGCGTTGCGGCTGTCCTCCATTTCTTCCGTATCTTGGTTCTATATTCTACGCAGAAGGCACGAAATTTATTTGACCCGTCGCACCAAGCCTGAAGGTGCCGTGCCTTCGCGAACTTGTGCCCGACCCCATCCGTAAGTGACAGAGGATTCATCCTACTGTGAAAGCCATCCCCAGAAGGAAAGACTGGACCACCCGCCAGCGGGCGTAGCAGGTCGAGTTGGTCTGGCTGGACGTGCAGGACGAGCAGGTCTGGACGGCCTTGCAGCCCGAGCAGCACGAGCAGGGCGGGCGGGCCGGGCAGTACCAGATACGCGTTCTTTCGGGTTCCAGGCAACCACGCGGCCAGATCTGAAACACAGGAAGGGTATGCGCGAGCTCCTGCTGGACTGGAGAGTAGCCGGCAAAACCGCGGTCCTGACCACCCATAATCCGGAACCCGCTGCCCTGCTGGCGGATCATCTGATCCTCATTTTTCCGGGGGGAAGGATGGCGAGCGGGGCATTCGCCGAACTGTTTACCGGAGAGCACCTATCCGAACTGTACGGACTGCCGATCCGCACCTTCGATCGGGATGGGCGCTGCTATGTGGATTACTGAGTTGTTCAGAAGCTCTCGCTCTCGATGCCGTCAATCCCACCGCCGGACTTGGCCAATTTCCGGTACCGGGCCGGGGTGGTGCCCACCAGATCTTTGAATACGGCGTAGAATCTCTGCAGGGTTTGGAAACCGCTTTCCTCCGCTATATGGGCAACGGTCAGGTTGGAATTGCTCAGGATCGTCTTGGCATACTCGATTCTGGTTTCGACGATCTCCTCGTGGAGGCTGTGGCCCATATGAAGGCGAAAACGCTTCTCCA
>DAOUEM010000294.1:0-10590 GCA_034430555.1 Anaerolineae bacterium | reverse complement strand
ATCGAGATACCGCACTATCTGAGCCTGGAAGGGGCCGACATTGACGGCGCATCTGCCTGCGAGACAGTGGTCGCTGCCGCCTCGGACGCGGAGCCGGAGCGCCCGCCGCTGGACGCCGAAACGACCTGCGCCATCCTCTACACCTCCGGCACCACCGGCCGCCCCAAAGGCGCCATGATCCCGCATCGCCAGATCCTCTGGAACTCCATCAACACCGTCACCAGTTGGGGCCTGACCGAGCATGATGTCTCGCCGGTGTTCACGCCGCTGTTTCACGCCGGCGGCCTGTTCGCCTTCCTGACGCCCATCTTTTACGTCGGCGGGCGCATCCTGCTGGACCGCGCCTTCGACGTCGAGGAGTCGCTGCGCCTCATCCAGGGGGAGCGCTGCACGGTCATTCTGGGCGTGCCGACTCTCTTCCAGATGTGGCTGAACAGCCCTGCTTTTGAGGCTGCCGACTTCGGCCACGTGCACTTTTTCATCAGCGGCGGCGCGCCCTGCCCCCCGGCCCTGATGGAAGAGTGGCGCGCCAGGAAGGGCGTCGTCTTCCGCCAGGGATACGGTCTGACCGAGGTCGGAGTCAACTGCTTTTCGATGACCGACGAACAATCCGTGCCTAAAACTGGCTCGGTGGGCAAGCCGATCTTCCACAGCAAAATGCGCCTGGTCGACGAAGAGGGCCAGGACGTGCCGGACGGCCAGCCGGGCGAACTGCTGATCTGGGGGCCGCACGTGTGCACCGGTTACTGGCGTAATCCGGATGCCACGCGCGAGGTCCTGCAAGATGGCTGGTTCCGCACCGGCGACATCGCCAGCCGGGACGCGGACGGGTTCTACACCATCATCGGGCGGGCCAAGGACATGATCATCAGCGGCGGGGAGAACATCTACGCCGCCGAAGTGGAGGCCGTCTTCCGCGAGCACGCCGCCGTGGAAGATGCCGCGCTGATCGGCCAGCCGGACGAGAAGTGGGGCGAGGTCGGTTTGATGGTGGTCGTGCTCAAAGCGGGGCGCAGCGCGTCCGCGCAGGCGCTGCAAAACTTCTGCGGAGGACGGCTGGCCCGCTATAAGATTCCCAAGCGCGTCGTTTTCGCGGAGGCGCTGCCCTATTCGCCCTACGGCAAGGTTGTCAAGGCTGAGCTGCGCGAAAAATATCTGGACTGACTCCACAGGAGGACAAGATGAGCGTACCGACTCTGCAAGGCGTGACGGCGCAGCGTCTGGCAACTGCCCGCCTGACCACGCGCGTGCTGTTTTCCGGGCCGGAGGACGGCCAACCGGTGCTGTTTCTGCACGGCAACCTGACCTCGGCCACCTGGTGGGAAGAGATCATGCTGGCCCTGCCGGACGGCTACCGGGCCATCGCGCCGGACCAGCGCGGTTTTGGCGAGGCCGACCCGGCCCACAAGATCGACGCCACCCGCGGCATGGGCGACCTGGCCGACGACGCCGTCGCCCTGTTGGATTACCTGGGCATCGAACGGGCGCACGTGGTCGGCAACTCGCTGGGCGGTTCGGTGGTGTGGCGGATGCTGATGGATCACCCCGCCCGCTTCCTGACCGTGACCCAGGTCGCGCCGGGATCGCCCTATGGCTTCGGCGGCACCAAAGACGAAGCCGGCACGCCCTGTTACGAGGACTTCGCCGGTTCCGGCGGCGGCCTGACCAACCCGCAGCTCGTCAAGTACATCCAGGAGGGCAACCGCACGCTGGACGATGCCTTCACCCTGCGTTCGGCACTGCGGATGCTGGTGTTCAAGCCGCCCTTTGTGCCCGAACGGGAAGAGGACCTGCTCACCGCCTCGCTGATGATTCACCTGGGCGAGCAGGGCGTGCCGGGGGACTTCGAGCGGTCGCCTAACTGGCCGTACATCGCGCCTGGCAAATGGGGGCCGGCCAACGCCCTCTCGCCCAAGTACCTGGCCGATCCTGCCCGCCTGTATACCATCGATCCCAAGCCGCCGGTGCTGTGGGTACGCGGCAGCCACGACCTGGCCGTCTCCGACTCGGCGGCCTCCGACCCCGGCACGTTGGGGCCGATGGGTCTGATCCCCAACTATCCTGGGCCGGACGTCTACCCACCGCAGCCGATGCTCAAACAGACGCGCGCCGTGCTGGCAGCCTACGCCGCGGCGGGCGGCTCCTACCGGGAAGAGATCGTCGCCGATGCCGGGCATACCGTTTTCCTGGAGAAGCCGGAGCAGTTCAACGTGCTACTGCACGCCTTTATCGGGTAAGCGGCGGATCAGCCTCACAAGGAGCGCTTATGCAGGATACACGACGAGTCGCGCCGGATCGGGCCGGCGTCATCCCGGTCGAGGAGGGGACGCGGCAGGTCTACTGGGAGTACTTCGGGCAGGGCGAAAAAGAGGTGATCGTGCTGCTCAACGGCGTGGCGATGCTGACCCGCTCCTGGTACCGCGTGGTGCCCTACGTCTACCCGGATTACGACGTGCTGCTGTACGACTACTTCGGGCAGGGGCAGTCCTCCCAGGAAGATGAGCCTTACTTCATCAACCGCTTCGCCGACTACCTGGTCGCGATCATGGACGCGCTGGACATCGACCGGGTGCACCCGGTGGGCGTCTCTTACGGCGGCTTCATCGGGGTGGACCTGGGCCGCCTGCACAACGACCGGCTGCACACCCTGACGCTCTCCGGCATCCTGCTCACGCGGGAGACGCTCTTCCAGATGTACCAGGACCTTTCCCTGCGTTTCTACCGGGAAGTCGACCCGCCCACCTTCGACCTCTACACGCAGTACATGTACGAGAAGATTTACGGAGAGAAGCTGGCCGCCGCCACCTACGGGGAACGCATGGAAGCCACCCGCCAGAAGTTCTACCGCCGCTACGCCGATAAGCGCTACTGTCTGATCCGTCTGACCGAGGCGCAGGACCCGTTCTTCGCTAACATCGACCAGGATCCGGACGCCTACCGCCGCTTCCACACGCCGACGTTGATCCTGACCGGCGACCAGGACCGGGCCATCCCCCTCTGGCAGCAGCAAAAACTGATGGCCATCATCCCCCACAGCCGCCAGGTGATGGTCCGCGCTTCCGGCCACATGACGTACCTGGAACAACCCGACTTCTTCTGGTCGACGGTGCGGGCTTTCATCGCCGCCAAAGCGCTGGACTTCACTGTGCCCTCACCGCCGGAGGTGTAAATGACCCGTCACGCGCAGATCGTCTCCACCGGGCGCTACATCCCGGCCAGGGTGATCACCAACGACGACTTGAATACGATGCTGGGCGAAAACGTCGGCGACTGGCTGGTGGAAAACGTTGGCATCGAGGCGCGCCACGTCATGGCCGACGACGAAACCACCTCCAGCATGATCACCACTGCCGCCCGACAGGCGCTGGATCGGGCCGGTCTGACCGCCGCCGACCTGGATTTGATCATCGTCGCCACCGATACGCCGGACTACATCAGCCCGGCCACGTCTTCGGTGGTGCAGGCCAACCTTGATGCGACCAGGGCCGGCACCTACGATATCAACTGCGCCTGCGCCGCCTGGGTCACCGGCCTGGATGCCGCCGCCCGTTACATCGCCACCGATCCCGACTACGAGACCATCCTGGTAGCGGGCGGCTATGGCATGACGAAGTTTGTGGACTGGACGGATAAGTACACCTGCACCCTGTTCGCCGATGGGGCGGGCGCGGTGATCGTGCGGGCCGGGGAAACGCCGGGCTTCCTGAGCGGCAAGCTGGTGGCGGTGGGTGAGTATCACGATGCGCTGGGCATCTACACCGGCGGCACCTACCGCCCCGCCACGCCGGACGTGATCGCCGCACACGGCAAGCCGCGCGTGGAATTCGTGCGTAAGTTTCCGGCCACCTTCAACAGCGACAACTGGCCGCCGCTCGTCCGGGAAGTCGTGCGCAAGGCCGGCCTGACCCTGGACGCCGTCGACTTTTTCCTGTTTACCCAGTTGAACCTGCGCACCATCGAATTTGTCATGGAGGCGCTCGGCCAGCCGTTGGACAAGACCCACTGGATCATGGATAAGTGGGGCTATCTCGGATCGGCCTGCATCCCGGCGGCGCTGGACGATGCCCTGGCGCGCGGCCAAGGTCCCCGGCCGGGCGACAACGTGGTTTTCTGCGCGACGGGCGGCGGCATGGCGATGGCGGCCAGCGTCTGGCGGTGGGTGTGACCGCGCACGCCGTCTTCTTGTGTGTTTAGGAGGAGGTTGTTATGTACATCGGCGATTACCTGGGCCGCCGCGAGATTTATTCGCCCGACAAAATGGCCATCATCGACGTGGGCAAGGACCCGGTTCTGCGGCTGACCTACCGCCAGTTCAATGAGCGGGCCAGTCGCCTGGCGACCTGGCTGCAAACGACCGCCGGCGTCGCCAAAGGCGACCGGGTGGCCATCCTGGCCCGCGACGGCGTGGAGCACCTGGACTGTTTTTTCGCCTGCGGCAAGATCGGCGCGGTGCATACCGCTCTCAACTGGCGCTTGCACTGGCGGGAGCTGGCTTACCTGGTCGAAATGACTCAGCCCAAGGCCCTGATCTATTCCGACGACTTCAAGGACGCCGTGACCGAACTGGAAGCGGCCACCCGTGAGACGCCGCACGCCATCCCCCACTACCTGCACATCGAGGGTGAGGGCATCAGCGGCAGCCAACACTTCGATGCTACGCTGCAAGCCAGCCCGCCGACGCCGGTGCTCTGTCAGTCGCTGGACAAAGAGGATACCGCCTGTCTGCTGTTCACCGGCGGCACGACCGGCCTGCCCAAAGGCGCCATGATCAGCCACCGCATGATCTGCTGGAACGTGCTCAACACCGTCATCCACGACCTGACTCACGACGACATCTACCTGTGCGTGTTCCCGCTGTTCCACGCCGGCGGCCTGTTTACCTACGTCTCGTCGCAGGTGGTCTTTGGCAATACCACCCTCCTGACGCGCCAGTTCGATCCCGTCCAGGTGCTGGACCTGATCGAACGGGAGCGGGTGACGGTCTTCGCTGCCGTGCCCACCATGTACCAGATGATGCTCCAGGCCCTTAACTTCGCCGAGGCCGACCTGAGCAGCCTGCGTTTTTGCACCAGCGGCGGCGCGCCCCTGCCCGTGCCCGTCATCGAGCGGTACACGACGGAGAAAGGTATCCGCTTCAAGCAGGGCTTCGGCATGACCGAGTTCGGGCCGGGTCTGTTCGCGCTGCCGCCGGAAGACGCGGTGCGTAAGGCGGGCAGCATCGGGCGGCCCAACTACTTCGTCGACGTGCGGGTGGTGGACGAGCACAACCAACCGCTCGGTCCCAATGAGGTGGGCGAGCTGGTGCTCAAAGGGCCGAGCCGCTGCTCTGGCTACTTCAACGACCCGGCAGCCAGCGCCGCCGTCATCGACGACGAGGGCTGGTTCCACACCGGCGATCTCGTGCGCTACGACGAGGAGTGGTACTTCTATGTCACCGACCGCAAGAAGGACATGTTCATCTCCGGCGCGGAAAACGTCTACCCGGTGGAGATCGAAGCCGCGCTCTACCAGCACCCGGCAGTGCACATGTGCGCCGTGATCGGCGTGCCGGACGCGCGCTGGGGCGAGGTGGGCAAGGCGTGCGTGGTGCTCAAGCCCGAAACGTCCGCCACCGAAGAAGAACTGCTCGCCTTCCTGGGCGACAACCTGGCGCGGTACAAAGTGCCGAAAAGCGTGGTCTTCCTGGACAGCCTGCCGATGTCCAGTATGGGGAAAATCTTGAAGCGTGAGTTGCGCGAGCAGTTTGCCGGATAGGAGGCGAGAATGAGCCAGCGAAAACTGGGCCGTGGGGTCGCTGTTGTTGGGGTGGGCATGAGCCGGTTCGGGGCGTTTGATAACCTGGCGAGCCGCGACCTGTTCGTGGAAGCCTTCCTCGACATGCGCCGGTCGGTGGATCACGGCTTCGACCCGCGGAGCGTCGAATCCGTGTTTGTCGGCAACTATTCCAGCGATTTGTTCGAGGGTCAGGGGCATCTGGCCCCGATCCTGGCCGATGCGGTCGGGCTGATGCCGGCCCCCGCCGTCCGCGTGGAAGATGCCTGTGCCAGCAGTGGGGTCGCGCTGCGCCAGGGATTGATGGCGATTGCTTCCGGCCTCTACGACGTGGTCCTGGTCGGCGGGGTGGAGCGCATGAACGCCCTGCCGACGGCGGCGGTCACCGAGGCGCTGGCGACCGCCGGCGACGTGCTCTACGAGATTCCAGCCGGGTTCACCTTCCCTGGTTTTTACGCCGCCATTGCCACCGCCTACATGCACCGCTACGGGATGAGACCCGAGCACCTGATGCAGGTGGCGATCAAAAATCACGAAAACGGCGCGCTCAATCCTAAAGCCCAGTTCGGTATGACCATCCCCGATTGGATGGAAAGCCGCAAAGCCCGCGCCGCCAAGAAGGGCCGTCCGGTGCCCAACTGGCCGGGGGTGATGGATTTCCTGCACGACGACGGGGCCAACCCGATGATCGCCTGGCCGCTGCGCCTGTTCGACTGCTCGCCGATCACCGATGGGGCGGCCTGCCTGCTGCTGGTGGCGGAGGAGCGCGCCCGTGACTTCACCGATACCCCGATCCATGTTATCGGCACGGGGCAGGCTTCCGACGCTGCCCTGCACGACCGGGACGACCTGACCACGCTGCGGGCGGCTCGCCTGGCTGCCCGGGACGCCTATGCCATGGCCGGGGTCACCGCCGCCGACATCCGGCTGGCCGAAGTCCACGACTGTTTTACCATCGCCGAGGTCATCGCCACCGAGGACCTGGGCTTCTTCTCGCCGGGGGAAGGCTACAAGATGGCCGAAGACGGCGTCACGGCGCGCGGCGGCGCCCAACCGATCAACAGCTCCGGCGGCCTCAAGAGCAAGGGGCACCCGGTCGGCGCCTCCGGTGTGGCCCAGGCGGTGGAGATTTTTAAGCAGATGCGCGGCGAGGCCGGCGACCGCCAGGTGCCGCGTGATGTGCCGCTGGCGCTCACCCACAACGTCGGCGCGACCGGGTCCACCTGCGTGGTGCACGTCTACGAGCGGCGCTAGCCGGGAGATGGAGCGAGTCCCATGACCGAATCACGACCGTTTACGGCAGCCTCATTTAACCGCTATCTCAGCGAAGGCAAGCTGATGGCCTCCTACTGCCCGGACAGCGACCGGCTTTACCTGCCGCCGCGGGCCATCTGTCCACAAACTTACAGCGACCGGATGGAATGGCGGGCGCTTTCCGGGCGGGGCACGTTAGCGGCCTTCACCTCGATCTACGTCGGCCCGGCGGCGATGAATGCCGAGGGTTACGACCGGGATAACCCCTACTGCACCGGCATCGTCGCGCTGGAGGAGGGCGTGAGCATCAGCGCCTTTCTGCTGGGGGTCGATGCGCGCAATCCCGAGGCCATTGTCACCGGCACGCCCCTGGCCGTCGATTTCGTCGAGCGCGGCGACGGTGAAGCCCGCCGGACCTATCTGGCCTTTCGCCCGCTGCCGGCAGCAGCGTCATAACAGCCGCCGTGCGTGCGCCTCGTAAGCTTGTCTTGTTTCACGTAAAATACATCGAGGTATTTCAGGGGCGTAAACAGTTGATCTATCTGAGGAGTGAGCGTGGGCGCTCACGCCTGTTGTTGGGCGTCCATGCGAACCTGGAGGAATCCATGTCAATCAAAGTCGCCATGATCGGCGCAGGCTCGATTGGGTTTACCCGCCGCTTGCTGCGTGACTTGCTGGCGGTGCCCGAACTGGCCGATACCACCTTCGCTTTTATGGATATCTCCGCGCGTAACCTGGATATGGTGACCAGGTTGTGCCGGCGCGATATTCAAGCGAACAATCTCCCGGCTATGGTCGAGCCGACGCTCAACCAGCGAGAAGCCCTTGACGGGGCCGATTACGTGGTGTGCACCATCCGCCAGGGCGGGCTGGAAGCCTTCGCGCTGGATGTCGACATTCCGCTGAAATACGGCGTCGATCAATGCGTGGGCGATACGATCTGCGCCGGCGGCCTCATGTATGCCCAGCGCACGATCCCCGTCCTGCTCGGCATTTGCCAGGACATCCGCGAAGTCGCCCAGCCCGACGCGCTGTTCCTCAACTATGCCAACCCCATGGCGATGAACACCTGGGCCTGCAACACATACGGCGGGGTGCCCACCATCGGCCTGTGCCACGGCGTGCAGGGCGGCCACCAGCAGATCGCCGACTGCATCGAGCACTGGGCCAGACGCGAGGGATTGATCGGCGAGCACGAGACCGTCACCATGGACGATGTGGATATCGTGGCGGCGGGGATCAACTACCAGACGTGGTACATCCAGGTGCAGTGGCACGGCATGGACATGATCCCGCGGATGCTGGAGTTGTTCGAGACGCACCCCACCTTCCCCCAGACGGAGAAGGTGCGCATCGACGTGCTGAAGCGGCTGGGCTATTACAGCACCGAGTCCAACGGCCACCTGAGCGAGTACCTGCCCTGGTACCGCAAGCGCGTCGACGAGATTCCGCAGTGGATCGACCTCTCCCATTGGATTCACGGCGAGACGGGTGGTTATCTGCGCGTCTGCACGGAAGGCCGCCACTGGTTCGAGACCGACTTCCCCAACTGGCTGCAAGAAGAACCACCGGTCATCGGGCCGGGTGATCGCAGCCACGAGCATGGCTCCTACATCATTGAAAGCCTGGAGACAGGTCGTCTCTACCGCGGGCATTTTAATGTGATCAATGAAGGGCACATCACCAACCTGCCGGACGGCTGCGTGGTCGAGATACCGGGTTACGTGGACGCCAACGGGATCAACATGCCGGTGGTGGGCGATCTGCCGCTTTCCTGCGTGGCAACCTGTGCGGCCAGCGTGCATGTCCAGCACATGGGCATGGAGGCCGCCGTGCGCGGTGACGTAACCCTGCTCAAGCAGGCCATGTTACACGACCCGCTGGTGGGCGCGGTCTGTAATCCGGAAGAGGTCTGGCAGATGGCCGACGAGATGCTGGTGGCGCAGGCGGGGTGGCTGCCCAACTACGCCGGCGAAATCGACGCGGCGCGGGCGCGCCTGGCCGCGCACAAGGCAGCCGGTACGCGGGTGCGCCTGGTCGAAACCGAGGGCGCGGCGCGGCTGCATACGCGCACCGTGGCCGAGCTTGCCGCGGATCAAGAAGCCATCCATAAAAGCGCCGGTGCGGCGGACAAAGGCGGCAACTTCTGACCGGGCAAATGGGCATGGACACGGTTGACGGCTTTATCTTCGATCTGGACGGTACGGTTTACCTGGGCGAGTCGGCCCTGCCGGGGGCCGTGCCGACCATCGCCTATTTGCGCGAGCACGGCAAACGAGTGCTGTTCGTCAGCAATAAACCGCTGGAGCCTCGATCCGCCTACGCCGATAAGCTGACACGCTTGGGCATACCCACCGGCCCGGACGACGTGATCACGTCCGGTTACGTGCTGGGCTATCACCTGGCGAAGCATCACCCCGACCTGCGGCTGTACGTCCTGGGGGAGCAGGCGCTGTGGGATGAACTGCGCGGGCATGGCCTGACCATCGTCGACGAACGGTTGGACCAGGACCCTCGGACAGTCATCGATCCCGCCGGCATCGACGCGGTGGTCGTGGCCTTCGACCGCACGCTCGACTATCGCAAGCTGAATACCGCTTACCAGGCGCTGCTGCAAGGCGCGCGTTTTTTCGCCACCAACGCCGATAAAGCCTGCCCCATGCCCGGCGGCGGCATCCCGGATGCGGGTGCGACCATCGCTGCGCTGGAGCACGTCACCGGGCGCACGCTCGAACTGCTGGCCGGCAAGCCCTCACCGTTGATCGTTCAAGTTGCCCTGGACCGGCTGGGTCTGCCGCCGGAGCGCTGCATGATGATCGGCGACCGGCTGGAAACGGATATCCGCATGGGGCAGCAGGCCGGCATGGTCACGAGTGTGGTGCTGACCGGCGCGTCGACCCGGGGGCAAGCCGCAGCAGCCGACCCGCCGCCGGACTTTATCCTGGCCAATGTGGGCGAGCTGCGCCATATCCTCGCGCGGTTCGCCGCAGGGTAACGGTCATGTTCTTGAGCATTGACGGTGGCACCGAAGCCATCAAGGCCGGGCTGTTTGACGCCGCAGGCACCCTGATCGCCAGCGGCTCGCGCCGATATCCGACTCACTTTCCGCGACCCGGCTGGGCGGAGCAAGACCCCGCCGACTGGTGGCAGGGGTTGGTCGGCGCGGTGCGCGACTGCCTGGCCGTGGCCAGGCTTCCTGCGGAAAAGGTGCAGGGGGTTTGCGCCGATGCCACCACCTGCACCCTGCTGCCGATCACGGCGGATGGCCGCCCTTTGCGCCGGGCTTTGTTGTGGATGGACGTCCGGGCCGGGGACCAGGCGGCTCGCATCGGGCAGTCCGGGCACCAGGCGCTGCGCTACAGCCTGGCCGGGGTCAGCGCGGAATGGATGCCGCCCAAAGCCCTCTGGCTGAAGGAGCATGAACCGGATACTTATCGTGAGGCCGACTACTTCATCGAGTATACGGACTGGATCGCCTACCGCCTGACCGGACGCCTGGTTCTCAATATCGATACGGTCACCCAGCGCTGGTACTACCATACCCCGACCGGCGGCTGGCCCCTG
>DAOUEM010000293.1:0-17739 GCA_034430555.1 Anaerolineae bacterium | reverse complement strand
TGGGTTCATCCTCGTTTTTTTTGGGGCTGGTTACCAGCCGGGTGCCTCAAATGGCCCCGATCATACCACAAAAATGGCCCAAAATCGTCAGGAAATGAGTTGTTCATCCAGGGCAGCCGCTCGCGTTCCCGGCCAACATTAGATTCGCACCAGAATTTGTGAAAAATTGATTTATTGTGTCTATTTTGTTGTATGATGGTACCTAAGCAGGTGTGGTGAAGCGGCGGGTCATCCGGCAGCAGCCCCCCATATATGGGGCTTGACAGCACACTTATAATGATAAAGGAGCAATGTGGCGGCGCGTGAATTGTATTCACCATTAATAGGAGTGCAAACAGGCTCATCAAATGCTCACGCATCCGATCTTCAAATTCAAATATACTTGTGCTAAAATACGCAGATTGACTTACTTGCCGCCACATAAAAAGGGGATGCGTTGACGGTAACATTTTTGTACGTGTCCAAAACTATCAATTCAGGGAGGCAACATAAGTTCCGTGATTCAAGAACTGATGAACCGAGCCGATCAGCAAGGCTATGTCACGTTTGAAGATGTACTGGAAATCCTTGGCGAAGACGGAGACGACGTAACCGCGATTGAAGCTGTACTGGATGAACTGGATGAACTGGGTATCGAGCTGCGCCAGCATGACGAGCAGTTTTCCGGTGACCGCCCTTCCAGCGACAATAACAACAATAACGACGACGACTTCCGCTCGCGGGAACCGATAAGCGACCCCAACGTGGGCGACATCAACGCGGTGTCGGCCGACGATCCGGTGGGCCTGTACTTCCGCCAGATGGCGCAGGAGCCGCTGCTCACCGCGCAGGAAGAGATCGACCTGGCCAAGCGCATCGAGCGCGGCAAGGACTCGTATGAGAAACTGCAGCAGTTGAGCCGCGGCGCGAACCGCACGCTGCGCCGGGAACTGCGCGCGCTGGAAGAAGACGGCCAGGCCGCCCGCGAGCACCTGGGCCGGGCCAATACGCGCCTGGTGGTCTCCATCGCCAAGCGTTACATGGGCCAGGGGCTGCCCTTCCCGGACTTGATCCAGGAAGGCAACGTCGGGCTGATGCGCGCTGTGGACAAATACGACTACAATCGCGGCAACCGCTTCTCCACCTATGCCACGTGGTGGATACGGCAGGCCATCACGCGGGCGCTGGCGCAGAAGACACGCACCATCCGCATTCCGCTGCACATGACGGAACGCATCCGCCAGATGTACCGCACGGCGCAGGTGCTGGAACAGAACCTGGGCCGCCGGCCCACCCCGGAAGAGATCGCCTCCCAGATGGAACTGCCCGCCGACGCCGTGCGCGGCATGATGGACGCCAGCCAGCACGCCATCGCGCTGGAGCGCCCGGTCGGCGATGACGGCGACAGCGAGTTCGGCGACTTCATCGAGGACCAGGATACGCCCAGCCCGCTCGAATCGGCCACGCAGCACCTGCTGCAAGAGACCATCGAGGAAGTGCTGAGCGAGCTGACCCCGCGCCAGAGCCACATTCTGCGGCTGCGTTTTGGCCTGGGTGGCGGCGAACCGCACACCCTGGAAGAGATCGCCAACAAGTTTGGCCTGAGCCGGGAGCGGATCCGCCAGCTGGAGAAGGAAGCGCTGCGCCGCCTCCGTCACCCCAAACTGGCGCACAACCTGCGCGACTACCTCAGCTAGTCACCGACTGCACAAGGTAGTTGGGCAGCACATCACACACTGTGTAAAGAGCCGGGACAGCCCGGCTTTTTGATTCTTTGGGCGAAGCGGTGTGTTGTCCAGTTTAGATGAAGATTCCCTGAGTAACTATACAATACCATTGCAATACCTGAACATCCCTGCTATGATGACGGCATAACGGTTGGACACGGTGCAAGTCACCGTCAAGACGAATAACCGGCAGTCAGCAACGTGGTTCTTCATCAAACAGGCGCCAGCAGACCGACACGACACAGCTTTCTCTCTTCTCCTCCACAGATGCACGTCGTACTGCTGGCATGAGCAACGGTTGAGTGGAACACCGGTCTGCTGGCGCTTTATGAAACCAATACCTGAGGATAGAACCCCATGACCAACAACCAGCGACTGACTCCCGGCGACCGCGCGCCGGACCTGACTCTGCTCGACGTGAAGGGCGAGACCGCCATCCTGAGCGACCATTGGACGGACGGCCCAACGGTGCTCACCTTTCTGCGCCACTTTGGCTGACTGTTCTGCCGCGAATGGTTAACCCAGTTGGGGTTACACGAGCAGGACTTTACCGAAGCGGGACTCCAGGTGATCGCGGTGGGCATCGGGCGTCCGACCCATGCCGAGCGCTACTGCGGCAAGCTCACGCCGAAGACCACCTGCCTCACCGATGAAACGACCGACTCGCACGAATCCTACGGGCTGCGCCAGGGCACCCTCAAAAGCCTGGCCTCGCTCGGCGTGATAAAAGCCAGCCTGCGGGCCATGTCCGGCGGCAACCGTCAGGGTCAGGCCACCGGCGACCAGAAGATGCTGCCGGGCACCTTCATCGTGGACCGGGCGGGACACATCCGTTACACCTATTACAGCGAACACGCCGGCGATCACCCGGACATCCAGACCCTGATCGAGACGGCCCGGGCGCTGACCGCGGAACCGGTCGACGACTGAGCGAGACCGTATCATCCACCTAAGATCACGGGCGGGCCGAAAAGGTCCGCTCGTTTTTTTGATCGGGCGATGCTTATTGGGGGGAACTCGGCGGCGGCCCGGCGGCGAATCTGGTACCTTTAGGCTGTGCTTATGATCCATCCGCATCCACCGCTTCAGACCGGGGGGAGTCCCAGCGATGACCGACATGTCCTACCGCCAGATGAACCTGAACATCTTCCGGGGTGAGCCGGTGCCGCACGTGCTGTTCCAGCCGCGCATCGAGCCGTGGTACGACTGGCACCAGACCTTCGACTGCATGCCGGAGACATTCCGCGGTATGAGCATCGGCGAGTTCTTCGACGACCTGGACGTTTCCATGCGCTACGTGCACTACTACACCGGGATGCCCAGCCCGATCGTGGATGCGTACGGTCCGGCGGTCACCATCCATGAACAGTTTGGCGAAAAAGAAGGCACCCGCGTCTACGAGACGCCGCACGGCGACCTGGTGGAGCAGCACCTGCTCACCCCGGATAAAACCTGGCGGCTGGTCGGCTTCCCGGTCAAAACGGCGGCGGACCTGAAAAAGGTGCGCTGGCTGTACCGGCACCGGACCTATCGCTACGTGCCGGAGGATTTCGCGCAGGGCAGCGCGTTTGTCGGCCCGCGGGGAGAGCCGCAGTTCTGGGTGCCGCGCAGCCCCTACCAGGCGCTCGCCATCGACTGGATGCGCTACGAAGACTTCATCTACGCCCTGGTCGACTGCCCGGACGAGGTCCTGGCGACGATGCAGGCCATCGACCAGTCCTATGACCCGCTGTACGCGCAGCTTGGCGCGGCGGACGAGCTGAACATCCTCAACTTCGGGGAGAACGTACACGGCGGCTTGATCTCGCCGCGTTACTTCCAGCAGCACGTGCTGCCCTGGTACGAAAAACGCAGCGGCCAACTGCGGGCGGCGGGCAAGTTCACCCACGTGCACATCGACGGCGCGTTCACCGGCCTGCTGCCCTTCCTCAAAGACCTGCCCTTCGACGGCATCGAAGCGCTGACGCCCACCCCGCAGGGCGACGTCGACCTGGAAACCATGGCCGCCCACATCGGCGACAAAATCCTGCTGGATGGCATCCCGGCGGTGCTGTTCATGGAGACATACTCGCGCGAAGCCCTGATGATGTGCGCGGAGAAGCTGGTCGAGTTGTTTCACCCGCGGCTGGTGCTGGGCGTCTCCGACGAGGTGCCAGAGGGCACGGGCGAAGAAGCGATGATACGCGTGCGGATGATCGCGGACTGGTGCAAGGGGCACGGCGGTGGTCCCGCGTCCGGATAAAGTGACGGTCCTCCAATCATGGGGCGCGGCTATTGCGATAATTCTCATCTGCACAGGCGTGTTACTCCGCTGTATACTGCCCATAGAAGGGGCCGCATATGGCACAACGTCGACTCAACTGCTGGGAATACATCGAATGCGGCCGCGAACCCGGCGGCCGGCGGGCCGAGCGACTCGGCGTCTGCCTGGCTTTTTTTGCGCCCACTTTCTGTTATAATTTTCACGATTACCAACCCAAACTTATGGCTCCGAGCGCAGCGAACCATCCCGCCACCCAACCCCGCCTCGCTCATGCTCACCTTCACGGAGGCACGCATGAAGAGATTCGCGATTCCTGGTCTGCTGGTCGTGTTGCTCCTGGCGGCCTGCACGCCGACCTACCGACTGGTCACCGTGACGCCGGTCCCGCCCGCCACCGCGACCGAAGCGACAGCGCTGGAACCAACCGCCGTCGAAGCGGCAGCCGTCGAAGCGACAGCCGTCGAAGCGACGGGGGTCGCCGCGATCCCGACGGAGCCGGCGACCGTCGAAGCGGCCACCGTCCAGCCGTCCCCCGCCGGAGAGGACGCCGCCGGCCGCAACATCGCGCTGCCAGTGGCCCGCGGCGAGTTCTTCACCACATCCGGGCAGTGCGCGGTGTGCCACATCAACATGACGGACGAAAGCGGCGCGGACGTCTCGCTGGACAGCCAGTGGCGGTCCAGCATGATGGCCAACGCCGCCCGCGACCCGTACTGGCAGGCCGGGGTGCGCAACGAAGTGCTGGTCAACCCGGGTTCCGCCTCGTTCATCCAGGATAAATGCACGACCTGCCACATGCCGATGGCCCGCTTCACCGAGTACGTCCACCAGCGAGAGGCACGGTTGCTGGATGCCGGCGGCCTGGCCGACCCGGCCAACGACCTGCACGTGCTGGCCATGGACGGCATCTCCTGCACGCTGTGCCACCAGATCGAAGCGGACAACTTCGGGGAGGACGACAGCTTCAGCGGGCACTACGAAATCAACGCGGACCTGCCAGCCGGCGAGCGCCACGCCTACGGCCCCTTCCCTATCGCCGAGAACAACCTGATCGTGATGCAGAGCGTGTCCGGCTTCGTCCCCACGGAGAGCAGCCACGTCCAGGAATCGGAGATGTGCGGGGTGTGCCACACGCTCTACACGCCGACCATCGACGCCGCGGGCGAGAATGTCGGGGAGTTTGCCGAACAAATGGTGTACCCGGAATGGCTGGCCAGCAGCTACCGCGACACCGACTCCTGCCAGGCGTGCCATACGCCCGCCGCGCAGGGCGGCGTGGTGCTGTCCATCACCGGCGGGGAGCCGCGCAGCCCCTTCATGCAGCACATCTTCGTGGGGGGCAACTCTTACATACCAGACCTGCTGCGCCGGCACGCCGACGAACTGGGCCTGCTGGCCAGCGACGCCCACGTCGACGCCACCATCACCGCGGTGAACGACCCGCTTACCAACCGCACCGCCGAGCTGACCCTCGACGCCGTCCAGGTAAGCGGCGGGCGCTTGCAGGCGGAAATGACCGTCACCAGCCTGGTCGGGCACAAGTTTCCCACCAGCTACCCGGCCCGGCGGGCCTGGCTGCACATCGTGGTGACCGATGGGAGCGGCGCGGCGATCTTCGAATCGGGCGCGTTCAACCCGGATGGCTCCATCGCCGGCAATGACAACGACCTGGACGCGCTGCTGTTCGAGCCGCACTACGAGGTCATCGACAGCCCGGAGGCGGTGCAAATCTACGAGGCCATCATGGGCGATACCGGGGGCCAACCGACCACGACGCTGCTCAGCGGGGCGGGTTATCTCAAGGACAACCGGCTGCTGCCGGCGGGCTTCGACAAAGCGGGCGCGACCGACAACATCGCCGCCTACGGTGCGGCAGTGGACGATGCCAACTTCACCGGCGGCGCGGATACGCTCGTGCTGGACATCGACCTGGGCGAGGCGCCAGGCCCGTACACGGTGACGGTCGAGCTGCTGTACCAGTCCATCGCCTACCGCTGGGCGCAGAACCTGGCCCGGCACGATGCCTTCGAGACTGAGCGCTTCCTGGGCTATTACAATGAGAACCCCAGCCCGGCGGGCCTGGTGACCAGCGTCACGGCGGCGGTCGAGTAAGCGCCCACCACCAACTTTATGTCTTGCCGAGAGGCCCCTGCCAGGCCCGATCCGGCAGGGGTTTTTGTGTCCGGCGCAGGACGTCAGGTGAAAACGGTGACCTCCTGCCCTTCCATGTGCGGTATAATGAGAGTCACGCACCGGGTTACCAAATGAGGAGGTTTGGCTGTGGCCAACTTACCAAGTTATGCCTTTTTCCAAGGCAAGATCGTCCCGTTCAGCGAAGCCAACGTGAGCATTGCCACTCACGCCTTACACTACGGCACGGGCGCCTTTGGGGGGTTACGCGGGTATTGGAATGCGAACAAAGAGGAGCTGTTCGTCTTCCGGCCAGTAGACCATTTCACCCGGTTGATGGGGTCCGCCAAGATGCTGCGCATGAATCTGCCATACACCCCGGAGAAACTGGTCGACATCCTGCGCGAACTGCTGCAAAAGGAGAACCTGCGCGAGGACTGCTACATCCGTCCCCTGGTCTACAAGTCGACGCCCACCATCGGCGTGCGCATCCACGATCTGGACGATGACCTGGCCATCTTCGCCATCCCCTTCGGCAAATACCTGGCCAAGGAAGAGGGCCTGCACGTCACGATCTCGTCGTGGCGGCGGATCGACGACAACGCCATCCCGGCCCGCGGCAAGATCACCGGCGCGTACATCAACTCGGCGCTGTCGGTCAGCGACGCCAAGGCGGCCGGTTTTGACGACGCGATCGTGCTCAACGAGGACGGGCACATCGCGGAGGCGGCGGCGGCCAATTTCTTCATCATCCGGGACGGCGTGGCCATCACGCCGCCCATTAACTCCAACATCCTGGAAGGCATCACGCGCCGCACGGTGATCCAACTGCTGCGGGAAGAGATGGATATGGAGGTGTTAGAACGACCGATCGACCGCACCGAACTGCTGATTTGCGACGAGGCATTCTCCTGCGGCACCGGCTACCAGGTGGCTTCCATCACGCAGGTCGATTACCAGGACGTGGGCAGTGGTACGATGGGCCCGATTACCCACGAGCTGCGCAACATATACTTCAAGATGGTGCGCGGTGAACTGGCCCGGTACAGCGACTGGCTGGTGCCCATTTACGCCGCCGTGCCGGAAGGCATTTAGTAAAGGCGCCCGGCTGGACCGGCAACGCTTTTCCCACCACCCAAACATCCCCCCGATCGGTCGTCGACCAGGGGGATGTTTTAATGCCAGGAGCAGCCCGTCAGACAAGCATGGTCTTGAGGTATTCGATGATCAGGAACACGTCACGGTCCAGCGGGCGGCAGATGTTGCGGTTGTTCATGATCAGCGCCCACTGCAGGAAGGTATAGCCCAGCGCCAGGAAAGCGGCAATCACGGCCGGGCCGCGTGATTTAGGCTTTTGCGTGATACCCGCCGTCAGCAGTGGTATCACGAACATGAGGATGCGGATCATCATCGTGCCGAAGTTGCACTGGTGCGCCGGGAAAGCCCCCACCTTGTCCACAAAAATGAAGATGATCACAGCAGCCATCATCAGCGTGATCATGATCGCGCCTTCCGGCTGCATGAACAGCGTGATCAGGGCGAACAACAAAATCGCGTACAGCCAGATGTCCCACAGTTCGCGCCCCGGCGTGGGCAAGAGGAGCTTGATGACCTGTTCAAAGGTAACATCACCACCCATCACGTGTTCCTTTCAGCTACTATGGCAATGAGAAGATATTGCCCGCATTATAGCACGCCCAGCCGTTCATGCACGCCGCGATCCCCGCCTGACCACGCGGTCAGGCCGCGGCTTCCGGCGGCAGCGGTTCCGGGGCGGAGCGGGCGCGCCTGCCCCGCAGCAGGCCGGTCACCGGGAGCAGCAGCAGCCCGGCCATCACCAGCGCCGCCCGCAGGGAAAAGACCGTGCCGACCCAGCCCACCACCGGGCCGCCCCCGATCTGGCCGATGGCATCGGCCTGGGCGTTCATGGAGAGCACGGTGGCCCGCACGCCGGAGTCGACGTTCTGATTGGTCCAGGTAGCCATGATCGGACCGGCGGCAGCCCGCAGCGCCTGATTCACCCACAGGGCCAGCAGGGCCAGGGGGAAGTCGCCGGACAGGGCGAAGGCGACGGCGGCGGCGCTCACGCCGAAGTACAGCGCCGACAGCGCCCAGCGGACACGCGCGGCGTTGGCCAGGTCCAGGCGGCGGCGCAAGACCTCCGTCAGCACGATGGACAGCACCGATCCCACCGCCCCGATGATGCCGAACCACACGATGGGATCGACCGCGCCCAGGCCCGGCAGCGTAAACTGCTCCAGCAGGTGGGCGCGCCACAGGCGGTCCATGCCTTCGCTGAAGGCCCCGTGCAGCACACTGATCGCCAGGATGGTCAGCAGGACCGGCCTGGCCCGGACCAGGCGAATCCCCTCGCCCAGCGTGTGCCGCATCTGGCGGAAGGTTTCGCGCTGCGGCGGCGGCGTGGGCGTGAAGCCCGCCTCCGGCATGAACAGGGCCAGGAACAGGGCCAGCCCCAGGAACATCAGACCGCTCAGCCAGATCGGCAGGGTGATGGTGATGCTGGCCAGGGCCACGCTGAGGCCGGTCCCCACCAGCCCCATCACCTGCCCCACCTGCGAAGCCCGCAAGAATACCGGGCCGGCCTCCTGGTGACCCAACTCGTCGACGATCCAGGCGTCGCTCGCCCCGCTGATGAAGGTCGCGCCCGCGCCCCAGATCACCTGGGCCAGCAGCACCGCCCCAAACAGTGGGAACGCGCCTTCGACGATAAAACCGAAACCGATCAGGGTGACGCCGATGATCACCGACAGCCGGCGGCTGTACACGTCGGCCACGATGCCGGTCGGCACTTCCAGGAAAAAGACGGTCGTCTCCAGCAGGGTGCCGACCAGCACCAACTGGAGCGGGTTGAGACCCACAGTGGTGATGTGGTAGACCAGGTTGATGGTGAAGATGGTGCTGAAAAAAAGCGCGGAAGCGCCGCTGTAGATCAGGTAAACTGGATAAGCGTTAAGTTTGCGCAACAGGTGTTCCTTTGTGGTGTGTGTTGAGTCGTCAATGGTGGTTGGGATGGGTGCGTCAGCCGACCGGGGGTCGGGCGACGGCGCAGCGAACCGATTCGATCAAATGTGTTCAGGACTGGCATGAGTTTCCTCGCTTTCGGTTGAGTCTCAACTGCTTTTGGTTGAACATCAACCTGAATTGGGCAGCGGCCTGCAAACAAGTCTTGACAGGAACAGTCGGAAATGTTATACTATTTTCATATTACCCATGTTTTCGGGTAACTCGGAATAATGAAACACTTGGCAGAATGAGGATGGACCATGGCTGACCTGGAGTTTATCGCCCCCACGCAGGTGATCACCGTTAAGTTTGGGCTGGAACCGGCATACAACGCCCTCAACAGCCTGTACCTGCTCAACGAAGCCGATGAGACGTCCGGCTTCTCCGAGTGGACGTACCAGACCCTGGCCGCGCTCACGCCGGAACAACGGCGCGAAACTTCCCTGGTCACCCACGCCCTGTGCGTCGGTGAAATGCTCGATCACCGTTCCTGGCCGAGCTTCCCGGATTGGGTGGAAGACCTGGTCGGGCGCGATTCCGTCACCATGCGGGACCAAATCCTGGCCTGCACGCTGGACGACGACAAGGCCGTCGATGAAACCGGCCATCCGCTGACACCGGCGGCCCTGCTGGCCGACCGCGAGACCTACCTGAATCTGCTCCAACAGCGCTACCAGGAAAAAGGCTACGAGCCGGACTGGTCCATATTCGAAGAAGCCCATGAACTGTTCAGCGACCCACCAGCCCTGAAAGCCCGGATCGTCACCCACCTGGGCTGGCTGTGGACGGAGGTCCTGGCCCTCGCCTGGGAAGAAAGCCTGCCTGTCCTGCAAGAGTCGGTGGCCGCCTTCCAGGCCATGCGCTATGAAGGGCTGTCGAGGTCGGATGTCTTCCGCCAGGTGGTGCAGCGCGAGATTCCCGACGTCTGGGGAGATAAGTTAAACGAGGTCACCCACCTGACCTTCATCCCCTCGACCCACATCGGGCCGTACGTGCTGCTCATCGACCATACTAGAACCATGGCGCGCGTCGTTTTTGGGGCGCGGCTGCCGCAGCCGGTTGCCGGGGGCGCCGGCACCATCAGCTCGACCGAACTGCGCATCCGCCTGGACGCCCTGGCCGACGATACCCGCATCCAGATATTGCGGCTGCTGGCCCAGGCGGACGAAGTATGCGCCCAGGACATCATCACCCGCTTTAAGCTCAGCCAGTCGGCGGCCTCCCGCCACATGCGCCAATTGAGCGCGACCGGGTTCGTGGTGGAACGCCGCCGCGACGGGGCTAAGTGCTACCGATTGAACCGGGATCGTTTCGGCGAGACCTTCGAGACGTTGTTGGCCTTCCTTGAGTAACGTAACGAGACCGGCTCTTTCAGCATTATTGTTAAGGAGCAGACCCATGCCGCACTGGAACTATCATGACATTGTGAACCAAGCAAATGCCAATCGGGAAGAACTGCTGCGCCAGGCCCACCATAGCCGCCAGCTTCAGATCGTTTTTGCCAGCCGCGACCGCCACCGCTTTTATGGCGCGCTGCTGGACGGGCTGGGCATCCGGCTCATGGCCTGGGGCCAGCGCCTGCACGAGCAGTATGGTGAACGCCGCAGTGAGCGTACCACCGGCAGCCTCAAACCGGCCATCGACGGCTCGTCGGCGGCCCTGTGCGAGGACTGCTAACCGACAATTGCTTATTCCCTCTCCCCTCAACTGTGCACCGGTTGCTGCGGCCAAGTGCGCAGTTGGCCTGTTTTATGCCTCTGCCGCCGCATTAGCCCGGATGCGGGCCAGCACTGGTTCCCATTCCGGCAGTTCATGCAGTGGTTTTAGCTCCAGGCACTCGCCGGCGGTGTAAGCCGCGTCCGACCAGCCGCGGGCGGCGGCCTCCTTCAAGTGAGTCATGGCCCGGGCCGGGTCGCCCAGCAACGCCCAGGCCCGCGCCGCCAGGAAGTGGTAGTAGTCCGGCGGATCATCATCCAGGGCGAACACGCGCGCGTAGAGGTCGGCGGTATCCTGGTAATGGCCAGCCCGGAAAGCCACCCACCCCATCTCGGCCAGGTGATCGGCTTCAGTGAGATACATGTAGGCCATGGTATACCGGCGGTTCAGGCGAAAGCCGACGCGCTCCGCCGTGGCACGGGAGCCGAGGTTGTCTTCGTTACACTGCCAGCCGACGACCGTCAGCCCGCGCCGGAAGGCAGCCTCCACGCAAGCCGCCGCGGTGATGGTCGCCAGTCCGCGCCGCCGGTAGGCCGGGTCGGTGTGGATGCCGATCTCGCCGGCCGGGCCGCTGCCGCTAACGCTAACGCAGTCCGCCAGCGACCAGGACACTACCTTGTTAGCCGACTCGTCCACCGTGACAGCCCCGAAGCCTCGCGCCAGGAAGTCCTCGCGGCTGCCCCAGTTGGCCGCCATCCAGCCGTGCACGTGGTCGGGGGTCCGCAGGCCGGGCCGATCGAGCAGCGCCCGGTCGACGGGATACACGGCGAATCCTTCCGGCAGGGCCGCCTGCCAGTCGAAGGCCAGCGCCGTGCACAAGTAGTGGCGGCGGGGCAGCGTGATCGGCGGGCGGGGGTGGAAGATGGTCACCAGAGACGACCCCCAGGCCTCGTCCGGCACGACGAAGTAGTGGCCTTCGCGCGCCTCGTCAAACAACTGCCGGGCGAAGAGGGCCGCGTTCAGGGTGCCGTTGAAGGCGGCATTGTCCGGATCGCCGACCAGATACAGCCCCTCCGGCGAGACCATAAACGCGCAACGCGGCGCGGCAGGGTCGTCGACGTAGACGCGGCCGGGGTTCATGCCGTCCAGGACGGCGGAGGCGGATAGCTGGAAGTCCAGACCGGCGAATAAAGGCCGGACCTTCTCGTAACTACGGGGTTCAAGCAAATGAAACATACCCTCTCCTGAAATCTACTTGGGTCAGTCCAGCGCCTGCGTGGACAGGTCTTCGCCATCCCGCAGGATTTTAAGGTAGCTGTCAAAGCGCCGCTCGACGTGCATGCCGGCCTTCTCATAGAGGCGGGTGGCCCCGGTCAGGCTGGCGGCGTCCACGTGCAGGGCGACCTTGCGCGTGCCCCGGCGGTAAAATTCGCCAAAGGTATAATGCATCAAGGCCAGCCCTACGCCCTGCTGACGCCAGTCGCGGCTGACGCACAGCGTATCCAGGTAGGCCATCGCGGTGTCTTCGGTCATGCGGGGCATACACAGCGACAGGCCGACGACTTCCCGGGTGGCCGCTTCCAGCGCGATAAACCACAGAGTCGCATCGAAGTTGTCCAGCCGCTCCAGCTCCACGATCAATTGCTGCCATTCGCGGATGATGTCCTCAAACGAGTGCTCCACAAAACCATGATGATCCTTGAAGGCGTCTTCGGCGGTGCGGGCGATCGCTTCCAGTTGGGGGAAGTCGGCATAGGTGGTCACGACCACGCCATCCGGGAAAACAGGCGACGGCGGCGCCTCGTCCATCGCGATCTTCATCATCAGGACGTGGCGGTTGAGCGTAAAACCGGCCTCCTGGAAGTAGCGGAGCATATACTGCTGGCTGTCCAGTGCGCTGGCGTGCAGCGTCACCCGGGCGTCGGGCGGCACTTTGGCGATCTTGGCGCGGGCGGTCGCTTCCGCCCAGTCCAGCAGTTGATGGCCCAGCGGGTGCCCGGCGTATTCCGGGTGCAGGGCGAAGTGCGTATAGCTGCGTACATACGGCTCCAGGCGGTTCCAGACAGCGGCATAACCGATGGCGCTGCCCTCTGCGTCGAAGGCGACCATGGTATCGGCCGCCACGTCAAAGCCGGGGAACTGCCAGTCGTGGCGCAGCTCTTCGATCATGGTGTCATCCGCGCCAAAGGCCTCGCGGGCGCAGGTATTGAGCAGTGCGGTCACCCCCTCGGCGTCGTCCAGGGTGGCGGCCCGCAGCAGCAGGTCTTCGGCGATATGGTCGCTCATCAGGTTGTAACCCTTCGTGTGTCGATTTATTCTCCGTTAAACATCAAACGTCGCCAGACGCCGATAACTGCTTCAGCATGTCGATACGGTCCGGCTGTTTGACGAAACCCAGCCGGTTGTTGACGGCCAGCATCCGGGCGTTGCCGACTTCGTTGGTCGTCTCGATGGGCGTGCGCCCGTTCTCCCGGGCATAGGCAATGGCCTGCACCTTAAGCGCGGTGGCGATGCCCCGGCCCCAGTATTCGCGGCGGACGGCGGTCAGGCCCTGGTGCAGCATCGGACAGGCGCGGTTGGCCAGCAGGCTGGTCGAGCCGATCACCGTGTCGCCGTCCAGGGCGATGAAGTAAGCATCCGGCAGCAGGGCCGGCTCGCCCAAGACCTCCTCCACCCACGCCTCGAAGTCGGGCAGCGTCAAATCCTCGCCGCCGGGCAGGTAAGGGATAATAGCGATATCCAGCTCGTAGAGCTGACGGTCACGGTCCGGGCGCGACTCAAGCTCGCGCAGGGTCTTGAAGTCGATGCCCTCGGCGCGCAGCTTGTCCACCAGCCCATCATAAGGCGCGAAGTCGAAAACCGTCACGTCCAGGTGGGAAGAAGCGTCGCGGGCGTGTTCGTGGAAGCCGCGCCCCTGCAGGAAGGACACGCCCTGCGGCCACTGCTGGTAAGCCCTGGCCTGCAGTTGGACCGGTTCGAACGGTTCCAGGGCGGCCATCAGCCGTTCGGAGAGCGCCCCGCCGATGCCGCGCGCCTGGTGAGCGGGCAGCACCTCCACACTGATGAAAAAGTGCCCCGGATGGTACATCCAGATCGACTGGTCGTAGTGGGCGCTGGCCACCACCTGCCCCTGGACTTCGCACACCCAGGTGGCGTGTTTGCACCGGGCATCGCGGCGCGCGTCGACCTCGTGATACTGCTCGGGCACGCGCGGCAGGTCCGGGAACAGGGTGTTATGCACCGCGGTGATGGCCGGGTAATCGGCCGGCGTGGCCTGTCGAATAGGCACGATAGTGTCCTCTCTTCAGGGGCGGGCGTGCCCCGCCGTGATAACGGCTTCCCCAGTGTCACACCGGCAAGCGGTGGCCCCGGACCGGTCAGTCATCCAGGGTCTCGGCCAGGGACCGGGTGGTGATTTCCACGCCCGGCCGCAGCTCTTTTTCGTACACGTCCCACTGCCGGCTGACGTGCATGCCCGCCTTTTCGTAGAGGCGAGTCGCGCCGGTCAGGTTGGCGGCATCCACGCCGAGGCCCGCCCGCGGCTTGCCGCGCCGGTAGAGGGCACCAAAGGCATGACGCAGCAGGGCCAGGGCCAGGCCGCGCCGCCGCCAGGGCCGGCGCACGCCCAGCGTCCGCACCCAGCCCAGGTCGGCGTCCTCCGGCATCCGGGGACGGCAGAGGACGACCCCAGCGATGTCTTCGCCATCGACCGCCAAAAACCACAGCGACGGGTCGAAGTCGGCATCGGTGGTCATCCAGTGCAGCCACCGGTCGAACGGGTCCCTGGTATAGCCCCAGTGATCGGCGAACGAGTCCTCGACCGCTTCGTAAACGGCGTGGTCGTCCTGGCCGGGCACATAAGGGCGCAGAGTAATGCCCTCCGGCCAGACAGGCGCCTGCGGTGGGCAGTCCGGGTCAAAATCGATGCGCATCCGCCAGAAGCGCCGGATCAACTGATAGCCGTGGCGGCGGAACAACTCGGCGGCGCAGGTGTTGGAGTGATGGGCGCTGGTTTGGGCAGCCACGCGGGCTTCCGGCGGGGCCTGGGCGACTTCCAGCGCCGCGCGCGCCTCCGCCCAGGCGAACAGGTGCGCGCCGATGCCCAGCCCGTGATAATCCGGGTGCACGGTGCCCCAGATTTGGGGATGCACCAACGGCTCCTCGTTCCACATCTCGATCTCGCCGATCAGCTTGCCCTGCGGGTCAAAAAGCAGGCGGGCGTCGGTCGCCAGGTTAAAGCTGCCGGGCGCGGTCCATTCCTTGACCATGTGATCCCGGTCGACCAGCACTGCGCCAACCTCGCGCAGCGACACGGCGTTGATCAGGTCCACCAGGGCATCTATGTCGTCCAGCGTGGGGGCGCGCATGGTCAGGTCTTCACGAATGTCGATAGCCGTCATGATGATGATTGTCCTATCAGGTACTGGCACGGTTGAACCACTCAACCGGCCATCTTCTTCATACCAGGTACTTCCCGGACAGGGGAAAACGCCCGCTGTCCGGCGCGCGCTGTCCGGCGCGCCCTTTCCTTCAAGCCGTTCAATTGGCGCAGAAAACCGGCTCCAGGCCGTCATCCAGGCACAGCTCTTTCTCGTAGATGTCATAGCGATAAACCGGGCCGTCCTCCCCGGAGATGTAGGCGCGGGCCGGGATGCCCTGCGGCCAGTCCGGCGAGGGATCGGCGTCATCGGCAGGGCGGCCCTTGCACCAGCGACGGGCCACCAGCCGATAACCGTCCTGGTAAAGCAGGCGGCGGGCCGGCTGGTTGGCGCTGACGATGGCCGTGCGCAGGATGATCCGGCGGGGGGCATCCGTCCCGGCAGCGCCTGACCGGGCGCGCTCTTCCGCCAGGCGCAGCAGGCGGCGGCCCAGGCCCTGCCCCATCCAATCCGGGTGCACGCGCGCCCAGATGTACGGCGCGGGCCAGGCGGGCAGGTCCCAGACCTCGGCGTAACCGACCAGGCGCCCGGACGGCTCCTGCACAACCCAGCAGTCGGTCGGCAGGTTGAGGCCGCGCATCTGCCAGTGGCCGCGAAGCTGGTCCACCGTGGTTTGTAAAGCGCCAATCTCGGCAACGGCACAGATGTTGATCAGCCCGGCCACGGCCGCCACGTCGCTTAACGTGGGGCGGCGAATGAGCAGATCGCCCGCCGAAGGTACAAGCGGTAACCGATTATTCATGGGGGTCACTTCCTCTCCAGGCCGGGGCGGCATCAGCGGCGCGACGGTCCGCCGCGACAGGCCGTCCCGGCAGCGGTTCCTTCACAGGAACCGGAAGGGTGGGCGCAGCCGGCGTCAGGACGCCCCGCGCCGCCAGTGTGGACGCTAAAGACAGCGGCGATTGAAACAGCACGGTCTGCATGTCGAGGGCTTCGGCGGCAGCCGTGTAAGACCGCAGGTTATCGATAAACAGCACGTCGTCGGGGCGGCAGGACAGCCGCCGCAGCAGCAAGTCGTAGATGGCCGGCTCCGGCTTGGCCAGGCCGACGTCGGCGGAGCCAATCACCACGGCGAAGAACCCCTCCAGGGCGTGGGTATCGACCAGCCAGGTGGCCATGTCCTGCACCTCGATGTTGGCCAGCACGGCCAGCAGAACCCGCCCGTGCAGCCGCTCCACCAGGTCACGCATAACCGGGTGAATCATCCGGCCGTCGAACAGATCGGCCACAAAGGCGCGGCGCTCCTCCTCGGTATGCAGGCCGAGCGGCAGCAGGCGATCCATCCAGAACTCGGCCTCGGTGAGCTGGCCGTGTACGGCCATCCGCCAGGCCGGCCCGGCGAAACAGTGCTGCCACAGGGCCTCGCCCGTCATCTGGCAGCGGGCCGCCAGGTGATCGCGGTCCGCCCGCCAGGTCTCCCAGTCTTCGGGCACATTGAGCACGTCGTCATAACCAAAAACAACCGCTTTGATCTTGCTCATTTTCCGCTCGACCACTTCCTGGTCAGGGCCCTAATCAGGGGTACTAGTGCCTCCGACCGCTATGTGTGGTACCATGTCGATGCTGGCCTGCTCAAAACAGACCGGCGAAGGAAGGTGCTTTTGTTATCCAAACGTCCAGATCACCAGCCCGACACCCGCGACGACAAACCAATCTGGCGGGTGCGGGTCGTCGCTCCTTTTGCGCACGCGGTCGCCCGTGTGGTCGGGACGGTGAGCCGCGTCTACGAGTTCGTCGACGCGGGGACCAGCGGCCTGCTGCCGCACCTCGTCCAGGCCTGGAACAACTTCGATACCCGCGATTACCGGCAGGCGGCCTCGCTGGCCTATTACGCGCTGTTTTCGGCCTTTCCGCTGATCCTGCTGTCCGTTACCCTGGTGAGCGGCCTGGTGGGACCGGCCCTGGCCCAGGAACAGGTCCTGGAACTGGCGGGGAGTTTTTTTCCCGCCGACACCATGCAGCTCATCGAAGAAAACGTGCGGCTGGCGCTGGAACAACGCGAATCGTTCGGGCTGGTGGCGGCCAGCCTGCTGATCTGGTCGTCGCTGTCGCTGTTTTCCAACCTGACCGCCGCCCTGGACAACATCTTCCACCCGACCTTTCAGCGCCCGATGTGGCACAAGCGCGGCCTGGCGCTGGTGATGGCCATCGTGCTGGCGGTGCTGCTGTTCGGCTCGGTGATCACCTCGGTGATCTTCCAGATGCTCAGCCTGTTCGCCATGGCCCAACCCAGTGCCATCCTGGCAATCGTCACCCTGTTCCTGCCGTTGGGCCTGAACGTGGCGATCTTCGCCCTGCTGTTCCGCTACACCCCGCAGATGCACGTCCGCTGGGACGCCATCTGGCCGGCGGCGGTGCTGGGCGGCATCGGGTGGGAGCTGTCCAAGAGCCTGTTCGTGTGGTACATCCACAACTTCGCCAACTACAGCGTCATTTACGGCTCGCTGGGGACGGTGATCGTGCTGCTCTTCTGGGCCTACCTCTCCGCCGCCATCCTGCTGCTGGCCGCCGACTTGTGCGC
>DAOUEM010000292.1:0-13962 GCA_034430555.1 Anaerolineae bacterium | reverse complement strand
CGATCCTGTTCGGGATTACATCTTGGCTTTATTTGAGAAAGATGTTGATGATAGGCTTGATTTTGATGAGCAGAAAGATATTTGCGTGAATATAGTTGATGATGATTTTCTGAAGGACCCTATTTGTGGGTTGTTTGTTTCCAGTCGTGAAGGTACCCCAGATCATCTAGAAGTGAGCTTTCTTGATTTTCGTGTCAGATTACCCCTGAAGCATACAATCCCGCATGAACTAACTAAACACATGCTTTCTGAGGTGCCTTTGGACTCACAATCCAGCGGAGTCTGCATAGTTGGCTTTGACTGGGATAAGGTTTTGAGTGACCCTGACTATTGCGTGGTAGGGAGTTCCTTGATCGAAAAGACAAATGAGTAAGTGGAATGACTAACAAGATGCCCCAGGAAACCCTGAAAGGCTCGGTCGAGCGCATCACCTACTACAACGAGGAAAACGGCTACACCGTCCTGCGGGTGCGGCCCGAACAACTGCGCCTGGGCATGGGCCGCGACGGCACGGTGACCGTCGTCGGCGCGCTGCCGGAGCTTCAGCCGGGGGAAACGGTCGAGTTCGCCGGCGAGTGGGTCAATGATCCCCGTTATGGCCAGCAGTTCCGGGCGGAGAGCGTCAAGCAGACCATGCCGGCCACCGTCGAGGGACTGCGCCGCTACCTGGGCAGCGGCCTGATCCGGGGCATCGGCCCCAGGATGGCCGAAAACATCGTCGATTACTTCGGGCTGGACACGCTCGACGTGCTGGATCGCCAGCCGGAGCGCCTGCGCGAGGTGCCGGACATCGGCCCCAAGCGCAGCGAGTCCATCAAGCAGGCCTGGGCGGAGCAGCAGGCCATCAAAGAGGTGATGCTCTTTTTGCAGGGGCATAACGTGTCCACCGGGCTGGCCATCAAAATCTACAAGGCCTACGGCGACGACGCCATCGACATGGTGCAGGAGAACCCCTACCGCCTGGCCGACGACATCTGGGGCATCGGTTTCCTGACGGCGGATAAGATCGCGCAGGACCTGGGCCTGCCCGTCGACTCGCCGCACCGGATGGAGGCGGGCGTGAAATACGCGCTGAACGAGGCCACCAACGAAGGGCACGTCTACCTGCCGCGCAATGAACTGGTGGGTAAGGCTGTCGAACTGCTGCGCATTGACAAGCCCGATGACGTGGGCGGCGCGGTGGACCGGCTGCACGGGTCCGGCGACGTGATGATCGAACTGCTGCCGGATGACTCGGCGGCGGGGATGGAAGCCGTCTACCTGCCGACCCTGTATTATTCCGAGGTGGGGTCGGCGCGCCGGCTGCATCAGATGGCCGACGCCCCGGACAGTCGGCTGGCCGACCTGCGCAACGCCCATTGGGGGCCGCTGCTGGCTTCCCTGAGCGGCGAGTCGCAGGTGCAGCTCACCGAACAGCAGCGGGACGCGGTACGGGCGGCCCTGACCGGCAAGGTCAGCGTGCTGACGGGCGGCCCTGGCACCGGCAAGACGACCACCTTACGCACCGTGATCGCGGCCTTGTTACGCACCGACCACAGCTTCCTGCTGTGCAGCCCGACCGGTCGCGCCGCCAAGCGCCTCTCCGAGGCCACCGGCCAGCCGGCGCAGACCATCCACCGGCTGTTGGGCTACAGCCCTAGCGAAGGCTTCTTCTACAACGACGAAAATACCCTCGATACCGACATGGTGATCGTGGACGAAGCCTCGATGCTCGACCAGATGCTGTTCTACAACCTGCTCAAAGCCGTCGGGCCGAGCACGCATCTGCTGCTGGTGGGCGACGTGGACCAGCTGCCCAGCGTCGGGGCGGGCGACGTGCTGCGCGACCTGATCCGCAGCGGCGTGATCCCGATCACGCGGTTGGAGGCCATCTTCCGGCAGGAGGGCGGCAGCCTGATCATCCGCAATGCCCATTACATCAACCGGGGCCAGCAGCCGGATACCCGCAACGAGGGCGACGACTTCTTTTTCTTCGGGGTGGAGGAGCCGGAAGCCGCCGCTGAATTGGTGGTGGATATCGTGCAGAATCGCGTGCCGGACCGTTTCGGCTACGACGCGCTGGACGACATCCAGGTGCTGGTGCCGATGTACCGGGGCGTGGTCGGGGTGGATGCGCTCAACCAGGCGCTGCAAGCGGCGCTTAACCCGCCGGGTCGCCCCGCCGAACGCCGCCTGATGGGACGCCTGTTCCGCGTGGGCGACAAGGTGATGCAGACCCGCAACAACTATGATAAGGACGTCTACAACGGGGACATCGGGCGCGTGCACAGCTTCGACTTCAACGAGCAGACGATGACGCTGTTGGTCGACCGGCGGCGGGTGACCTACGACTGGTCGGAGGTCGACGAATTGACCCACGCCTACGCCATCTCGGTGCATAAGAGCCAGGGCAGCGAGTACCCGGTGGTGGTGATCCCGCTCATGACGCAGCACTACATCATGTTACAGCGCAACCTGCTTTACACGGCGGTGACCCGCGCCCGCCGGTTGGTGGTGCTGGTCGGGACGCGCATGGCCATCGCCATCGCCGTGAAAAACGACCGTATCGCCCAGCGTTACAGCGCCCTCGACTGGCGGCTGGGTGGGCGGTAGCCGCTTCAAAATATCGGATTATTCCACCGCGATCACTTCCTCCACCAGCACCCGCGCGAAGAATTCGCCCTCCACCAGGGGATTGGCGGTTAGGGTCAGCACGCCGCTCCAGGTGAAGCCCTCCGCATCGGTGATCGCCCAGCCGCTCCAGGCGGAACCGTCCGTCCACTCCGTCACCAGGTGATGCCAGCCCGCGTCCAGCAACTGCACGTTATACAGTTCGATCAAGTCGCCGGGGGCCATGGCTGTGGTCAGCACCGCCTCGTTAGCGACGGTCCGGTGTTCGACCGGGCCATCTTCTTCACCCTCGTTCACCGCGCGTAGTTGAGCGCCCTCCGGCGTGTGCAGTTGGGGAATCAGTCCCGTGACGTCTGCCGCCGGGTCGGCTGCCGATGAGGATCCGTTGCAGGGTGCGCCGCCGCTGCTCATGTTGGTGACCAGACGCACGCCGCTGGTGCCGTCGAATAACGATCGCGCCTGAATGTTCACCAGCGTATCGCTGCCAAAACAATACGCGGCCTGTCTGCTCACCGCGTCGGTGAAGCCGCCGGGTTCTGCGGTCGATGCTGCCGTTCGCCAGTCGCCGCCGGTCAGGGCCGCCGCGTAGAAGTCGGCGACGTCCTCCGGGGGCAGGGTGGTGTTCAGCAGGACGGTGATCGCCGCTCCCGCTTCCGGCGATGCCAGGCTGGTGATGCTGCCCACCACGCGGGCGTCGTCCGGCAGGGGCAGGTCGAAGGGCAGGCTGCCCGGCAGCGCGCCGATGCCGACCGTGCTCTGGCCGCCCGGCCCTGCCGCCCGCACCAGGGTTGCGATCATCTCGCGCAGGCCCGGCACGTCCCCGCCGACCACGGTGACATCTTCGCCGCCCTGGGCGAGGATCGGCAGCAGGCCGCTGACCAGGCCGGTCACCAGGGCCATCAGCACAAAAACGGGTCGGGTTCTGGTAGGAATTCGCATGGTATCCCTCGCTGTCCTCTTCCGCCGGATGAGCCGCTGATTATAATCGCCCGCTTTCACCTGTGCTTGACGGCTGCCTTGCGTTCGGCTGACCGTTAGCTGACGGGCCATGCCGGTATCCTGGGCCGCTGGGCGGCGGATTCGGGCGCGGGCATTATCAGGAATGGATATCTAAAAAATTCATGAAAACGGGCGCCTGGCCTGAGAATTAGGGAATATTGATTCTATAATAGAGTTACCTTGAACTGTGTGTATCCCCAATAGTTGTGCCGGGGCCTGGCTGGAGTAGTCGTATGAGTATGTTGGAACCGACGGTAACGGTTGACGTGATCAGGGGGCAGGATGCCCTGCGTATGCTCTGGCAGCGCGACGTCGACGTTGAAGATGTGGAACTGGCCTTCCAGGCGCTTTCCCATCACCTGGACGGCGCCGACTCGCCGGTGCATGTGGTGATCGACCTGCAGAACTGTGTGCGCTTCCCACTGCTGGCAACCATCGAATGCGCCGTGCGTGGGCCGGCAGCGCACCCGCAAATGGGCAAATGGGTGGTGGTAGGTTCCAGCCAGTTGGCGCGGGTCTTTGCCCGGACGTTGATCAACGTCACCCGTCCGACCAGCGTACGTTTTCTCAGCGAAACCGGGGTCCTGGCGGAGCGGTTGGACGATTTGTTTGGGCAGTTGCAGGGAGAGGCGTCACAGGCGCAGGCGGCGACCAAGTGACCCACAGGAATCACGATTTGTAGGAAAGACAACCGGGCAGCGATTTTATCGGTAACGAACACCCACTGCTACCGCGGCATCAGGCGGCAGCAGTGGGTGTTTTGGGGTAAGTCTATGGCGCGTAGAACGTGACGCGCATCGCGTCGACGCAGCGCGAGTCGGGCGCGGCCAGCGGGTTGTCCACACAGGCCAGGCCGATGTTCAACGGGCAGTCGCCCCCATCGATGGCCCCGTGTCCCACGCCGGGGAATTCGAAGAATAGGCTGCGGCTGAGGTATTCCCCGGCGGCCAGGCCCCAGGCGGGCGGCGTGATCGGATCGTAGCTGCCAGCCAGGATCAGCGTCGGGATATCGCTGACGACAGGCTGATTTTCGATAGGGCCGGACCGGCCTGCCTGCCACGTGTCGCACGAGGCGAACGCGCCCTCCAGGCTGGCTATGAGCGCACCCTGCAATTGGGCGGTGATTCCCGCTGAAGCCGCGACGGCCTGGTCGAATGTCTGGAAGTGAATCTCCTCATAACATTCCACCGCGTTGAACATGCCCTCGGCGTCGCCGTCGTTATCCCACGGATAAAACACGTCCGCATCGAGCACCGGCTCGCCGCCTTCAGGCAGGTCGCCGCCATTGAGGAGAATGTCGGCTTCCGCTCCAGTGAATTCGCCAGACAGCAGCCCCAGGCCGATGTCGGTTTCGCCTTCGGCCAGCAGCGCGATACCGTAGGGCAGGCCGGGAATGGCCGCGGTGCTGTAGAGCGTGTTAAACAGCGCATCGACCAGCATATCGCCGGTGACCTCTTCCGGGCCGTCTTCATATTCGACCAGGGCGGGGCTGGCGTTCAGGTCGTCCACCAGCGCGTAAAAGGTCTGCGCCAGGTTGGGGAAGGCGGCATTACAGGCCGGGTCGGCGGCGCAGTCAGCAAACAACTGGTCGAAGGCGCGCGCGCCATTGAGGGCCTGTTCCACGTAACCGTTGACCTGGGGCGGGAAGGTCGAATCAAGCACCACGCTGCGAATGCCCGCCGGGTGGTCGCGCATCACGGTCAGGGCCAGCCGCGTGCCATAAGACACACCGTACAGGTTGATCGTGTCGAGGTCCAGGGCGAGACGCAGGTCGTTGATGTCGGCGGCGTTTTCCCGGCTGTTGTAGCCCGACAGGTCGATGCCTTCGTCCACCAGCCGCTGGTAGCAGGCCCGTTCCGGGTCGTCGTCTTCTGCGGCCTCGTCGATTTCCGGGCAGTTGAGGCTCGGCTCGGAGAAGCCGGTGCCGCGCTGGTCGATCAGGATGATGTCGCGGTCCAGGCGGTAGGGCGAGGGCAGCCAGGCGTCCAGGCCGGTGATGGCGCTGCCGCCGGGGCCACCTTCCAGGTAAACGATCGGGTCGGGCAGCGGGGGGGCGGTCTGGCTGTACACGATCACCACCGCCAGGTAGATTGTTGCGCTGCCGGGCGCGCCGCGATTCTCCGGCACGGCCAGGTAACCACACTCGAAGTCCTGGCCTTCTTCATAACCGGGTGGCGCGTCGAAGGGGCAGTTGTCGTACTCGAAATAAGGGAGATCACCATTGCCCTGGGCCAGGGCCGGCCCGGCTGCCATCAAAACCACCAGCAGCAGGCACAGGCTTGGGAGGATTTTTGCCGGATGCATGACTGAGTTGTCCTCTCTCTTGTGAACCGTTAAGGGTATTTTTAAAATTCCGTTACACTTATACCACAGGTAAGCCAGCGCCGGAGTTGTGAGGAGCCAGGACGATGGTCACCCCGTTGAGTATGTTCGACATCATTGAGGTACTTGAGAAGCAGGACGGCTGTCCGGTTTGCCTGCTGGTCAAGCGAAAGGTCCAGCAGTATATGCATGCCATGTTGTTCGAGCATATCATCCGGCCGCACGTGCACGACGCCTTCCGGGCCGGGCGTGGGTTGTGTAACGTGCACGCCTGGCAGATAGCAAAGTTCAACGGCGCGCTGCTGAATATCTCGGTGTACTACCGGGGTACGCTCAACCAGGTCTTGAAGGCGCTGGATGGATCGGCCCCGGCGGCGGCGGCGCGGGGCGGCTTGGCCCGCCTGGTGCGGTCGACCGGACCGGCCTCAGCCCTGGCCGATCGCCTGGAGCCGACCGGGCCCTGTGTGGCCTGCCAGGCCCGGCGCGAATCGCAGGACCTGCACGTCCGCACGATTGGGCAGCACATCTCGGACGCGCGGCTGGCCGAGGCATACCGGGCGTCCGGCCACGGGTTGTGCCTGCCGCATTTCCGGATGGCCCTGCGCCATACCACCAACCCGGCCGATCACCGGGCGCTGGTCGATGTGCAGCGGGCCGTGTGGGAGAAGCTGCTGGACGAACTGGACGCCTTCAAGGAGATGCACGACCACCGCCACACCGGCGAGCGCATGGGCGGCGAGGGGGACAGCTGGCTGCGCGCTTTGAAGGGCCTGGCGGGGGAAGAAGGTATTTTTGGCATCGACGACAACCCGGCGTAAGGACCTGCCCCGCCGACGGCGAGTGTCGGTCAACTGCCGGTCGCGGCGACGGCTTCCTGCGCCTGGCGGAGGACGGCCCGAAACTGGTCCAGGTGGTTATCCTCGTGCCACAGGCCGAACAGCACCGAGGCCGGGGCATTGATCGGGCCGAACGTCTCGCTAAAGGCCGGGCGCATTTTGCGGGCGACGTCCAGGCGCGGCGTGTCCGGCCAGGTATCCAGGTAGGCGCGCCGCAAACGGCGGCTTTCCTCCAGGCGCTGGAGGGCCTTGGCCTTCGTGTCGATAGCGCGCCAGGGTGTCTCGTAGCGCAGGCGCTGGTCTTCGTCTTCCAGCCGGATGCCGCGGGCCAGCAATGAGGCAAAGGCGACGCCTTCCTCCGTGCTGGCGGTGGTGTGCGCCACCAGGTGCCCCAGGCTCCAGCCGATAGTCTCTTCGCCGGAGACGGCATAGGGGTCGTCCGCGGCCTCGTCGATGGGCACATAAGCGATCTGGGCGTCGCTGGCGTCCTTGATGATGGCCTGGATGGCGTCGACGTAAAAGTCCGCCGCGGCGTGCAGGTCGTCCAGTGTGACCTGTTCGGCCATTTCCAGTAAGGTCAGTTCTTTATTACGCACCGGTGTAAAATCGATCACCATGATAGTCTCCCTTGCTGTTGACCGTGATCAGTACCATCGTTTCCAGTATACCGACAGCATCGCCAGAAGTCCGCTTACGCGAACACGGTGATTTTGCTACACTTCGGGGGACCGTCCCGGCAGAAAGGCGTCAAATGAACCCATCCTGGCACAGCCTGTATATGTCTCGGTCCGATGGACCAGCCATCGCCGACGCCTTCCGCACGGCGCTGCAAGCGAGCGGCTACCGGTTGTACGATCCGTTTCCCGGCGGCAGCGGCCTTTCGTTTGGCTGGAAGCAGCGTGTCCGTCATTTTGTGGCGCCGGCGGCGGGCGCGGTGACCCGGGTCCTGGGCGAGCCGGCCCTGGAAGCGCTGCCTGCCGTGGCCGCGGCGCTGGGCGGCCCTGTGCTGCACGTCTGGCTGGCGGAAGATGGCGCGGGCCTGGCCGTCTGGACGGCGGATGGGCGTGACGAGTCGGCGGCAGGATTGGCCGCCTGGCGGCGGGACGGCGTCGCCCCGGATGCCCTGAGGCGGGCACTCGACGGTCACGCCCCGGCGGCTCCCCTGGCAGCGGCGGGGCCGCAGGTGATGGCCGTGCCCCTGCCACACGACGTGCAGGCGATGGCCGAGTCGGTCGACCCGGGCCAGGCTGAAAAGATGATGGATCGCCTGACCCGGCAGGTGTTCGGCAAGTTCGGCGGCGGCCAATCGCAGCAGGCGGGGGCGGCCCTGCTCGGCGGCGCTGTCGACTGGAATGCCGCAGAGGGCCGGCGGCTGCGGGCGGTGATGGCTTGCCTGGCCGTGCCGGTGTCCTGGCGGGAGCCGTCGCTGGCCGAGGTGCGGGAATCCTTCCAGGTGGCGCGGGGACGCCGGCACAACCCGGACGGGCTGCGTCTGCCCGGCGACGACGACTCGCTGGCGCGGGTGCCCGATGCGCTACAATATATCCCGGTTTACGCCGGCAAACGCTGACGGCGGTTGCGGGAGACTGCTCAAGGGATGACGATGGCAGCTGAGGACCAAACCAAGTGGGATGACATCTTCCTGAAGCGGGCGCTGGAGGTTTATCCGCCGCCCTCGGCCCTGCTGGTGGCCTATGCGCCCAAACCGGAGCCGGTGCCGCGCCGCGTCGCCCTGGACCTGGCCGCCGGACTGTGCCAGAACGCCATCTGGCTGGCCGAGCAGGGGTACCTGGTGAACGCGATGGACGTCAGCCGCGTGGCCCTGGAACGAGGCCGCGCCGAGATGGCCATGCGCAACCTGCGTAATATCAACTTCATCGAGATCGACCTGGACGAAGCCGAACTGCCCAACCAGGTCTACGACGTGGCCTGTGTCTTTTCCTTCCTGGACCGCGCGCTTTTCCCCAAACTACGGGCCGCCACCAATCCCGGCGGGATGATCATCTACCAGACCTACAACATCCGCCGCCTGAACACGCACCCGGATACCAGCCGCGATCACCTGCTGGAACTGCGCGAACTGCCGGACCTGTTCCCCGGCTGGGAGGTGCTGCACGACGACGATGCCGGGGATTTGTCGCGTTTCGTGGCGCGCAAGCCGCTGGTGGTGACCGGCAGCGGAGGCTTTGATGATCTCTTTGATATCTAAGCGGCTGCCGGTGTGGGGGCTGCGACTGCTGCTGGGCGCGGCGCTGCTCGTTTTTTCGGAGGTCGTGTGGTGGAGCAACAATCCAACGGGTTATCAGTGGTGGGAATGGCCGGCGCTGGCCGCCCTCTACCTGGCGCTGGCTTCGCTGATGCTGGACCTCGTGGTGCGCTTCCGCGTGGGTGATATCCTGGGCCTGCTGGTGGTGGCCGGCATCTATGGCCTGCTCAACGGTTCCCTGATATCACACAGCGCCTTCACCGCCCTGCCGCTGAGCCTGGTCTCGCGCCCCTTGGGGCTGCATACGCTGGGCGGCGGCCTGCTGGCCCTGCTGCTGCTCGGCTGGCTGCTGGATGGGCGCGGCCTGGTGTGGTGGCGAGTGATCGCGCTGGCCGGTGTGGGCCTGCTGGCGGGCATCTGGGTGCGGTGGTTCCCGCTGCTGGAGACCAACCGGTTCCCGCTGCCGCCGCTGGAAACGGCCCTGGCCCTGGTCGGGGGCGGCCTGTTGGTGCTGGGGATGCTGCTGCTGGTGGTACGGCGCGTTTCAGTCAGGCAGGAGGGTGTATTTCTGCTGTGCTGGTGGGAGTGGGCACTGGTGCTGATCGTGCTGGCCGCGGCCTTCCTGGTAGCCGCCTCTCGCCAGATCATCGGCGGGCTGGACGGCGCGGTGATGGGCCTGCTGCTGGGTTATCTGATCGTGCTGCTGTTCTTCCAACGGGGCCGGTATCGTGTCTCCCTGCTGGACCGGTTGATGCCGCTGCGCCCCGCCGGGCCAGCGACCGGCGTCGTGTACGCGGCGGCCCTGCTGCTGCCGATGATCCTGGGGTACGGGGTGCCGGGGGACAGTCCCGACGGCCTGCCGCTGCAGGCCCTCACGGCGGCCCTGGTGGCCTTCGGCGTGGCCTGGCTGCCGGGGGTCTCGCTGGCGGTGGGGCTGCGCGCCTACATTCGTCTGATGCGCGAAGAAGGCTGACGCGGATTTTCTGCCGGCGGTCGCATTGTCGGCCAGCATATGGGTACAATAGCCTGTTGCCCCTGGACGTAATTTCGGGTGTAATCAAGTTAACCCTGACGCACATGGAGTCTGTGTTATGAGCAGTGACGTCCCCCAACCGGCCTATATCCTGGTGGACGGCCCTTTCCAGTCCGGCAAATCAGCGTTCCTGGCGACCATCAGCGAGCAGCCGGTGGTCAGCGCGGAGCCGGCTTCGAGACGGTCCGGGCGGGGCAACGTGCTGGACTACGGCCTGATCCGGCTGGATGCCGACTCGGCGGTGTACCTGCTGGCGACGGCTGGCGGCCTGCGCTTCGACCCGCGCCTGGAGCTGCCCGACCTGCCGATGACGCTGCTGGGTGTCGTGCTGCTGGTCGACAGCACCCGCACCATGACCTTCGAGGAAGCGCGGGGCCGGCTGCACCTGTACCGCAGCGCTTTTAGGGAACCGTGCGTGGTGGCCGCCAACCACCAGGACCGCCCCAACGCCCTCGGCCCGGAAGACGTGCGGGCGGCGCTGGCCGCGCCCCCGGAGGTGCCCGTGGTGGGCTGTGTGGCGACCGACAGCGACTCGGTGACCCGGGTGCTGATCGCGCTGCTGCACGTGGTAGTGGCACGAATCGAGGACATGTGACCGGGTGGTGTGATCCTTGAACCGGGCCACAAGCGCAGGTACGGCGGGACGAGCTTCAGCGCCCGTCTTTTTCTTTGTCCGGGAAAGGCGGCGGGGTGATGGTTACCCGCCGTTGTGCCGCTTATCACGCAGCCATGATTCATAGCGGCGGCTGAGATCGGCCAGATACTGTTCCTCGCCGAGCGTATCCCACCAGGCGTCCGAGCACAGCGTGGCCCGGGCGCTGCCGTTGCGGCTGCGGGCGTGGGCGCGTTCGGCCTTGTGGTGCAGCATGTGGCACCACAAGAGCACATCTACCGGGTCGACGGCGCGGTTGGTCAGCCCCTCGGCGATCTGGGCGCAGCGTTTCTCCAGCCGCAACTCGGCGCGCGTCCCCTGGCTACGCCGGTCATCGGGGGCGTAGCCGTTGAGGGCGCGCTCCAGGCGGCTGATTTCCTGTTGAAGCTGGGTAAGCTCCCTATCAAAAAAGGTTTTGGCGTTTGCCATATACGGTCGAACTCCTGCCGGCGCATTACGATCCAACGCTCCTGACTTTACTGATATTTGTATCCTGCGTGTGGGGTCAAAGATCACAGCCTCCAGTGGGAGAGATCACATCCTGCCACCGGTATTCGGGTCGTTGTTGTCGGCTTATCAGTTAGCGGGTATAATGGGCGATACTAAGAACAAATGTTCAGGAGGATCGCCATGTGCGGACGGTTTACATTGGTGGCCGACCCGGAACTGATCCAGCAGGCTTTTGCGCTGGACTCGGTGCCGCAGGAGATTACGCCGCGCTATAACATCGCCCCGACCCAGCCCGTGCTCGCCCTGACCAACGAAGGCACGCGTGATGCCCAGTATCTCCACTGGGGCTTGATCCCGTCCTGGGCCAAGGACCCCAAGATCGGCAGCCGCATGATCAACGCCCGTGCGGAGACGCTGGCCGAGAAGCCGTCGTTTCGTAACGCCTTCCAGCAGCGCCGCTGTGTGATTTTTGCCGACGGGTTTTACGAGTGGCAGCAGCAGGCGGGCGGCGGCAAAGTGCCGCTGTACATCCGCGTGGGGGAGGGCCAGCCTTTCGCCATGGCCGGGCTGTGGGAAGCCTGGAAGGACCAGGCCGCCGACGAGTGGGTGCGCTCCTGCGCCATTGTGACGACCAGCCCCAACGACTTCATGGCCCGCATCCACAACCGGATGCCGGTCATCCTGGACCGCCCGGCCATGGACCGTTGGCTCACGCCGGGCGAGGCGGCTGCGGACGAGCTGTCGCCGCTGCTGCGTCCCTACGACAAGCTGGACCTCATGGCGGCCCACCAGGTCTCGCGCCTGGTGAACAATCCGCGCAACGACCTGCCGGACTGCATCGCCCCGCTGCCGCAGCAGGGACCTCTACTATAGTAGAGGCCGCTACTCTAAGGCCCACAACCGCACCGTGTGATCCTGCCCGGCGGAGGCCAGCAAACCTCCATAGGGGGCGCTATCAGGGGTAAAGGCCACGCCGTGCACTGCGCCCTCGTGCCCGTGCAGGCTGGTCAGCAGGTCGCCGCCCGGCAACGCCCACAGCCGGACCTCACCATCCGCCGCGCAGGAAGCCAGCCGGCTTCCATACGGGGCCCCGTCCGGAGAGAAGGCCACGCCGCGCAAAGTCCTGGTATGCCCTTTCAGCGTGGCGAGCGGTCCCGTGCCGGTGATCGGCACCGCCCACAGTTTGATCGCGCCGTCGGCGGCGGCGGTGGCCAGGATATCCCCCGCAGGCGAAAACGCCACGCCGCGCACCGTCTCGCCGTGTCCCTTGAGCGTATCGACTTCCCGGCCATCCCGGTACAGCCGGACCAGGCCCGGCGCCATCCCGGCGGCCAGCAACCCCGTCGGGCCATAGGTCACCGCGAAGACCAGCTCACCGCGCCCGGTCCGCGCCACGACCGGTTTGTCGATCGCTTCCGGAAGGTCCTCCGGCAAATCCCACAGGTAAACCGCGCCGAAAGCCCACGAATTGGAAGCCGCCGCGACCTGGCGTCCGTCTGGGCGGAAGGCCGCATCGTATACCACGCCGCCGGCCCCGGTCAGGGTAGTGGCTGCCGTCCCAGTTGGCATGGCCCACAGCCGCACGGTCCGGTCGGATGATGCCGACGCCAGCCAGCGGCCACCGGGATCGAAGGCCAGCCCGTGCACCGGCCCGCGATGGCCCGCCAGGATCGCCCCTGGCCGGCCTTCCGGCAGCGACCACAGCCGCACCGTGCGATCGCGTGACGCCGAGGCCAGGGTGGTGCCGTCCGGGGAAATGGCGACGGCGAACACCTCGCTGTGATGGCCCTCGAGTGTGCCTGCCGCCTGCAAGGAAAGTGTCACGTCCAATGCTCCTGTCGGGTGAAGCGGTCCGCCCTGAGTATGCGCTGGCTCCGGTCAACGGTCAAGCCGGTTTCGTTTGGGCGCGGCGGACGGCGGTTTTTTGCAAATTACGCCGGGCGTGGTATACCGGGGAGCATACCTTCCCGGAAAAATAGCGGAGAGTCAGGTTATGACCCCCGGTAAATCCTTAGAGCAGGCCCAGGCGCCGGCTGTGGCGCATCGTATTCTGGTTCCCATTGCCAACCCGGCCACCGCGGAAGGGCTGCTCCGCCTGGCGCTGTCGCTGGTGGCGGAAGATGGACACGTGATCGCGGCCCTGGTCACCGTCGCCAATACCGAGCCGCGTGTCGGCGCGCTGGAGAAGCTGCAAGCGATCGTGGATGACCTGGCCGCCGCTGACGAGCCGGTCGAGCTGGTCACGGACATCGCCACCAGCATCGCCCGCGGTATCCTGGACCTGGCCCAGGAGCGTAACGCGGACCTGATCGTCCTGGGCATTCGCGGCTTGCAGCGCGGCCGGGTGGTGCTCGGCCCGGTAGTGGATGCGGTCGCCCGCACCGCGCCCTGCGATATCCTGGTCTACCGCGGCATGCAGCCCCTCTACAGCGGCGAAGGTTACCAGGACGTGATCGTGCCGGTTGATGGCAGCAGGAATTCGCGCCTGGCGGCCCGCATCGGCCAGCGATTTGCCCATCACAGCGACTCGCCGATGATCGCACTCTATGTGCAGACGGAGCCGGGCATTAAGCGCTGGCAGGCGCTGGGCCGCATCGAGGCCAGCCTGGAAGGCCTGGAAAACGCCGATACGACACGCAAGCTGGTGGTGCGGTCCAATGACGTGGTGACCGGCATCCTCAGCCGCTGCGGATCCGATGGGCTGGTCCTGCTGGGATTCTCGGAGCAAAGCTCGCTGGATAACTGGTTGTTTGGCGACATCCCGCAGCGCATATTAAGCGACGCGCCCGGCCCGCTGATCCTGGTCAAGCAGGCGGTCGGCGAATCGGTTTCCGAGCAGTTGGAGCACCGGCTG
>DAOUEM010000291.1:0-2310 GCA_034430555.1 Anaerolineae bacterium | reverse complement strand
GACCAAAGAGGAGCGCCTTGTTAGGACAGACGCAGCAGATCGGCACCGGCCAACCCGACATTGACAAGCGGTTCGTCGGCATCGCCGGCAATATCGGCGTTGGTAAGAGCAGCCTGACCACACTGCTGGCCCGGGCGCTGGGCTGGGAGCCTTTTTTTGAGGCGAACGCGGAAAACCCCTACCTGGCCGATTTTTACGAGGACATGCAGCGCTGGAGCTTTCACTCGCAGTGTTTTTTCCTCAGCCGCCGCCTGCAGCATCACCGCCAGCTGGTCGATCATCCGGGCAGTGTCCTGCAAGATCGCACCATCTACGAAGACGCGGAAGTTTTCGCCCAGAACCTGCACCGGCAGGGCCACATGAGCATGCGCGATTACAACACTTACCACGACCTTTACGTCGGTATATCGGCGTTTCTACCGCCGCCGGACCTGCTGATTTACCTGCGGGCGCGCGTCGGTACGCTGGTGGAGCGCATCGCCATGCGGGGTCGTGACTACGAGCAGCAGATTTCCATTGAATATCTCTCGCAGCTGAACGATCTCTACGAGCACTGGATCGGCCGCTGGAAAGCCTGCCCGGTGCTGATCCTGGCGGCGGACGACCTGGACTTCGTGCATAATCCCGATCACCTGGACCTCATCCTATCGGATGTCCAGGCGCACCTGGCCGCCCTCTAAACCCCGGCACAGCCACCATACAAAAACAGGGACAGGTCAGCGACCTGCCCCTGCTATCGTGACTGCTTCAGCCGTTCCGCTTATTGATGGAACTGAGTCTGGTAGACCTCGTTGGCCTCGTCGGTGATCATGTCCAGGGTTTCCTGCACATCCTCACCGTCCAGGATGAGGTAGAACGCCTGCTCTTCGACCATGTCGCGCACCACGTCGTAACCGGCCACGGGCGGCTCGGCCTTGGTGCTGCCCAGCAGGTCAAAGGCTGCCTCGTACTGGGGATTATCGGTGAAGTAGTCATCCAGACCGGCGGCGGTGCCAGCACGCACCGGGAAGTAGTTGCTGATACGCGCCCAGGTCGCCTGCTGATCCGGCTCAGACATCCAGCGTAAGAACAGCCACGCCGCCAGCTCTGTCTCCGGAGTGCTGGCCGGAATCGACACGGAAGCGCCGTAGACGTTCTGAGTCGGTTCCATCGCGCCCAGGTCGGTGTAAGGAATCGCGGCCACGGTCCAGCTAAAGTCGCCGGCTTCGCTTTCCTCAATGGCGGCGCGCACGTAGGGCAGCCCGGAGCTGGAGCCGATGTAGAACAGGTTGACGCTGTTGCCGAAATCACTCTGGTCGCCGTAGGACTCTGTCGACCGATTGGCGCAGCCGTCGTTCAGCAGGTCCTGCAAAAATCCGAGGGCGTAGGCGGTCTCTTCGCCATTGTAGACGTATTCATCGTTCTCGTAATCGAAGATGTCCCCGCCCAGCGCGAAGGTCGCCGCCGCGATGAAGCTGGCGTCGGTGCGGATCGTGTAACCCATCCGGCCTTCACCGCTCTCGGTCCAGGCGCAGGCCATCTCGCCAAACTCGGTCCAGGAAGTCGGCGGGGTTTCGTAGCCCAGTTCGGCCAGCCCGTCCAGGTTCACATAAAGCGCTTCCATGGAGCGGTTGGGCGGGAAGCCAAGACGCATGTTGTCAAACTGAGGGTTGATGTCCTGGTTGAAAAAGCCCTGGAAGAAATCGGCCTGTTCCTCTTCGTTGTAACCCCAGGTTGGGTCTTCGACGTAAATGTTCATGTCGGCCAGGACGCCGTCAAGCTGGTAGGTGGCAGCCTGGTTCTGGTAGGCGACCACCAGGTTGGGCAGCTGGCCGCTGGCGATACCGGCGATCATCTTCTGATAGATGTCACCATAACCACCCTGGTTGCTGGCCTCGACGGTGATGCCCCACGGGTTGTTGTCATTGAACTCCGCCACCAGTTCGTTCAGAGCTACTTCACGGTCACTAGGATGCTGGTGCCAGTACACGACCGTCTGGCCGCTGGGATCGACTCCGGCCAGGGGGCCGTCAGCCGCCGGTTCGGTGGGTAGATCGAAGGTGGCGACGAATCCGCCCTGCGCGCCGACCAGCGGGGCAACACTCAGCAGCAGCGCCAAAACCAGAACTAAAGCCAATGCACGATTTTTTTTCATTTGGAATTTCTCCTCCAAACTAAACCGAAAGCTACATATGCGGGGATACAATTGTCACGATGTGGAATGTCAAGCGATCCCGTGGATTTATCAGGCAATCCCTCTCCTTCCACTCCGATCAACGATGATGTCGGCAGTATACCACAAGACTCACGGGAATATATACGTCAGCAGTT
>DAOUEM010000290.1:0-1581 GCA_034430555.1 Anaerolineae bacterium | reverse complement strand
TGAGAATGGCAGGATTTTCGGAATGTTCAAGTTCCGTACGATGGCACGAGACGCTGAAAAACGTCAAGAGGAGGTCCTCCGGCAGACCGAAAGTGGCGAGATCATCCACAAGAGCGAGGACGATCCGCGTATAACGCATATCGGACGTTTTCTACGCCGCTACTCGCTGGATGAGCTTCCACAATTATTCAACGTCATCAAGGGAGATATGAGCCTGGTAGGACCGCGCCCGGAAATGCCCTGGCTGGTTGATCGCTACGATGCCTGGCAGCGTAAACGCTTCGCTGTACCTCAGGGGATCACCGGATGGTGGCAGATTAATGGCCGTAGTGAGAAACCAATGCACCTGAACACCGAAGATGACCTGTACTACGTGTACAATTATTCCCTATTGCTGGATCTCCAGATTCTGCTGCGCACACCGCTGGCTGTGATCCGTGGTAAAGGTGCCTTCTAGCCCAGGCCTGTTCCGTTTGTGAGAGTTTCTTTGAAGATACTCCGAGGGGAGTGTTCCCATGTCAGGATTTGACATCAACACACTTATCATTGCGCTCGTGGTAGGGGGGCTCACCTTGTTGCTTGCCTGGCGATGGCCGTTCCAGGTACTTGCTGCCTTGGTGCTCCTCATTCCCTTTCGAGACCTCTCGATCCGCTGGATGAACGCTTATACGAATCTCTCTCCGGATTGGGTGAACGCCATCTCGCGCTGGTGGTTCATCATGATTCTTGCTCTTCTTGCTGGGGTCTTATTGCAGTGGATTCTGGTGTGGAGGAGAGAACGCAACTCGATCAAGCTTAATGCGGTGGTGGTCACCTTCGTACTCGTGCTCCTGGTAGCTGTTGTTCATACAATGATCTCGCCCAATTTCGCCGCCGCCTTCACCTCCCTGCGAGGCTATCTACAGCCGATGGCGGTTTTCGTGCTTGCCGCTGCCTTGCGCCCCACCCGCCGGCAGCTTTATGTCCTGCTCGTTCTCCTGCTCATTGTGGGCATTATCATGGCCGTGTTCGAATTCCGGCAGGTAGCTGGCTGGAGCGTGGATGACTATCGCGCACGCGGCTACTTGCGGCAAAACGGCGAATTGGTCACACCAACGATTGTTGTACGCGGGCAGGATTACATCCGGCCCACGTCGAGTGTCAGCGGTCCAAACGAACTTGGCGTCGATATGATGCTGTTGATGCTGCTGGCGCTCTTCGGTGCATTCTCATTGAAGAGCACCCTGAGAATTCTGTCGCTAGTACTCGTGCCGGTGTTCGCGTTGGGGATCGTTCTGACCTTCTCGCGCAGTTCGATGCTCGGCATGGGTACTGCATTATTGATTGCAATTCTACTTCTGTTTCGCCGGTGGGGAGTGGTCGCCCTTCAGCATTCGAGGAGGTTCCCGCGCGGAATGCTACTCGGCGGGGCAGCTCTGTTGGTTATCCTGATTGCGATCCTGGTTTTCACCGGCGCCTTTCAGTTTCTTAGTCATACGATAACCAATCTAACCAGTGAATATCACTTTGTCGACAGCATCGAAGCGGCTCAGTATCTGTTCAAGCACCCGTCGGGAGTGGGGATGGGCATGGTCGAACCGA
>DAOUEM010000289.1:0-11395 GCA_034430555.1 Anaerolineae bacterium | reverse complement strand
CAGCCGCTTCAACAATACCTTGCTGAAACTGCTCCAGCACCGGGTTGAAAAAATCATGCCGCCAGGGTTCCCAGGAATAGCCGATCAAACGACTGGATTGTGTGCGGAGGTTGCGGGCGGTGACATTGGGACGGTAGCCCAGTTCTTCCACCGCGGCAGAGATACGCTCGTATACTTCCGGCGTGACATGCTTCTGCTTGCGGAGCACCTTGGACACCGTCTGGTAACTGACCCCGGCTCTTTTGGCGACATCTTTGAGCGTAACTTTTCGGGGCATGGGTTTGCTTTTCCCCCCATTAGGCGAACGTTCGCCTGAATGCATAATACGGTGATTTGCTTCCGGAGTCAAGTATTTGGTGGTAGTCGGGTGTTGGTTTCTATCAAGAAAGCCGCTGATGAACGCCGTCGCCTGACGACATTGAAACTGCCCGCGCGCATCAACCCTACACTTCTCTTGCGCTTTGCATCAGCACGCTGACCACTGTACCTTCCCGCTGCACCCGGCCCGCGACGATCAACGCCGACGCCCCACGCACCACGCGCCGGAAGCGCTCGTAGACGTTGGGACGCACGATCACGCCCAACAGGCCATACTCGTCTTCCAGCGTAATGAAGCGCATCCCCTTGGCCGTGGGCGGGGCCTGGTGCATCACGATCAAGCCTGCCACCCGGACCCTGGCACCGTCGCGGCATTGCTTGACCTGCCGTGAGTCGGTGATGCCGTGTTCGTCCAGCCAGGGACGGTAGAAGCTCATCGTGTGCTGCCGGGGCGAGAGTCCCAGTATCTCGTGCTCCAGGCTGATTTCCTGCGCCAGGGACAGCGGCGGCAGCTCGATTTCGCCGTCCTCCAAGGCAAAGGGCAGCGTATCCGGCTCGTAGTCGGTCACACCCAGCTCCCAGAGCAGCCGGCGGCGCGGTCCCCAGCCATCTAACGCCCCGGACAGGATGAGATTCTCGATCTTGCCCGGCGGCAGCCGGCTGCGCTGGCAGAGATCGCGCAGATTTACAAAGGCGCGGCCCTCGCGTGCGTCCATCATGCGTGCTGCCTCCACCTCGCCGAATCCCTTCACCGTGCGCAAACCGAGCCGGATGCCCCCGTTTTCCAGCGTGCAGCGCACCTCGCTGTGATTGACGTCCACCGGCAGCACGTCCACGCCATGCCGCTGGGCATCGTGGACCAGCACCGCCGGACTCCAGAAGCCCATCGGCTGGTTATTGAGCAGGCCGAGGTAAAAGGCGGCCGGGTGGTACAGCTTCAGCCAGGCAGACTGGTAAACGAGAACCGCGAAGGCCGCCGCGTGGCTCTTGGGAAAGGCGTATCCGCCAAAGGCCTTCAGCATGTCAAAGACCCGGTTGGCTGTTTCTTTCAAAACGCCTTTTGCCCATGCCCCGGCCACGAACGGCGCCCGTAACTGCTCGATGAACGGCTCGTCCAGGTCGCTGCCCAGCGCCCGCCGCAGCATCTCGCCCTGGCCGACCGAGAGCGTGGTCAGGGCATGGGTTACTTTGAGCACCTGCTCCTGGTAGATGATCACGCCCAGCGTCTCGGCCAGGATCGGTTCCAGCAGCGGGTGGGGATAAACGACCGGCTCCAGGCCGGCCCGCCGCCGCAAGTAGGGGTGCACCATGTCGCCCTGGATCGGACCCGGCCGGATCAGCGAGACCGAGATGATCAAGTCCTCGAAGGTCTGCGCCTTGAGCCGGGGCTGCAACTGCGTCTGGGCATTCGACTCGATCTGGAACAGGCCGATGGTATCCGCCGCTCGAATCCGGGCGAACACCGCCGGGTCGTCGAAGCGCAGGCGGTCGATGGCGGGGCGGTGGCCCGTCGCCGCCGCGATGGTTTCCACCGCTTCGCTGATCGTGGATAACATGCGCAGCCCCAGCAGGTCGATCTTGACCAGGCCGGCGTCCTCCAGCGAGTCCTTATCCCACTGCACGACCGTGCGTCCCGGCATCGTCGCCGGTTCATCCGCCAGGTAGTTCGTGATCGCCGAGCCAGTGATCACCATGCCGCCGTTATGAATGCCCAGGTGGCGTGGAAAACGGTGGATGCGGGCGCACAGGTCGAAGAGCTGTGCCCACTGCCGGCCGTCGAGCTGCTCGCCCAGCGTTTCGCGCAGGCTGGCCGACTCCGCCAGGTCGCGCGCGTTGTAAGTATCCAGGGCTTGGGCCGCCCGGTCGATCAGCGCCGGCGGGAAGCCCAGCGCCCGCCCCACGTCGCGCACCGCGCTGCGCGCCCGGAAGGTGATGAAGGTGCAGGCCATCGCCGCGTGATCCCGCCCGTAGCGGTCGTATACGTACTGGATCACGTCCTCGCGCCGGGCGGCGTCGAAGTCGATGTCGATGTCGGGCGTTACCTGCCGCTCGTCGGAGAGGAAGCGCTCGAAGACCAGGTCATGCGCCAGCGGGTCGATGGGCGTGATGTCCAGCAGGTAGGCGACCAGCGAGTTGGCCGCCGAGCCGCGCCCCTGGCAGCGGATGCCATGCTGGCGGGCATACCGCACGATGTCCCACACGATCAGGAAGTAATTGTCGAGGGATGCGCGGTTGATCACGCCCAACTCGTAGTCCAGCCGGGCCTGGCTTTCAAACGGGAGGTCTCCATAGCGCGTAACGATAGCCCGCTCACAGCTCGCCCGCAGGTGCTGTTGGGGGGTTGCTCCCGCCGGTACCGGGAAAGGCGGCAGGTCTTGCAGGCCGTATTGCAGGGTGAACTCACACCGTTCGGCGATGCGGCGCGTGTGGGCCAGGGCCTCTGGATAGGCCGCAAAGAGCGGCTGCATATGCCGGTCGTCTTTGAGATAGTACTCCGAGTTGGGGCGGCGCAGGTGCTCCGATTCGGCCAGCGTGGTCAGGTGGCGGATACAGACCAGCACGTCTTGCAGGCGGTGATCGTCACGCTCGGCGTAGTGCACGTTGTTGGTCGCCGCGTACCCCAGGCCCGTTTGCCCGGCCACTTCCACCTGCTGCCGGACCAGGTTTTCGTCGCCCGGCAGCAGGTGGTTTTGCAGCTCGATCCAGAAGCGATCCGGGCCGAACAGGCCGCGGAAGTACAACGCCGCCGCGCGCGCCGCGGCCTGGTCATGGCGGCGTATGGCCTGCGCGATCCGGCCCTGCCGGCAGCCGGCCAGCGCGATCAAACCCGCCGTGTGACCGGCCAGCGCCTCCGGGGGCAGCACCGCTTCTCCTTTGGGGGCGTTGTGACGGGCGAGGGTGATCAGGCGGCACAGGCTGCGCCAGCCCTGTTGGTTTTCCACCAGCAGGGTGAGGTGCTCGCCTGGTTCCAGCGTGATCTCAGCCCCGAAAATAGGTTTGAGGCCATGCGCCCGCGCTGCCTGAGCAAAACGGACGGCGCCGTAGACGTTGTCGTGGTCGGTCAGCGCCAGCGCAGCCATGCCCAGCGCGGCGGCCCGCGCGGCCAGCGCCTCCGGGGGGGATGCGCCATCCAGCAGGCTGAAGTTGGAGTGACAGTGCAGCTCAATATAATCGCTCATCAATCATACAACCGCTGCAAATACCACTGTTGGCCGATGAAATCCCGGTAGACGATGACCAGCAGCCCGGTTCTGGTGTAGAGCTTGAAGTACTCCCGCCAGATGCGCCGGTGCCACCACTCCTCGTCTACCCGCCAGCGCCTGGTAATGCCCAATACCTGGTGCTCGCTGCCCTGCCAGGCGAAGCACAGGGGTGTGCCCAGGTCGTCGGCATTGACGGTGATCGGCAGCCCGCCCGGCCAGAGGTAGGTCATGGGCTGCTGCTCCACTTCTCCAGCGTGTAGCGGCGCTCCAGCAGCCGCGCCTCCTGGTTGACCAGCCGGCCCCGGTAAAAACAGTCCTCGCCATAACGGGCGATCAGGCCTTGCAGCACCCGGCGCAGCTCTTCCTGGGGGACGGGAGAACGGTCAAACAGGCTCAACTGGCGGGCCACCGTCGGCCTGAACCCGGTCAGCACGACTTGAAGCGCCGCGACGCCGGTCGTGATTCGGGCCGTTGCCAGCAGCTCACGACCGGCGTCAACCAGCTGGGCGGCGGTGCTGGCCGGAAGATGGAGCACAAGCATGTCTTCCCACGAGGCGCCATTCTCGAGGGTCAGTACCAGGCCGAACTCACGCACGCTCTGGCCGTCGAATACCGGCTGGTTGGTCAGGGTGCGAATCAGGTGGGCCAGCACGGCTTCGAGCACGGTTCGATCGTAAACCGGCGTCTCTAGCTGGTGGGTGGTCTCCAGGACGAGGCGAGGAGTGCAGGGTGTGATGGCGCTGGTGTCGCGCCCCTGGGCCAGCAGGTGCAGCGTTTGGCCCAGTTTGCCGAAGCGTTGCACGACCGCGTCGACCGGTAGATCGGCTATCTGCCCCAGGGTCGTGAGCCCCAGGAGATGCAGCTGGCGGATCAACTCGCCGTCGATAGGCAGTAGCGTCAGGGGATACGCGGCCAGGAACGGCCGTTCCTGCCCGGCAGGGACAACCACCCGATCGCCGGGTTGCAGGGATATCGCCGCCGCGCGCGCCGGAAACTTCCCGGTGGCCAGCCCCACCGCCGGGCGCAGGTCGACAGCCTGTTTGACGCCGTCGGCGATCTGGTGGGCGAGGCCTGGCGCGGCCTCCTCCGACAGGCTGCCCAGGTCGAGATAAAAGGTGGCCGCCTGGTCTTCGTGGACGTGCTCGACGGGCAGGTAAGGCAGGTTCTTGCGCCGCCGTTTGTCGGCCCGGAGTTCCAGCCCGCGCTCCAGCTCGACCTGGGCCGTAAAGGTGGCCAGTACTTCCTGGAGGCCATCAAGCACCTGCTGGTAGTAAACGGGCCGGGCCGGTAGGACCCGGAGATCGGGGCAGAGGGTGTCGGCCTGGGTGGTTGTCTGGCCGGGGCGGATGCCGGCTTGGGCGGCCGGTCGTGAGCTGGCATAGACGGTGGACAGTGTATCCGGCGGTGCCGCCAGGACAAACGGCAGCGCCTGCCAATCCGGCCTGTCGTGCTGTTCCAGGCCAGCGGCGAAATAGGGCAGCCGGACACAGGCGATCATTCACCCTCTCCACGCGTTATCCCACGTAAGTTCACGGTGACCATCACGGAGCGGTCGGCCGGCGCAAACCGGTTTTTGAGCACCGTCACGCGGGAAAGATAACCCTGCACATCCTGGGAATCGGTCAGCCACTGCTGCCGGTCCAGATGCAGCCGCAAAGCATCCTGCCCTTCTAACAGGGCGATGGCCGTCTGGTAGGCGTTGTCCTGGCAGCAGGCGGTGACCAGCAAAAGCACGGCACAGGTCGAACCGGCGCGGCTGCCCGTGAGTTGACGCAGCACGGTCAGAAACTCGCGAATAATGACCGGATCGTCGACGAGATCCGGCACGCTGTTGAGCACCACGACCCCGACCACGCGGCTGTGGACCAGATCGCGCACCAGGCCGGGCGCTTGCGACTTGGCCGGTGGATGAATGAGCAGCAGGTTGTCCAGGGTTATGCCACAGCGGGCCGCGTAGTCCAGGTCCAGGGAGCGATTCAAGTCAATGTAGGCCGTCATGTCGCCGGTTTGCTGGGCCTGGGCGGCGATTTTTAGCGCCAGGGTGGTCACCCCGGAGGTGGGAAAGCCGGCCAGGGTGGTGAGGTGTCCACGGGGCACGCCCCCAATCGCCAGCACCTGGTCCAACTCAAAAAAGCCGGTCGAGATGGGGGCGGTGGCGGTGATGGGGGGCAGCTCGCGCAGCTTGCGCAGCGCCTTTGCTCCCCAGCGGCGCTGGATGCCGGCGATAACTGGTGCCAGTGGTGTGTGCTCTTTAGTGTGCATGTCCCTGCCCGCGCCCAGATGTTACAGATTTGTTTGTTCTCGCATTATAGAACGCTTGGTCTATTTCATACAATGCCTGGGTGGTTATAAGATGGTTAGAATGTATGTTCTACTCTGTGGGAAGAGGAGATTATCGACTTGTTTTGTATGACGGTTGAGGCGCCTGGAGAAAGCGCCATCCTTCCGCTAGAATAGCTGTCATGGGCTGGTCGAGGCCTGCCCCAGGAACACGAGGGGGGACAAGGGTGGCACCAAAAACAGGCGAAAACGAGGCCAGGGGCTGCGGGATAGTCGGCCTCCTGGTGGCCGTGGGTGTGTTGGTCAAAGCCATCAATGACGGCTGGCTGGGCGAGCTGCTGCTTGTTCTCCTGGCGCTGGTGGGGCTGGGGCTGCTGTTCAACGTATTACGGCGGCAGCGCTTCTGGACTCCCGGGTTTTTGAGGGGGGTGAGGACCGTCAGCGCGGTGGGATTCAGCGCCTTGATCGGATTGGCCGCCGGAGAAAAACTGGGTGCGCTCGCCGGCATATTGGTGTTTGCCGTGCTGGCTGCGCTGTTGGTGGCGATCAGCGAGATCGCCACGGTCTCGAAGGCTGGAGGCAGCCTGTTCGCCGACCGGCCGGGCCGGGCTGGGCGGTTCGCGGCTTTTGTGTCGGGGTTATTGTTTGCCTTTCTGGGAAGCGCTTTGCCCCTGGGCCTGGTACTTAACGAATCCGGCATGCTGTTTGAGCCTGCCCTGGACGACCTTCTGGCGATGGTCGTTTTCTCCGGGGCGTTCCTCGTCATTGGCGTATCGCTCCTCCTGTACAGCCTGGGGAGGACGCGCTTCATCCAAAAACTGAACCGGCGCCGTGAACTCCCGGAGGACGTCACGGGGCTGGCAGACCTGGTCTCGGACTTGCGGCAGCCGGATACCGACCCCCTGGACTAGGCAGGTTGGCCCAGGCTGTGCGATCTGGTCGGCGCTGCGTGCTGTTCTACCGGCGGACGCCCCCTAATGTTCCGGGAACTCGAAGGTCCCGTCGAGCGGCAGCGGGTCACTCACCAAGCCGAATGCGCTGCCGCCAGAGGGTTGTGGCGGCCCTCAGTATACCATGGAGGCTGCCAGCGCAGGGTAGGGCAGCGGTGCCGCGGACCAGACCCGAAGGCCATGATCCGCGGCACAATCCTGTCGGCTCACTGTGCGAGTGCTACGGGGTCTCGCCGTCCACCACCGCGATCACTTCGCCTTCATAGCGGAAGATCACGCTCCGGCCCGTCTGCAGGAAGAGGCGCGCCGCCGGGTCCTGGGCCAGCGCGTAGTATTCGTCCGACCCGAACTCCACCGTCCGGTCGGCGGTGATGTTCCCCGCGATCCACTCGGGCGACATCACGGCCTCGGCGGCGGCCTGCCCGGCCAGCAGCGCGACGTCCACGTTCTGCGTCCCAACCTGGACCAGGCTGTTCTGCCCGGCATTGACCACGTTGGCGCCGCTGGCGACGTTGGCCTGGGCCGCCTGCTGGTACAGCTGGTTCTGCATGCGGGCTTCCACCGTGATCTGGCCGGAGACCTGGTTGAGGGCCGCCTGGTTATCGGCGGCGTACAGCGACATGTTGGCGGCGGAGGCCGCGCCGTCCGCCTGGGGCGCGATCAGGAAGGTGGTGTACGGCGTGACCAGGCCGTAGGTCAGGCCCAGCCCCCGAATGTCCGCGACCAGCGCCGCCGTTTCTCCCTGGGTGCGCACCCGGTCCAGCAGGTAGCCGATCTGGCGGGTGGCCCACAGCCGCGGCACGAAGTCGTAGTCGGGCAGTTGATCCCGGTTGTAGGTATAGGTGAAGGTGTGGGTGCGGTCGCCGCTGCGTCCTCGCACCCGGATCGTGAGGAGGGGGGCCGCCGCCGTGTAACGGCCGGTCAGGATGATGCTGGAACCCTGGTACATGTCCGGGACCTGGCGCGGGTGCCGATCGCTGACCTGCATCCCCTCGAACTCGACCACCACGTCCGTCAGCAGCGGGGCGGCGATCTGCTCGTAAAAGCCGGCCAGCACGGTCTCGATGCTGGCATCAGGCGGCACGTAGGTGACGGTGCCCTGGTTATCCGCTGCCAGCCGATCCAGCAGGTGGGTGTTCACGTCGTAGCCGACGCCGAAGACGTGCAGCCGCGCTTCCAGGCGGGTATTGGTCTGCGCGACCAGGCCGGCGATCGTCTCGCCATCGGTGATGCCCGCCGTGGGCAGGCCGTCGGTCAGGAACACCACCAGCCGGGATGCCCCGGCGCGGGGTTCGCTGCCTTCCAGGAGGGTCAGGCCAGCCTGCAGGGCGCGTTCGAGGTCGGTGTTGGCGCGGGCTTCCAGCCGGTCCACGAACTGCCTGGCCGCGGCCAGCGTGCCGCCGCTGACCGGTTGCAGCGTTGGGGAGGAGATCAGCAGCTGGTCGTCGAAGCCGATGATGGAAAACCGGTCGCGCTCGTCGAGCTGGCTCAGGATGAAGTGCAGGGCGCTGCGGGCCTGCGCGATCTTCTGGCCGTTCATGCTGCCGGAGCGGTCGATCACGAAGACGATATCCTTGGGCAGCACCGCCTGCTGATCGCGCTGTAGATCAGGGGCGAACAGGAACAGGAAATGATCGCGGTCGCCCCACTGGCCCGTCATCAGGCCGCCGCCAAAGCCGCCGTCGGCAGGGGAGAAAAACAGGTCAAAGTCTTCGTCCGGCCAGGCCTGCCGGGCCGACCACGTGACCACGGCTTCGCCGGCGGCCGTCCGCTCCGTGATCACCGCGTGCGAGGACGAATACAGGCTGCCCAGTCCCGCCGACGAGCGCAGCCGCACCGTCAGCGAAACCTCTTCCACCGGCAGCGCCGAATACTGCTCGGTGCTCAGCACGTAACGATAGTGGTACAGGCTGCTCTGCGGCGTGAGCAGTTCTTCATATTCCAGCACCATGGTGCGAGAGCCGTTGGCCGGCAGGCTGATGTCGAAGGCCAGCGATTCCCAGTCGGCATACTGGAACAGCGAGGGATCGCGCTGCTGGACCACATTGTCGTACAGTTGGGTGTTGGTGGTCGGCGTATCCTGGCGCGTGACGGCCTGGGCCAGGCCATCCACCACGGCGCGGAAGTTCGTCAGGATGGCCTGCGGGGGGACCGGGAACAGGTACCGGCCGCTGACCGGGGCCGGAAACGGGTTGTAGAACTCCTGCACCACGCGGGTTACGGCGTGATTGTCTTCGATGTCTACCGTGACGTGGTGGTAGCGTACGGCGAACGCCCCTGCGCCGAAAGTCTGGGGCAGCACCATGCCGTCCGCCCGAACCGGGCCGGTCACCTGGGCGACGAACCACGCCGCGGCGAGCACCATCATGGTCAGTTTTCGCATCTTGAAGTCTCCTGTAAGTTGTTGAAGGTCGGTGCTTTTACGTTAGGCGAAGACGGGGGCAGGTTGATGACAGCCGGGAGGCAGTTCTGTGATATTTGTGGTACATAACAAAAAGGTGAAGGTTCTGGAGTACACTACAGGTAACCAGGCCAGGCTGCGAGGTGCCGATGCCCCCTAAAATACTGGTGGTGGACGACGAGCCGCCCATCGTCGAGATGCTGTCCTACAACCTGAAGCAGGCCAATTACACGGTGATCACGGCCTCCGACGGCGAGCAGGCCGTGCAGCTGGCCCGGTCGGAAGCGCCGGACCTGATCATCCTGGACCTCATGCTGCCCAAAATCGAGGGGATGGAGGTCTTCCGCCTGGTGCGCCGTGACCACGACGTGCCGGTCATCATGCTCACCGCCCGCGACGCCGAGATCGACCGGGTGGTCGGGCTGGAACTGGGCGCGGACGATTACGTCGTCAAGCCGTTCAGCGTGCGCGAGTTGATGGCGCGGGTGCGCACGGTGCTGCGCCGTGCCCACGCGCCACGCCCCGACGCGCCGCAGGCCGCAGCCCGCCCGGAAGCTGTCCTCACGGTGGGGCCGCTGCGCGTGGACACCGCCTGCCGTGAAGTCACCGTGGGCGCTGCCGAAGTGCCGCTCACCGCCCTGGAATTCGACGTGCTGCATATGCTGGCCCTGCACGCCGGGCAGGTGCTGACGCGGGAATTCCTGCTGGAACGCGTGTGGGGGTACGATTATCCCGGTTACACCCGCGTGGTCGATGCCGTCATCAAACGCCTGCGCGGCAAGCTCGGCGCGGCCGCCGCCGTGATCGTCACGGTACGCGGGGTGGGTTACAAATTTCGGATCGAGTGAGTGGGTTTAACCATGTTCTCAGCTATCCGCAGCAAACTGATCTTCAGCCACCTGGTCGTGGTGGGCCTGGCCATGCTGCTGCTGGCCTTTCTGCTCCAGACTCTGCTGGTCCAGTATTTCCTGGAGGCCACGCAGAACAGCCTGGTCGTCCAGGCGCAGATCACCGCCCAGGTGATGATCCCCGGCGGGCTGGTCGAAACGCCGCCCGACTCGATCCAGGCGCCGGTCACCAATGCCATCCAGCAGCAGCAAAGCGCCAACCTGGTCCTGCAGGCGGAGAACCTCAGCCTGCCGCCCGGCGAGTCTGCCCCCGGCGGCGTCTCGCTGGGGTACCTCTCGGATGCGTCCTTACAGTTGGGCACGCAGCTCACCACGCGCATCCGCATCCTCGACGCGGCGGGGACGGTCGTGTTTGACTCGGTCATGACGGGCGAGGACAGCCTGCTGGGCTATAATCTGGCGGGGGAAACGCTGGTGGCCGGGGCGCTGGCCGGTCGCGCGGCCAGCCGCACCTATGCCGCCCAGAACACGCCGATGATGGATTTTGTGCTGCCGGTGGAGGCGGATGGGTTACTGCTGGGGCTGGTCCTGCTCAGCCAGCCGCTGGACGACGTGACGGCCGTTCTGGACGATGTGCGCTATCGGCTGCTGATCTCGACGGTGTTCGCCGCGCTGGCGTCGGGCCTGATCGGGCTGGCGCTGGCCCAGGCGATCACGCGGCCCATCCGCCACCTGACGCGCGCCGCCCAGGCCGTCGCCCTGGGCAACCTGGACCAGGCCGTGTCCATCCACTCGCGGGACGAGCTGGGCGTCCTGATCCGCACCTTCAATACCATGACCGCTCGCCTGCGCGCCGCCCGCCAGATGCAGATCGATTTTGTGGCCAACGTGTCCCACGAGCTGCGGACGCCGCTCACCTCGATCAAGGGCATGGTGGAAACGCTGCGCGGCGGCGCCGTGGAAGATGCCTCGGTGCGGGATGGCTTCCTGGCGACGCTGGAAGACGAAACCAACCGCTTGATCCGCCTGGTCAACGACTTGCTGCTGCTGTCACGCCTGGACTCCGAGGCCATGACGCTGCGCCGCGAGGCCGTGAATTTGCCGGCCCTGGTGCGAGAGACGCTCGACCGCTTCCAGGCCCGGTCGGCGCATCGATTCGTGATCGAGCCGCGACCGGGCGAGGGTGGCCCGGGGGCCGGACCGGCCGTCTGGGGCGATCGGGACCGCATCGCCCAGGTGCTGGTCAACCTGCTGGATAACGCCGTCAAATACTCGCCGCCCGACAGCCGGATCACGGTGATGATTGGCGACGGCCCCAACCCCGGCGAATGCCTGGTCCAGGTGCGGGACGCCGGCATTGGCATCCCGGCCCAGGACATCGACCGCATCGGCGAG
>DAOUEM010000288.1:0-12495 GCA_034430555.1 Anaerolineae bacterium | reverse complement strand
GGAACTGCTCGGCATCCATAAAGAGCATCCATATATGATCGGCACTGTCGGCGAAGATCCGCAGCCGGTAGTGGTCAAGAATAACTTCTACAACGTTGGCGCGAACTTCATCTCCGATGATACGCTGCGTAACGTTGGTTTGCTGCGACCGGTTCAGTTCTTCATGCGGTCCATGTAAACACCTGAGCGTCTACATGGCAGGGGGACTTCATTCCCTCTGCCATGTCGTTTTTTTGCTATAATCAAATCGAGTCGCTGATTGAAGTACATGGGACAATAGACGATGTTTCAGTTTCTGGTACGCCGTTCTCTCATCGCCCTGGCGACGATAATCGCGATTTCCATCGTCAGTTTCATCATCATCCAGCTCCCCCCAGGTGATTTCCTCTCCAGCTACATTGCCAATCTATCTGCGATGGGTGAACGCGTGCCGCCGGAACAGATCGCAGCGATACGCGAAGCCTACGGCCTGGGGCAGCCCATGTATATCCAATATCTCAGATGGATGGAGGGAGTCATCCAGGGAGATTTCGGCCAGTCCATGGAATGGGGCGTTCCGGTGAGCGTCCTGCTCTGGGACCGCATCGGCCTCACGGTAATTGTCGGGTTGTCCTCCGTGCTCTTCGTGTGGTCGGTGGCGATTCCAATTGGCGTTTTCTCAGCGACACACCAGTATTCGTTCCTTGATTACCTGTTCACCTTTCTGGGACTCCTGGGGCTGGCGATACCGAACTTCTTGCTGGCCTTGGTGTTGATGTGGGTGGGATTCTCGGTGTTCGGCCAGAATGTGGGCGGTCTGTTTTCGCCTGAATATTCGAATGCTCCCTGGAGTCTGGAGAAGGTGCTGGATTTTTTGAACCATCTCCTGATTCCAATGATCATCATCGGCACTGCGGGCACGGCTGGCCTGCTGCGGACCATGCGGGCAAATATGCTGGACGAAATCAACCAGCCATACGTTGAAACCGCCCGCGCCAAAGGGCTGAGTGAGCGGCGGCTCATCTGGAAATATCCGGTTCGAGTCGCGTTAAACCCCTTCATCAGCACGGTGGGATATGCCCTGCCGGATTTGGTGGGCGGCGTGCTGATCACGGCAGTGGTGCTCAACCTGCCGACCATCGGCCCGCTGCTGCTGCGCTCCCTGCTGTCACAGGATATGTTCCTGGCCGGGGCGATCATGCTGATCATCAGCATACTGACGGTTATCGGCACCTTGCTATCAGATATCCTGCTGGCTATTTTGGACCCCCGCATTCGGCTCGAATAGGAATTACACCATGGTGGATAACGTTGAACGCTTGGAGCGGCCAGTTGATTCTGCGCTGGAAATACTGGACCAGGAAAAAGAGAAAATCGCGATCGCCACGCCGCGCCAGTTGATGTGGTGGAAGTTCCGCAAACATCGCATGGCGATCATCAGCAGCATCATCCTGATCATTTTTTACATCCTGGCCATATTTGCTGATTTCATCAGCCCCTATGATCCGCTTACGTACAACGCCGCTTACAAGTTTGTCCCGCCGATGGGCATCACTTTTTTGGATGGGGACGGCAATTTCACCCTCCGGCCAGGGGTCTATGGCCTCATCCCACACCAGGACCCCGATACCCTGCGCTACACTTACGAAATTGATACCTCAACCTGGTATCCGATTCACTTCCTGGTGCGCGGCGCGCCCCACAAGGTGGTGGGCTTTATCGAGACAGATATTCACCTCTTTGGCCTGGGTGAAGAGGCCGGCGACCTGCCCTTTCACCTGCTGGGTTCTGACCGTCTGGGTCGTGATATGCTCTCTCGTGTCCTGTACGGGGCCAGAATCTCGCTGTCAATCGGGCTGATCGCCGTCTTTATGAGTCTGCTGTTGGGCATCGTGCTGGGCGGCATATCGGGTTATTACGGCGGCATAGTGGATAACATCATCCAGCGCGTGATCGAATTTATCCGCTCAATACCCACGCTACCGCTCTGGATGTCTTTAAGCGCGGCGCTGCCCCTGGACTGGTCACAAGAGAAGCGCTACTTCGCCATCACCATCATCCTGTCAGCTATCGGCTGGACGGGTCTGGCGCGGCAGGTACGCGGGCGTTTTCTGGCGCTGCGTACCGAGGATTTCGTGCTATCCGCGCGGTTGTGCGGGGCGAAAGACCTCCGCATCATCTTGCGCCACATGGTTCCATCGTTCACCAGCCATATTATTGCCTCGCTTACCCTATCTATTCCCGGCATCATCCTGGCCGAAACCGGCCTCAGCTTCCTAGGATTGGGGTTGCGCCAGCCGGTCATTAGCTGGGGAGTGCTGCTGCAAGAGGCGCAGAATATTCGCACGGTGGCGCTGGCCCCCTGGCTACTGCTGCCGGGACTGGCCGTAGTGATAGCGGTGCTGGCCTTTAACTTCCTGGGGGATGGCCTTCGCGACGCTGCCGATCCGTTCAACCGATAGGAGTTCGTCATCGATGCAAAACGTGCTACTGGAAGTCAAGGATTTACACGTCAGCTTCTTTCTGACCGAAGGGACGGTTCGTGCTGTCAATGGCGTTAGCTTCAAACTGGAGCGCGGCAAAACCCTGGGGATAGTGGGCGAGAGCGGTTGTGGCAAAAGCGTAACGGCCCGCGCCATCTTGAATATGGTACGGCCACCCGGTCGCATTTTGTCGGGGGAGATCAATTACTACGGCGATTCTGACACGCCCGTCAATCTGGCCTTGCTCGATCCGGAAGGCGACGAAATCCGCCAGATTCGCTGGCGCGAGATCTCCATGGTCTTTCAAGAGCCGATGACCTCGCTCAGCCCGGTGCATACCATTGGCAACCAGATGATCGAGGCTATCCGCCTGCACCTGTCCACGACCAAAGAGCAGGCGGCCCAGCGATCGATTGAGCTGCTGGAGCGGGTGGGGCTGCCCCAACCGGAGCACCTGCTCAACCGCTATCGTCACGAACTCAGCGGCGGGATGCGCCAGCGGGTGATGATCGCCATGGCGCTGTCGTGCAACCCCAAACTGCTCATCGCCGACGAACCCACCACGGCCGTTGACGTGACCACCCAGTCGCAGATCCTTGACCTAATGCGTGATCTGCAGCAAGAATTCAACATGGTGATCATGTTCATCACGCATGACCTGGGCGTGATTGCCGAGATGGCCGACGACGTGGTGGTGATGTACCTGGGTGAAGAGGTCGAAGTGGCCGACGTTGACACCGTCTATTATAAACCCGCCCATCCCTATACCCAGGCACTGCTGCGCTCCATCCCGCGCCACGACATCCGGCTCGGCCGGCTTGAAACGATTGCCGGCAACGTTCCCGACCCGACCAATATCCCCAAAGGCTGTGCTTTCCACCCTCGTTGCCTGTATTATGACCCGGCCAAATGCGCGGCCCCGGCATTTACACAAATTAGCGAAAATCACTGGGCAAGATGTGCCCGCATCGACGAGTTCAGCCCACAACTTTCGCAGGCGGAGCAAGTTTCATGACGACGGAAAACGGCACCCTGTTGCAGGTTTCCAACCTGAAAAAACACTTTCCCATCTACACCCGGGGTATCCTCCGCCGGCGGATCGTCAATTATGTGAAGGCGGTTGACGGCGTCAGTTTCGATATCCAGCGCGGTGAAGTGCTGGGCCTGGTCGGCGAAAGTGGCTGCGGTAAAACGACGACCGGCCGGGTCATTTTGCGCGCTGAAACCCCCACGGAAGGTGACATCATCTTCCAGGACAAAGAGGAAGGCGAAGTCAATCTGGCCCTGTTGAATCGCGATGAATTACGCAATATCTGGCGCAATATTCAACTCATCTTTCAAGACCCCTATTCGTCACTGAACCCGCGTATGACATTGGAACAGCTCGTCGGCGAACCGCTGCACAACTACCATGTGCTGGAGGGATCGGCACTGCGCGATCGAGTCGCTGAGTTGCTCGAGCTGGTCGGCCTGCGTCCAGAATACATGTCGCGCTATCCCCACGCCTTCAGTGGCGGCCAGCGGCAGCGCATCGGCATCGCCCGCGCCCTGGCGCTCAACCCGCAGATGATCATCTGTGACGAGCCGGTATCGGCGCTGGACGTGTCGATCCAGGCACAGATTCTAAACCTGCTGCAAGATTTGCAATCCCAGTTCCAGCTTACTTACCTGTTCATTTCGCATGACCTGAGCGTGGTGCGGCATCTCAGCCACCGGGTGGCGGTGATGTACGTGGGCAAGATCGTTGAAATTGCTGCGACGGAGGAACTGTTCAACAATATTCAGCATCCCTACACCGAGGCGCTGCTGTCCTCCGCGCCGACGCCCGATCCGAGGGCGAAGCGCAAACAGATCACACTCAGAGGTGAGGTGGCCGACCCTGCCAACCCGCCCAGCGGCTGTTACTTCCACCCGCGCTGCCAGTATGCCAAAGACCGGTGCAAAACCGAAGCGCCGCTCTTGCGCGAGACCAAACCCAGTCACTGGTCGGCCTGTCACTTCTTGGAAGAACTGGCCCTGGGGGATTGAGCTAAGATTCATGCGAGACATCATTTTTCGGGGGGACAAGGTGCCGTCCCTGCGGCCCAGGCGCACTGCCGTGTGCGCCCGATTTGTTCATGGACGCAAACAAAGCCGCTACTGGACAATGTTATGAAAGTCATGCTGCTTTTCCCTCCCAACTGGACACCGAGCATGCCGCACCTGTCGTTACCGACACTTACGGCCTACTTGCGTTTGCACGGCGTCGAGGTCATCCAACGGGACTTGAACGCCGAAGTCTTCGACGAAATCCTCACGCGCCGGTATATGACACAGGCCATCGCCCGCCTGAAACAGGATTACGGGCCGAATGCCACCCAGACACTGCCGAAGCCCGGCCACCCATCCCGCGAGCAGATCAGGTGGGCGCTTCGCAAAGGCCCGCGCCTGGCCGGCAAGGTGCACAAGGCGAAACAGGTGATCAAGAGCGATGCCTTTTTCGATGGTCCGACCAGCCTCGCGGCGTTTGAGGTCGTCATCCAGTGCCTGGAAATCGCCTCCCTGCCGTATTACCCGGCGTCGCTGAACCTGCAAAGCTATAGCGCGGCCTACCCGGTGGACAGCAGCGAAGGCGTGCTGGCCGGGGTCAAAGATGAGCGTCATAACATCTTCCTCGATATCTACCGGCGGGGCATCCTGGAAGACATCAAACGTGAGCAGCCGGACGTGGTCGGCATCTCGATTCCGTCCATGCCGCAAATGCTGGCCGGGATGACGTTGGGTTATCTCATCAAGACAGAAGCTGGGTTAGATTGCCATGTGACAGTCGGCGGGCCGCACATCAGCATGCTGCGCGACGAACTGCCACGGGTGCCCTCCATCTTCAGCCTGTTCGACAGTGCGGTGGTGTTCGATGGCGAAGTGCCGCTGCTGCAACTGGTCAAAGCGCTGACTGGAGACGGCGATCTGTCGCACATCCCCAGTCTCATCTACAAAGACGGCGACGCCGTCCGCGCCAACGACCGCAAACCGCAGGAAAATATCCAGAATCTGCCGCTGCCCGATTTTGACGGCCTGCCGCTGGACCGCTACCTGGCCCCTCGCCTGGTGCTGCCATTGCTGACCGCGCGGGGATGCTACTTTGGCAAATGCGCCTTCTGCAATGTGGGCTATGGCGAACCAGAGGCCTTCAGCCAACTTAAGGCCGAGCAGCTTGCCGAGCAGATGACAACCCTGCAAGCGGAATACGGCGTGCGCCACATCTTCTTCTCCGACGAAGCCATCACCCCGCGCAATCTACGCCATCTTTCGCCTATTCTCGAAGACCTGGGCAAGCCGCTGCAATGGGGCGGCTGTGTGCGCTTTGAGAAGGTCATCACCGGCGACCTGCTGCAGAGTATGGAGCGCGGCGGGTGTCGTATGATCCTGTTTGGCCTGGAGAGCGCGTCAGAAAAAGTGATAGCTCTCATGGTCAAAGGCACGGAACTGGCCCACATGAGCCGCATCCTGCATGAGAGCCACGAGGCGGGCATCTGGAACCACACGTTCTTTTTCTTTGGCTTCCCCGGCGAAATGATTGAAGACGCGCAGGAAACCGTCAACTTCCTTTTCGAGCACAAGCAGTTGATCAACTCGGCGGCGCTGGGCACTTTTTTGATGGAACGTTATTCCCCCGCCCACCGCTTCCCCGGCACGTACAAGGTCAAGCGCATCGTCGAGGATCCGGGCAAAGACCTGGCGATTTATTTCGATTACGAAGTGGAAGAAGGGCTGGACGCGAATACGGCGGACCTGATCATGGAGCGGTTTATGGGCACCTTGCCGGATAAATGGTATCCGCAGTTCTATGCCAACGACGTGTATCGCTTCCTCTACGCCTGTCACATCAACGAGCAGGGGATTCCCATGCCACCCTGGTTGGTGCCAGAGGTTGCGCAGCCGTAACGCGGCAGGCCGGTAAAACAGCGGATTCCGGGCCGTTCTCTCGGCGCGGCAGGTGCCTGGGATGGAAAAGTGCCATGCGCAATAAAGAGCGAGTTTTCGATCGTGTGACGATCATGGACGTGGCCCGCGAGGCAGGGGTATCGTACTCAACTGTCTCGCGCGTGCTCAACAACTATAAACACGTCCACCCTGAGACACGCAAGAAAGTGCAGAATGCCATCGTCCGGTTGGACTATGTCGTTAATCAACCGGCGCGCAGCCTGGCCAGTGGCCGTTCCCAGGTGATCGGCTTGCTGGTGCCCGACGTGGGCAATACCTATATCGGCACGATTATGCGGGGCATTGACGCCGAAGTGGCCACCGCGCACTACGACCTGATGCTCTACACGACCCACCACGGTTATATGAAAGAATCGCTCTACGTGTCGGCCTTGACCCAGGGGCTAACCGCCGGCCTGCTCCTGCTGGTGCCGCGTAATTCAGACGCTTACATAGAATCGCTGCACCAGCGCCAATTCCCCTATGTCGTGATCGATCACCAGGGCGTTGACGACTACAGCCCGACGGTAGTGGCCACTAACTGGCAAGGTGCCTTCGACGTGACGGAGTATTTGCTCAGCCTCGGTCACCGCCGCATCGGCCATATTACCGGCGATCAGCGCCTGAGCTCTGGCGTCGAACGGCTCAACGGTTACCGGGCCGCGCTGGAGGAGCATAATATCCCGTTTACCCCCGCGCTGGTGGTCAAGGGCGGCTTTGAACAATCGGAGAGTTATAAGGCAGCCAACGACTTACTTGACTTGCCAGAACCGCCAACCGCCATCTTCGCCGCCAGCGATATGAGTGCCTTCGGCGCGATGGATGCCATCCGTCATCGTGGTCTGCGTCTTCCGGAGGATATCTCCATCGTAGGGTTTGATGATATTCCGGAAGCCGCATACATGCACCCGGCCCTGACGACAGTGCGCCAACCGCTCTACGACATGGGACGCCTTGCCGCCCGTATGCTTGTGAAAGCCATCACGGCTGGCCAACTGCCCTCTGAGCGCATCATCGTCGATACCGAACTGATCATCCGCAAGACCTGCCAACCGCCCCGCGAGCATCGCTAGACGCGTGCGGCGCGCGCGTGCTGGCCGGTTGGCTCGCCCGTTCGAGTATCAGGCATGATGCCATCGGCTTTGGGCCGGAGTGAAACCGGTAACAACATAGGTGTCCCGTGTCAAATGGATCAAGAACTTCGGCAACCCCTATCACATGTGCTTTTGATCGAGCAGCACTCTGAACCGTTTTTGCCTAAACTTTAGCGCCTGTTCGATCTTGCCAAACGGTCTCCCAAAATGACAGCAACCGGGAAAAGTGCGCGTTCTCTGCCGTCTCGAAATGTTGGTTGTAGCTAATAAGCTGGCGGGAGGACAGGGTGATGAGAAGCGGTCTGCGTTACACGGTCGCCTATCTCATGTGGTTCGCGGTACTGGCGTCAGGTCTTTGGCTTGCCCTGGTGTGCCGGGAGACCTTGTTGGAAGTTCTCGCCCGTTACGCCGGGGAGTCAACGAAGTACCTCTGGCAGGCCAGATTCTTCCACCATTGTTTTATAGTCGTGACCGGGCTGTGCTGGGTAATCCTGACAGTCGCTGTAGAGGAGTATTTTCGAAGGGGCGTTCAACGCCGCGATCTGGTGAGACGCTTCGCTAAAGTCGCAGGGCCGATGTTGCTTTTTATCCTGGTGGCTGACCTGTGTCTGCTGGGGCTCCAGGGAGGAAGCAGCAGTGGGTGGCGCTGGCTGAGCGTAGTCGGTGAATGCGTGATCGGCCTGTCGTTTTTATTGTTTGGCCGATTCTCCCGATCAACGGGGGACCGCAAACCGTAATGGGCAAGGTCAGGAAGGGCAAACTGTGTAAGTCCTAGACCCAACAAATAAGGGTGACCACGCGGTCGCCCTTCTGTTTTTTGTAGCCAGGTCCTGGTTAATTGTTGAGCGGCACGGCTAGTTGTTGAGCAGCAGCTGCCGGATGACCAGGGCCAGGTGCACGCCGAGGCGCGTCTCTGGCCGGTTGAGGTCCATGTCCGCGATCTCGCTGATGCGGTTCATGCGGTAGAGCAGCGTGTTGCGGTGCACGATCAGCTTTTCGGCGGTTTTGCTCAGGTTGCCGTGGCAGGTGAAGAACGCCTCCAGCGTCTTGATCAGGTCGGCACGGTTGCGCTCGTCGTAATCTAGGAGCGGTCCCAGCATGTTGGTTGCGAAAGCCAACAGGGTTTCACGGTCGTCCAGGCGCAGGATCAACTGGTAGACGCCCAGGTCGCCGATGTAAAGCGGTTCATCGGTTTCCAGGCGGCAGGCCAGGTCGACAGCCTGCTGGGCGTCCTGGTAGCTCTCGCGCCACTGGTTGACGTGGGGGGCCTTCTGCCCCAGGCCGATGGCGACCCGGTGCTGCGGCTGCTGCCGGCGGGCCTCCTGGCGCAGGGCTTCGGCGAGCGTCAGCGAAGAGTCGATGGGATCGTCATCGCGGGCGGCGTGGAAGATCACGACGTGGTCATCGCGCTGCCAGACAAGCGCTTCTTCGCGCCGGCTGGAGACGATGCCGTTGATCATGGTTTCCAGGCGGCGCAGGGATGGTGTGTCGATACCCTGCCAGGCCAGCACGATCGCCAGGTGCGGCGCACCCATGTTGTGGTTGAAGCGCTCACCCTGGCGGATGGCCTCCTGCTGGTTCACATCACCGATGAGCAGGCGGTCCAGGAAGGTGCCGCGCAGGCGTTTTTCGGTCTCGCTGATGGCCTTGGCCTTGGCCATCTCGATGGCGCAGGCTTCTGCGCCGTGTTCGGCCACCAGCAGGTCCACTTCGTCGAGGGTGTCTTCGTGGCTGATGATGGTCAGGTAGCCCCGGCCCACCGCCTGGTTGATGATCGGGGCGACCACGCGCACCATGTCGGCGATCGGCAATGTTTGCTCGTACACCTTGGTATCCAGGTTGGTCACCTGGTGACGGTTGCGCAGTTTATCCGGCAGGTTGGCGTGCTGGCTGGTGAACTTGTCCAGCGCCTCCCAGTGCTCGGCTAATTCCGGCTGGATCACGCTTTGCACGACGCGCAGCCGTTTGTCATGCACGATCACCGATTTTCCGGTCAGGTCGGCCATCGCGCCGACCAGCTCGGCCATGCCGGCATTCTGGCTGGATATCTGGGTCAGCTGGCGGTAAATCTGGGTGCCCCGGCGCTCGATCTGAGTCTGGCGGTCCAGCAGCAGGGCGATCACCGTGCGTTCCACATCGCGGACGTTGTAACCCTCCGGCAGGAGCAGCAGCGGCATCAGGCCGTTGGTGGCTTCTTGCATCGCCAGCGCCGAAGCATTTTCGGCCAGGACGACGGCGGCGGCGTTGGCTTCCACGGCTTGCCGCACGACGGTCGCATCCCGGTTGGGGATGGAGAGGTTGCGTTCCAGGGGCGCCAGGACAACCAGCTCGCCTTTATTCAGCGGTTTCGGGCCGATCTCCTGGGGATATATCAACGCCGTCCAGGTGACCACGCGCTTAAGGGCTTCCTGGCCGGCCAGGACACTGGTGCCGATGGGCAGCGCCAGCTTGCGTACTTCTTCGACTGTAATCGCTGATGTTGTTTCTGATGACATGGCCGATAAAATCCATTTGGGCAAAATATACCACGTATAATTGTACCGCAAATAGCTTTTAGTTTCACGAGGGAATCTATGAAGTCGTAAGGTAGGGTGAGGATAGTTTTAGAACCGCTTGACGAACCCAGGGCGGCCTGCTACAATGCGTAACGAATTGGCCCCATTCGTCTAGTGGCCTAGGACGTGGCCCTCTCAAGGCCAAAACAGGGGTTCGAGTCCCCTATGGGGCATGAAACGGTGCTACTCTTGATAGAGTGGCACCCTTGTTTTTCCTCAATGGTTGAGCCGTCCTCAGCCCCATCCACATCTGTGGGTACGAAAAAATCTAGCCGCACCCGAATCTTCGGTTAGGCCACCCGCCGATAGTCGTGATACAGACCTCCTAATACCGGGCGACCGATTATGCGCCCACTACTCTCCCCCACTCTGCTTTTGTCATCTTCGCGTGGGTCTGGGATGCGTTGGCCTATCCCCTGATGCGGTCGCGCGCAGTTGAAGTATTCAACATATTCGCCGATAATCCGATGCAGATGGCGTTCGTTCAGGATCAACATGTGATCCAAGCATTCCCTCCTCACGCTGCCGATGAACCTTTCACAAATTGCGTTAGCTTTCGGCGCTCGGACTGGCGTTCGCAACACTTCTATCCCCCGGTCTTTTGCCACACGATTGAACCATTGTCCATACTTGCTGTCGTTGTCCCGGATCAGAAATCGAGGTCTTTCTTCATACGGCGTCGCTTCCCTCAGTTGCTGCGCTACCCAGAAGTCACTCGGTGACTGGGTCACTCCATACTGCACGATGCGTCGTGAACTCAACTCGATGATGAAGTAGACGAACACCACTCGAAAGAACAGGTCATAGGTCTGCAAGAAATCGCATGCCCACATCTCTCCAGCATGATTCTTGATAAACGTTGCCCACGTTTGACCATGATTGTGTGGCGGCACCCCCTTGCGCGCGCGGCGCATGTGGTTGACGTGTTCGCGCCTGGGCATAAGTTCCCGGCACCCCCTTGCGCGCGCGGCGCATGTACTTCTTGACTGTATCGGCATGGACCTCGATCCCCAGCTTCAATAGTTCTCCCTTGATACGTTCCGCTCGCCACGTGCGGTTGTTGATTGCTATTTCTTCGATCAAGGCGATGACCTCAGCAGACGTCGGCGGTCTCCCCTTCTTCCCTCGTGACCGTCTCTTCCAGTACAGCCGAAATCCTTCACGGTGCCAGCTCAGTAACGTATCTGGTTTCACCACAACTAGTGGGTCATTTGTCACGCCCATAGGGATTTCTGGTAGAATCAAAGGGTTGAGCCAAATGAGTAGAAGTTGATAGCCATGACCCGTCGTCAGAAAGACCCTCTGCGCCCATTGGAAGCACATGAGCGTGAGTATATGAAGAAACTCAGCCACGCCAGAAGAGCGCCATTAGAGCAGGTACACAGGGCCAGAATTCTACTGGCAGTGAGCGAAGGGAGGGGATATGCCGCTGCTGCACAGTCAGTGGGACGCAAGAGTGGCGATGCGGTTTCCAACCTGGTGAGTCGCTTTAATCAAGAAGGTCTGGCGGCGTTGGTTCCTCGGCATGGGGGTGGCCCAGCGATAGTGTATGGCGAGGCAGAGCGTGCTCGGATTGTGCAAGAAGCAGGCCGGACACCAAACCTGGCTCAAGATGGAACGACCCAGTGGACGCTCAGCACATTGCAGAAAGTATTGCGAACCGCCCCGGATGGATTTCCGACGATCAGCACCTGGACCATCTTTCACGTCTTACGTGAGGCGGGGTGGAGTTGTCAGAAAGGTGGCAGTTGGTGTGAAACTGGTCAAGTGGAACGCAAACGGCAAGGACAGGTGGTGACCGTAACCGACCCCGACCTGACAGCCCAAAAAACTTGATTGAACGCGCCTATCGGGAAGGCGAAGCCCTGGGGTTGGCCGTGTGGGGTGAGGACGAGGCAGGACCTTACCAGACAAAGCCCTATCCGGGGCAGAGTTGGCAACCGGTAGGCCATTCGGTCCATTATCCGCACGAATATGGGCGAACCGGGACCGCCAAGATCATGACACTATTTCATCCGGCCACGGGTCAAGTCCGAGTGAAAGGTACAACCAGTACCAAAAACGCCATTCTTCATCCCTGGCTGAAGGCTGAATTGACCGCAATGGTAGCCCAGTTGCCAGACAAAGAACCGCTGACTGCCCCTGCGGCCAATCGAGCAGAATGGGAACGCTGGCAGGCTGGACTACAGACGAAGTTTACACTGCCGCAACAATTACCTCAGCTCCGTATGTTGTTGGTGATGGATAATCTCAAGGGGCATAAATCACCGGCGTTGGTGTTATGGTTAGTTCAGCAAGGCATTATGCCGCTCTATACCCCGTTGGGGGGCAGTTGGTTGAACATGACCGAATCGGTCCAGCGTATTTTGAAAAGACGTGCTCTTGAAGGGAGCCATCCCCGCACCGATAAGCAGATTATGG
>DAOUEM010000287.1:0-9847 GCA_034430555.1 Anaerolineae bacterium | reverse complement strand
CAAGAACGCACAAACAGGAAGACCTTTGACTTCAAATAGCGTTCAATTTACACCCAATCGTCTCGTTCCGTTTCTTGCCTTGTGTTCTGCACCTTGAAGTTGTCATCTTGAATGTACGTTTTCGTTCTGTTTTCTCAATAAGGAGCGGTTCGGGGCGGACGACCACCGGTCGTCCCTACCGCTGACGAACGTCCTGCCCACGAAGCGAACGGAGAACACCATGAACAAGGCGCGCGCACTCACGTTTGTGCTTTTGACACTGGGGCTTGGTCTGGTGTTGTTTTCGAGTACACCTGGGCAATCGACGGCGCAGGAATCAGAATTGGCCTATGACCTGTTGATTTTGGGCAAGCCCTTTGATATGTCCTCAGAGGACTTTGACTACATCAGCGGATTCTCGATGTTTCATCTGGATACGACCACGTGGGAAGTCACCCCGCTTGATGTTGAGTGGAGGCCGCTGGGCAACGGCGCACTGTCCCCGGACGAGCAGTTCTGGGCGTGTATCATCAGGAGCAGTTGTGCCTGATGAACGCTCGTCAGGCGTTCGAGCTGTGTTTGCCGACAGGGGAGGTGCTCTTTTGCGCCGATGCGCCAACAGCGGTTTGCCCTGGAATTAAACAAATATTCTGGGATGCGGATGGCCGCAGTTTTTGGGCGCGCCTGACGAACAGCTTCGCCCAGATCGACGTGGCCGATGGCTCGGTCATGCAAGTGCTGCGTGAGTACGAAGATGGGGCTTCGCGTTTTACTAATTCCGATGGTGTGGTACCTCATTACATTTTCGATTTTGTTCCTTCAACCATGGTGGCTCACCTGCACACAGGAACTGCTGAGGCTATCATAGATATGGAAACTCAGCAATTGTATTCTCTAGACTGGTACAGGAGCAAAGCACTGTCACCTGATGGGGCATTTGTGGTAGATCACGATGTGCTTCTCACACTAGATGGTGTGGAGTACCCATCAAATGAGTTGGGGTATATCATATCTGAGGACGACCTCATCCCTTATTATCCCTGCACGACTGAAATACCAGCGGACACCGAAGATTACGATCCTTTGTGGTCTGTCCCCGAATGGTCCCATGACAGCCAGATGTTGGCTTATCGGTGTTATATGCCACAGTCTGATGGATGGGTTGTAGGGCTTTGGGTTTATTCCCTGCAAACAGAGTGCAATCAGGTTATCAGTACGGATGACTCTGGATGGGGCGTGCTCAGTTGGTCGCCTGATGACAGGGCTGTGGCACAAATCGTATATGACCCATCTGGTGGCGGCGGCGCAAGCGCAGGTCTGGCTGTGACGCTGCTCAGCGGCGAGAATCACGTCATCTCGCTGCCCCTGCCCGGCGGAGACGATCCTCGCGCGGAGATTTACTCCGTCACCTGGATACCGCACGGCTGGCTGCAAACGGATTGACCCACCGTCGACACACACCCGTTTTTGCTGAAGACTGCCAACTGTGAACTGACCCCTACGACCTATCCACCAGATCGGTCAGGATGTCGCGCCAGCACGCCGTCTCCAGGAAAAAAAGATGTCCGGCGTCCGGCAGCATGGTGAGCCGGCTGCCCGGAATACGGTCTGCCAGGTAGCGGGCCATGGCCGGCGGCGTGCTGTGATCCTGCTCCCCGTGCCAGAAGTGGACCGGCACGCGCACCTCCTCCAGCGGAAAGCCCCACGACTGGCCAAAAATCCGCAAATCCTGGGCGATGCCGGCCAGCCCCTGCCGCGCTGCCTCCGCATAGCTGGCCGTGAACATCGGCTGGTGGACCGGGTGGGCCATCAGGGCCTCGTCGACGGGGGCCATGCCCGCCGAAAAGCGCTGCCGGAAGCGGGCCGGATCGCGGCGGGGATTGGCGGCCAGCCACAGCGCCCCGTGGATCAGCCAGGGCGCGCGGGTGGTGAGGGCGTATCCGACCCGGCGGAAGCCCGTCATGCCCGCTGCTGCGCCCGGTGCATCGAAGGGGCCGCCACCGCCGAGGATGGCAGCCCCCGTCACGCGGTCCGGCAGGGCGTAGGCCATCGCCACCGTGTACGGCCCGCCGCCGGACGCCCCCACCACGGCGAACGACTCGATCCCCAGCCGGTCGGCGGCCTGCGCCACGTCCGCCGGCCAATCGAGCAGCCGCCGCCCACGCTGGAAGTCCGAGCGACCAAAGCCGGGCCGGTCGGGCACGATCAGGCGAACGCCGAGTTCGGCAGTCACGACCTCGTCCGGGTGCACCAGCCGCGAACTGGGCGTGCCGTGGTTCCAGAAGACGGGCCGCCCTGCCGGGTCGCCATATTCGGCGTAGGCCATCGTCCGGCCATCGTCGAGCCGCACCGTTTTGAACGTCGGTTGATCACCTTCGACTGCCATGGAAATCCCTCCCCTGGCTCAGCGCCACACTATCCCATATACACGGGCTGCCGCGCCAGGTCTCACTCCGCCGCCAGGACCCGCTTATCCAGGAAACGCTGCATGCCAAAGGCTACCGGCGTGAAGTAGCGCCCCCAGAAGCCCGATCCTTCCACGTTCATCGGCTCGTAATCCACCGCGCAGCGCTGGTAGCCCTGCTGGCGGGCGTGATCGCCGGGCAGCCGGTGGCCTATCCCTTCCCCCTCCTGGCGGATGAGATCGCCGTGAACGACACGGTCGGCGAGCGCGACATCGTGGTCTTTTATACGAGCGGGCAGGCCAGCGCCCTGGACGAGGGCAACATCGACGCCTCGCGCGACGTCGGCTTGGCGGCCATGTTCCGCCGCGAGTTGGACGGCGAGACGCTCACCTTCTTCGTGGACCTGGACGGCGTGATCCGTGACGAGCAGACCGGCAGCGCCTGGAACGTCTTTGGCACGGCGACCGACGGCGACCTGGCCGGGGGGCAGTTGACACCGCAGTTGGCCGCGCCGCACTTCTGGTTCGCCTGGGCGGCTTTCCAGCCGGAGACGTTACTCTTCGGCGTGGAGTAAAGCCGGGCCGTTTACCATAACTGATGTTTACAGGGGCGAGGCCGCCGGGTATCGCCCTTTTTTTGATCCGGGTACGCCGTCGCCGGGCGAGGCATCTCCTGGGCGTTCAGCATCTCCTGGGCGTTCAGTTGAACGCCCCTACGACGCAACGGGCGCTTTCCCTGGTGTATAATGCGGATGATCCACAATCAGGGAAGGAACCATCCCATGGCGATCACGATCCTCAATGAAAGCGAACTGCGGCAGTGCGCGACGCTCGATGAAGAGGCCCTCCAGGCGGTAGCGGAGGGATTCTCGCGGCTGGCGGCGGGCGAGGCCACCGTGCCGCCCATCCTGCGGGTGGACGTGCCGGCCCACCAGGGCGAGGTCGACGTGAAGACGGCCTACGTGCACGGCCTGGAGAGTTTCGCCATCAAGATCGCGTCCGGCTTTTTTGGCAACCGGGCGCTGGGCCTGCCGACCGGGGGCGGCTTGATGGTGCTGGTCAGCGCGCGGACCGGCTTCCCGGAGGCCCTGCTGCTGGACAACGGTTACCTGACCGACGTGCGGACCGGCCTGGCGGGGGCGCTGGCGGCCCGCTACCTGGCGCGGCAGGACGTGCAGACGGCGGGCGTGATCGGCTCCGGGATGCAGGCCCGCTACCAGATGCGCGCCCTGCGCCTGGTGCGTGGCTACGAGCGCCTGCTGGTCTACGGCATCACGCCGGGCGAGGTGACCGCTTACGCCGACGAGATGGCGGCGGAATTGGGTATCGAGGTGCAGGCGGTCGGCGGCGCCGAGGAGCTGGTGCGGGCCAGCGACCTCGTGGTGACGACCACGCCCTCGCACGTGCCCATCGTGCGGGCCGAGTGGCTGCACCCCGGCCTGCACATCACCGCCATGGGGGCCGACGCCGAGCACAAGCAGGAATTGGACCCGGTCATCTTCGCCCAGGCGGACGTGGTGGCCTGCGATTTGAAGTCGCAGTGCTTCCGGCTGGGCGAACTGCACCATGCCCTGGAAGCCCGCACCATCGACGAGGACGACGCCATCGTCGAGCTGGGCGAGCTGACCGCCGGGATGAAGGTGGGCCGCCGCCACGAGGACGACATCACCATCTGCGACCTGACGGGCGTCGGGGTGCAGGATACGGCCATCGCCCTGCTGGCCTACCGCCGCGCCGTCGACCTGGGCCTGGGTATGACCGTGGGGTGACACGCCAACCTCAGCGGCGGGTGATCGAGATTGACCACCCGCCGCGTGACGTGTTTCGTCTGATGGGGCTAAACGGCTACCAGCGGTACATCGCCGGCCTGAAGTCCGTCATCGCGCCGTTGCGGTAGGACACGATGGCCCGCTCCGGCGGCGCGACCGCGTCCACCCGCGCGAAATCCTCCTCGCTGAAGGTGACTTCCGCCGCGCCCAGGTTGTCTGCCAGTTGATCCATGGTGCGCGGCCCGATGATCGGGCAGGTGATGCCGGGCTGCGCGGCCACCCAGGCCAGAGCCGCCTGGGCCGGCGTGCACGATTTCTCCCCGGCCAGCGTGGTGACCACGTCCAGCACGTCGTAGGCCCGCTCGCTGAAGTGCTGCTGCGCCCGGTTGTGCAAAAACTGGCTGGACCCATGGATGTCGCGCTCCAGCCGGGCGTCGAACGGCGCCTCCTGCCGGCGCGGGTAGCGGCCCGTCAAAAAGCCGCGCGCCAGCGGCGACCACGGCAGGATGGCGAGACCGTAGGTGCGGGCCATCTGGATCAACTCGCGCTCGATGCTGCGGTCCAGCAGGTGATAGGGCGGCTGCTCGGAGACGAAGCGATTGAGGCCGTACACCTTGGCGGCCCACAGCGATTCCATGAGCTGCCAGGCGGCGAAGTTGCTGGTGCCGACATAGCGCACCTTGCCGGCCCGGACCAGGTCGTCCAGGGCGCGCAGCGTCTCGTCGATGGGCGTATCGGAGCGGGGGCGGTGCATCTGGTAGAGGTCGATGGTGTCGGTTTGCAGGCGCTTGAGCGAGGCCTCGCACTGCTCGACGAGGTGGCGGCGGTGGCTGCCGGTGGCATTCACGTCATCGTCGGCCATGCGCCCGTGCACCTTGGTCGCCAGCACGACACGATGGCGGTGACCGTTGCGCTGCAAGGCCTTACCCACGGTCGTCTCGCTGGCCCCGCTCGAATACACGTTGGCCGTATCCAGGAAGTTGATGCCGCCGTTGATGGCGCGGTCGATGATGGCCATCGACTCGGCTTCGGGCGTCCGCCCTCCGAAGTTCATACAGCCCAGGCACAGCTTACTCACTTTGACGCCGGTGCGTCCCAGGTGCCGTTTTTCCATGGGTGCTTGCTCCTGACGATGGTGGCGCTAAACGGCTACCAGCGGTACTCCGGCGGCTTGAAGTTCATCATCCAACCGTTGTAATAGGACACGATGGCCCGTTCCGGCGGCGCGACCGCGTCCACCCGCGCGAAGTCCTCCTCGCTGAAGGTGATGTCCGCCGCGCCCAGGTTGTCTTCCAGGTGATCCATGGTGCGCGGCCCGATGATCGGGCTGGTGACGCCGGGCTGTTCGGCCACCCAGGCCAGGGCCGCCTGAGCCGGCGTGCACGATTTTTCCCCGGCCAGCGCCGTGATCACGTCCAGCACGTCGTAGGCCCGCTCGCTGAAGTGCTGCTTGGTCCGGTTCTGGAAGAGCGGGTTGGCGTTCTGACCGTCGCGCTCCAGCCGGGAGCCGGACGGCACTTCCTGCCCGCGCTGGTAGCGGCCCGTCAGAAAGCCGCGCGCCAGCGGCGACCACGGCAGGATGGCGACGCCGTAGGTGCGGGCCATCTGGATCAACTCGCGCTCGATGCTGCGGTCCAGCAAATGGTAGGGCGGCTGCTCGGAGACGAAGCGGTTGAGGCCGTACTCCTTGGCGGCCCACAGCGCTTCCATCAACTGCCAGGCGGCGAAGCTGCTGGTGCCGATGTAGCGCACCTTGCCGGCCCGGATCAGGTCGTCCAGGGCGCGCAGCGTCTCGTCGATGGGCGTATCGGAGCGCGGGCGGTGAATCTGGTAGAGGTCGATGTGGTCGGTTTGCAGGCGTTTGAGCGAGACCTCGCACTGCTCGATGAGGTGGCGGCGGCTGTTGCCGGCGGCGTTGATATCGTCGTCGGCCATGCGCCCGTGCACCTTGGTCGCCAGCACGACACGATGGCGGTGACCGTTGCGCTGCAAGGCCTTGCCGACTGCCGTCTCGCTGGCCCCGCGTGTATACACGTTGGCCGTATCCAGGAAGTTGATGCCGCCGTCGATGGCGCGGTCGATGATGGCCATCGACTCGGCTTCGGGCGTCTGCGCCCCGAAGTTCATACAGCCCAGGCACAGCTTACTGACTTTGACGCCGGTGCGTCCCAGGTATCGCGTTTCCATGGGTGCTTGCTCCTTGTGATGGTGACGTGCGGTGAGGCTATCGGGGTAATCATACCAGATACGGGCCGGTCCTTCACCCTGGCCTGATGCCGCGGGCCAGATACGGGGGTACCATCGGCAGTATATCCTTTTCGGTTGGAATGAATCAGCCCTAATTCGGGTATCTATAGCAGGTTACAACATTTGACATGGCTTACACTCATTTAGTATAATGATTACATACTCCCCACGTTCACTTCGGTGGCGTGGCCAGGGCCGCGAAAGCGGCTCCTGTTGTTTCAGGGAGGGGTTATGCCATACATAACTAATGTGTATGTCGATGCATTTAACCTCTACTATGGCTGTCTAAAAGGGACACCTTATCGTTGGCTGGACTTATCTAAACTATGTGATTGTTTGTTGATCAATAACGATGTAAACCAAATAAAGTATTTCACAAGCCATGTGAAAGCTCGCCCTAACGATCCGGATCAACCAAATCGCCAGCAATTCTATCTCCGCGCCCTGGGAACCATACCAAACTTGCAGGTTGTCCTGGGGTCGTTTATCACACGTCCAAGATTTTTTCCCAGGGTTGACCTGCTACCGGATGGCAGTCTTGAATATGTTGAGGTCCTCTACACAGAAGAAAAAGGTTCCGACGTAAACTTGGCCGCGCACATGTTGTATGACGGTTTTGTGGGCGATTATGAAATGGCCGTAATTATTTCGAACGACTCAGATTTAGCAGAACCGGTTCGCATCGTGAATAAGACCCTTGGGAAAAAGGTAGGGATACTAAATCCCCAGATCAATCATTGTCGAGATGAACACGGCAATATAGACTATAAGAGCATCCAGCCCAGCCGCAAACTAAACAAATATGTCCTATTCAATAAACCTATCACTGAAGTAGCATTGGCGAAAAGCCAGTTCCCTGCTGTGCTTTCTGACGGGAAGGGTACCTTTCATAAACCGCCTTCGTGGTAACCTTCTCTCTTCTCTCATAGTTCTGAATTCTATGACCATCTATGGGGCCGGTCCTTCACCCTGGCCAGGGCGGACCCGCCAGCGGGCCGGGAGCCGCGAACACGATCCGGGGGAGCATTCCCGCCGATTCCGCGTTAGAATCCGTCCATCGATTCATAGAGTCCCGGCAGAATCCCATGCCCACCAGAGAACGCGCTTTCCGCACCGAGGTCATCATCCTCAGCCGCCAGGACTTCGGCGAGGCCGACCGGCTGCTGGTGCTCTTCACGCCCCGCCACGGCAAACTGCGGGCCATCGCCAAGGGTGCGCGCAAACCCACCGCCCGTAAAACCGGCCACGTCGAGCTGTTCGCCCGCACCGATATGCTGCTGCACCACGGGCGCGACCTGATGATCGTCAGCCAGGCGGAGATGGTCGAGCCGTACCTGGCCGTACGGGAAGACCTCACCCGCGCCGCTTACGCCAACTACGTGGCCGAACTGCTGGATCGCTTCACCACCGACGAGGACCAGGCCGAGAGCGCCGACCTCTTCACCCTGCTGGACACCACCCTGACCCGCCTGTGCGGCGACTCCGACCGGCGTATCGTGGCCCGCGCCTACGAGATACGCCTGCTGGATATCGTCGGCTTCCGCCCGCAGTTGAACCGCTGCGCCCTGTGCGATACCCCCATCGAGCCGGTGGACCAGTTCTTCAGCGCGCGGCAAGGCGGCGTGGTCTGCCCGACGTGCGGCGCGTCCCTGCCGCCGGAAGCCGTGGTCACGATCAGCCGGCACGGCCTGCACGCCCTGCGCGCCCTCCAACGGGAGCCGTGGGCGCGGGTGGAGGCGCTCCAGCTCAACGAGCCGCTGCACCTGGAAATCGAACGGGTGATGCTGGGTTACCTCGTCGCCCTGCTGGAAAAACGCCTCCAGTCGGTGGACTTCATCCGCCGCCTGCGCCTGGAAATCGGCTGAGACCCCCGCCCTAACCATCTTCCCATCAACTGCTAACCGTGTTCTAACAGGGCGGCTTGTGCAAATGCCCTAAAAGGCGCATACAATAAGATAACCGAGGACGGGCAGCGGCCGGGCAGCGGCCCGGTATGGCCCGGTACGGCCCGGTCCGTTAGCGCCGGGTTTGTGCACCGGGGGAGTCCGACCAAGAACCAGACGAGCAGCCGGGACGGCAGCGGCGCAGCAAGACAGCGGGGGCAGCGGCCAAACCGGCGGCTCGGGAGAGTGATGGGGAGAAACCTTATGCGTCACCTGCGCCTGTTTACCGTAGTTGTGGTCGCCCTGCTGCTGGCAGCCGCCCTGCCGGCTTCCGCCCAGTCCGATGGCCGCCTGAACGAACACACGTTGGAGATGGCCGTTTATTGTAATAGCGGCGGGGTCGACGTGTACCGCGTGATCGGCAGCGTGGGACGCCTGGCCTTGCGCACCACCCGCGTGCAGATGGGCACCGCTCTGGCCCAGGCCCTGGCCAACCACCAGGACGTGCGGGTCGCCGTCAACAGCGATGTCAACCTCACGCTGTGGGCGCTGGGATCGAACAACTTCATGGCCTCGCTCAATCCCGCGCGCAACGGCGAGCCGTACAATTTTGTCTTCGCGCCGACGACCTGCGGCGCCGTCTACCGCCCGTCCACCGTGCCGCCGCTGGGGACGACCGTGCCCGGCACCGGGCTGGGGCTGGGTACGACCACCGGCACCACCCCGACCACGACCGGGACCACCACCCAGCCGCCCATCTACCTGCCGGTTTACGTCGATACCCGGGGCACGGCCAGCACGACCGGCACCCAGCCGCTGCTGCTGCCGGTGTACATTGGCGACAGCGGGCAGACGGCCACCGCCGATGGCTCCTACTACATCGTGCAGCCGGGCGATAACCTGTTCCGCATCGGGCTGCGCTTCGGCCTCCACTACACGGAGCTGGCGCGCATCAACAACATCGTCGATCCGACGCGTATTTATGTCGGGCAGCAGATTTTTATTCCGCACCGGTAGGGTGTAACGCGCACCGTTCCCCTGCCACATTGATCGACGGGCAGCGTCGGCCCCAGCGCCGGCGCTGCTCTGCCTTCGGGTCTGGCCCACGGTTATCGGCCCTGCCGATCACGAAGCGCGCCTTGACAGCCCGCGGCGGCTCGGATAAAATACGATTGGTTTAGTAGGCTATTGTTTGAAATATTATTTTCCATAGGCACTCGGCAGGGTAGGAGACGGCTCATTTTCGAGACTCCTACTCTTTTTTATACAGGTGTGTTAGAATTTCCGTCGCCCCCAATTGGGGCCCCGGCGGGGGAATTCGACGATTGGTGAGCGGATTGTGAAAATTCGCCCACGCCGGTTGACTCGGTTCAGGCCGTGTGTTAATCTGGCCCCAATCTGCCCGTAATTGCCCCCTGACCCGATGGCCCTGTGGCACGGGCAAACCGGTCCATCCCGGCCTGGCGGTAAAACCGGCCTAACTTTCGACAGCGCTTAGCTGACCTGCAATAGGGAGCGAAACGTGTTCGAGGACTTCCTGCCCATCTTCGTGCTGGTGGCGGTCT
>DAOUEM010000286.1:0-2769 GCA_034430555.1 Anaerolineae bacterium | reverse complement strand
TGCCTTACACGCCGGAGCGTGTCTGGCGGGCGCTGCAAAACAGCTAAGGTCGGTGGGGCGGAAAAATGACCGGGGTACCTGTGAAGACGGCGCATCCCGGTCATTTTATCCCGTCTGGATCATAACTTGCGCCAAACCTCAATCTTTTACAGAATCAGGCTATGAAAGCACCGCATTCTTTAGTGTTCATCAAATGTGATGACCAGGCCGCGCTGGGCCGGACGATTCTGCAAGTGAATGCCACCCGCCGCCAGCGGCTGTTTTACCGTTCGCTGATTCTCACCGCGCCGCGCAGAGGCTGGATTACGCTGCTGCTGGGCGGGAGTGGGGCGGTCGATCACCTGTTGATGCGTAACCTCAGCGGCCAATTGGTCACGCTGGCTTTTGAGCTAAAGCTTGGCATTCTCGATTTTGTGTACCGCCTGCACCGCGAAGGCCGCACGATCAGCGCTTTTGAGTCGAACCCGCTACTGTACGTTAACCACCGGGTGCAGATGATCCATTCTACTCAAGACCTGGATATCCTGGACCTGGCGGAACCGCTCGACCGTTTTGTGCTCAAACGCTACCATGAACTGCGGCATTCCCGTACACTGGTGACCACCATCGATATTCCGGCTGACGTGGAAACCTACTACCGGGGTGATGCAGCCAGTCTGCGGTCCGTACTGCGCTCCGATGCCGACGAGGCATACATCTCCACCATTCTGGCCCCCGGCTTCAGTCCGGAAGCGGCTTTTGAGCACCTGGTGTCGGCGCTTGATCTCCCTTATCTGATCCAGGATTACGTGATCATCCGGCCAGAGGATGCCGAACCGCGGCACGTTACCGGTTACGACATCACCAACCCCGCCACCTGGCAGGAAGGACTGCCCAGGGGATGGCGACGGATGCCCGCCGTGTCTCCGTAGATAGTAGGCCGTTCACTGCCGGGCGTTTCTAACGTATCGTTAACGTTACAGTGGGCGATAATATTGACAATATGGAGCGTATTTGTTAGACTTCTTACGGCTTTATTGTGAATTATGACACTTTTAGTCCAAATATTGGCGCGCTCCACATCGCTTTGAGTCAGGGTGATTACACATGAAATCTAGAGGGGCTTTGCGGCGTTGGGTCTTTATTGGCGTAGGGGTTATGGTGTGCCTGCTGTTGCCCGGCCAGGTTTGGGCCCAATCCGGGTCGCAGTCGGGGTCCCTGGATGCGGAGGATATCTCCGGCCTGTTTAGCCTGGTGATGGTCATGGCGGTGCTGGTTTTTATCCTGGTGGAAGGCCTGCTCATCTTCGCAATCATTCGCTACCGGCGCCGCTCCGATGCCGAGATGCCCGAGCAGGTACACGGCAACAACCGCCTGGAGATATCCTGGACCGTTGGCTCGGCGATCCTGGTGGTGATCCTGTTTTTCTTCACCCTGGGCTTTTACCAGCAACCGCGCGGCCTGGCTGAGGAAGAAGATGCGCTCACCGTCCAGGTGATCGGCCATGTCTGGTACTGGGAATACCGCTATCCGAATACCGGTGTCACCATCATCTCCAATGACCTCGAATCAGAGGATGAATTTGCCAACCTGCCGTTAAATGTCCCGGCAGGGCGGCCGGCCATCCTGGAAATATCATCTGCCGATGTACAGCACAGCTTCTGGGTGCCGGAACTGGCGGGCAAAGTCGATGCCATCCCCGGGCGCGTACAGCGCCTGTGGTTCCAGGTGGACGAACCGCGCCAATATATCGGTCAGTGTGCCGAGTTTTGCGGCCAGCAACACTTCAGGATGCTGATCACAATTAACGTGATGGATAGCGCCGAGTTTGCCGGATGGCTGGACTCCGAAGCGCTGGCTGTGGCGGCAGCCCAACAGGGTAATCTCGAGGCTGATGCGCTGGCGCTGGAAGGAGACCCGGTCAATGGCCAGGTATTATATGCGGGAAATCTCGCCTGCCAGACCTGCCACTCGTCAGACGGCACCCTGATCGTCGGCCCAACCTTCCAGGGGCTGGGGCAGCGCGCTGCCGAGCGCATCGAAGGTGTTTCTGCCGGGCAGTATATCATCGAGTCGATATTGCGACCCAATGATTATGTGGTTGAGGGTTATGTGGCGGGCATAATGCCACAAAATTTCTCCGAACGGTTGAGTGCTCAAGAACTGGCGGACTTGCTGGCCTTCCTTAGAGAGCAGTGATACCTGGGCCGCCTGCTAGCTGCAGTGGTTGCTTAAAGTGGATTGTTATTGTTGGGAGTTTTTGTAAGGGAGAAAAAGCGTAATGGCGACTTCTGTAGCGCCGTCCCACCCCCTGGAGCAGGCAGGACCAGGGGGTTTGATAGCCTGGATCACCACGGTCGATCATAAGAAGCTCGGGATCATGTATACCGTGACCGCAATCGTGTTTTTCCTGTTGAGTGGCCTGATGGCGCTGTTGATCCGTTGGGAGTTGGCCGCGCCAGGCGACACGGTTGTCGGCGGGTTGGCGGCAGCCCAGGGCACCAGCGCCGCCGATCTCTACAACCAGCTCTTTACCATGCACGGTACGGGTATGATTTTCCTGTTCGTCATTCCCATTCTGGTAGGGCTGGGCAACTACCTGATCCCACTGCAAATCGGCGCGCGAGACATGGCTTTTCCGCAGCTAAACGCGCTGAGTTACTGGCTTTATCTGTTCGCGGGCCTCTTTATGTTCGCCAGTATTATTCTGCCGGTCGGCGCGGCGGCCATTGGCTGGACGGCCTATCCTCCCTTGAGCACGACACTGGCTACCGGTCCCAGCGTGGACAT
>DAOUEM010000285.1:0-16074 GCA_034430555.1 Anaerolineae bacterium | reverse complement strand
GGTGTTTTATCGGTCTGAAAGGCAATGCTGACTTCAAAGGGCATCAGGTTAACTCGTTGCTATCCATGGTCCGGCGATTGATGCGCTCGATCCGCATGATCAATCGCTCATCCGGGTCCGGGCAGGCCACCAGCGTGTCGCGCTCCAACCAATCATTATCAGCAAGCAGCCGTTGTTTAGCCGCCAGTAACGGTAGAACTGCGCTCAACGCGTAGATGCAGAAGTGTTTACCAGGGGGGATGGACAGCCTGCTGCTATCAGTGACCTCGAAGTAGTCACCCACTTGCATGCCACATACCGAACGTCCCTCAATGGAGTCGACGGTGACCCGAAGGTCAAAGAGTTCAAACGGTCGGCTCATGTTCTACCTCTAAAATAGGGAATGACTTCACGCCCCACACTCTGAATCGCTGCTAACGGTTCCGGCCCCAGCGGGGGGCCAAGGCTGAGGTGGCGCACGCCCATGCTGACCAGGTCCTTTAGGCGTTCAATGAGCTGGCGGGTCGTACCCGCAACACCGATCTTGAGCATGGCAGGTGTGACCAGGGCTTTGGCCTTCTCAATATCGCGTTCAACCATGACTGCATGCTCAATGGGGGTGAAGTCGTCGCGGGTCAGGCCAAGCCTGTTCCAGATCAGCGGACTCATCGCATGGCCATAGTAGGCGATTTTTTCCTTGAGTACGTCCTGGGCTGCGGTTTGATCATCTGAGAGGGAACACCAGATGCAGGCCGCAACATCGATCGCTGTTTCATCTCTGCCTGCTTTCGCCAATCCTTGACGGATGTAGGTGATGACAGTCTCGTAATGTTCGGGGGGGAACAATAGCGGTAGCCCGCCATCTGCAACTTCCCCTATGGCCCGCAGCATGTTGGGACTCATAGCCCCGATGTAAATGGGCACACGGCGTTGAGGCGCAAAGCGGAAATACGCCTCATTCTGCCACTGCAGAAACCTGCCATTATCTGGAACCCGCTCACCCAACATCAGGCGGTTGATCGCCCGCACGCTTTCCACGACAGCGGTCCGGGGTATTTGGGGGGTTATGCCAACCCACTTCAAGAACTCAGCCGCGCCAGATGAAATACCGAGGTTGAATCGATGAGCGCTCAGTTCGTCCAGCGTCGCAGCGATCATGGCGATTTCAGCGGGGTTAATGGTGTACGGGTTGAGAATACAGGTCCCCACTTCGATCTGCTGTGTGGCCTGGGCAACAGCTGTGAGGATCACGACAGCGCTGCGCAGGAATAAGTCATTGCTGACCCAGAACTGGTTAAAACCGGCCTGCTCAGCCGCCTGCGCCAGCGTGACATAGTCCTTCACCGACAGATCGTTGTTGAGCCGTAAACTGAACTTAAGCGTCATCGCCGGGATCCTGCACCATGGCATCCGCTTCAATCTCTACCAGATACGCTCCGCCCACGAGGCCGCTGACCTCAACCAGCGTGTTGGCTGGCCGAATGTCGCCAAAGACTTCCGCGTGGGCCCGCGCTGCGTCCTGCCAGCGTGCAACGTCGGTGAGGTAGATACGCGTGCGCACGACATCAGATAGCGACGCGCCCGCAGTGTACAGCGCACGCTCGATCTTCTGGAGAATATAACGGGCCTGAGCGTATACATCGCCTTCGCCCACGATCTCGCCTGCGTCGTTAGTCGCAGTTGTACCAGAAACCCAGATGAGGTTTCCCATGCGGACTGCCCGCGAATAACCCGCCATATCTTCCCAGACGGTTCCCGAGGATATGTTCTGGCGTTGCACGCTGGCCTCCTCACTCCACGACGTACAGGCCTTGGAAGCCTGTGGTCAGGGGCTCGCCGCCGTCCGGGCGAACAACGACCACATCCTCTACCCGGGCCGAGCACTGCCCAAAGATAAGAATACTGGGTTCAACTGTGAACAACATCCCTTCGCGCAGAACCGTGTCATCTCCTTTCGTGAGGAATGGCGGCTCGTGTACGTCTAACCCGATGCCATGCCCGAGGCGATGGCGAAACTCTTTGCCGTAGCCAGCTTCCTCAACCACCTGTCGGGCAGCGGCATCCACCGCTTCTGCGGTGACGTTATCTGCACGCATAGCTTCGATCCCGGCGCGCTGCGACTGCATCACCAGATCGTAGACGCGCTGGAACGCCGCGTCTGGGATGCCGAAAGCCACTGTCCGCCCAAAGTCATAGCAATAGCCTTCATGAATCGCGCCAAAATCAAACAGAATTGATACGGGAGGTTGCAACTCGCGATGCCACTTGGTTTCGCGTTGGCCAAAAATCAGTTCGTGGTTAGGCCCAACGTTGTAAAGCGCTGTTGTAAAGGATGGGCCAAGCCCGCCGTGGCGGCGGAGTTGAAAATCGACCTCAGCAATGATATCCAACTCGGTCATCCCATATTTGAGTCTTGGCAGCACATCGGCAAATGCGGCCTCAGTGATGGCCCCCGCCTGCCGCATCGTCGCGATCTCGTCTTCATGCTTGATCATCCGCAGCGGGCGCAGCAGTTCAGTAGCTGAAAGGAAGGTCGCCCTTGGATACAGCAGGTGGAGGTTCGATACCGTCTCGCCCAATGTTCGATCGCTGATCGCAATGCGCAGGTTACTGTGGGTCAACTTGAAGTGATTGACCATATCTCTCACCAGGAATGTTGGATCATCCCAGTCTCCCAGGATTCGCAGTTCCACGGTTGAGCTGTCACTCAGCCCGCCAAATTCGGCTGTCATACGTGGTAAGGTAAGCACGGGCTGTTTCGATGGTGCCAGCCACAGTCCTTCGATCCACGCGCCAGGATGCAGTACAGCACCAAAGTTCGGAAAATCTCTGGGAACGCCTGTCAGATACTGTAAATCTGCGGATATCGGTATAAAAATCAGATCGGCCTGTTGCCCGGCCAACTCCCGGAAGGATTCCAAACGCGAATCATAATCCATACAGTCACACTCCACCTGACCAGTATCTTTTGCTGGTGCCCAAAAATGAATTATCGTCAAGTATATCGAATAATAGCATGCCTGCGAAAATCAACTATGGGTCAGGGGACCACCCCAGGAGACGGTAGTGCCGTAGGACTGGGGGATAATCGACGGAGAGCCGTGGGGCGAGGATTTTGCGGCTCGTGCCAGTACCCGAAATGCGCGGTCAGCCCATAGAAGTACTGGTTGAGTCCATCGCTCGTGAACACCGGCAGGAACCTTGGCGGCCACCGCCGTCCATACCCAGATGCGCTCGGTTTCCCGCTTGACCCTGGTCACCAGTTCATCGAGCTGGAGATGACCGACAACCACGACACGGAATAACAGCCGCTCATGCAGGCGGGCACTGTACTGCCCACCTCGCCGCAACCAGCACCTGATGGTCGTATGATGATGCCCGAAGATGCGCAGTCCCCGCCGCCGTTTCCGCCACTCCCGCCTCACCCGCTTCCTGTATTTCGTCCAGAGGCACACGCCGATGCTGATGAGGGCGACCAGGAGGATTTCAAGAGGGCTGAAGTTGAGAGTCATGGGTGCTCGTGGTATGATGCCGCGCAAAGTGCCTGATCATAGCCACAAATATCACCTTTTCCTATTCGATTCTCGAGTGCCCTTCACCTATTTCGATTATTCCCCACTGAATTATTCTCTGACCTCATCACTTGCAGAGTTCACCAACATCGTGACCTCCTGTAGAGCAGGGTTTCCCGGAAAACAGCGGTCTGAAGTGGGCACGATGTTGTTGGATAGCTGGGGTGATGAGGTTTGAGAACAATTCAGTGGGGGATAAAGGACTTGGCTGAAACTTAGGTGAAAATCGGACAGAAGCCGGAACTGCTCATGACTATGGTCAAGCGCTCTGGGCAGCATCATACCGTAATCGCCCATGACCTCATACCTCCCACCCCTTGAGCAGGAGGGTGTTGTCTTCAACCTGGCTCCGGAACCGTTCTGGAACGATGAAAGCTGCGGCACTAAAGATGTGCTACTGGTCTGACAGGAAGGTGGTGGTCGGTGGCTGAGATCCTACTCACGCCGGTATCGGAACGGTTCTGGGGTCTTCGATGTACCAATGGATCAGTGGCCCTGGTTCTTGACATCCTGTAGGGTGTCATTGTAGAACTACGCTAAGTATCGCTCTGTGTGTTTCCCGCTTTTCCTCACTGCTGGCTCGGCCATTCCGCTCCATATTGACTTCTCCGAGTGCCGTATTCTGACATGCCGTGCAGATGAAACTACCCATCAGAGGAGGGCTTGTATGGGCCAGCCATCTCCTGGCGAGGAACAGCCGTTTATTGAGCCGTTCACCCCGCGGGAAACGGACATCCTGGCGCTGCTGGCCGAGGGTATGTCCGACCGCGAGATCGCTGATTGCCTGGTGGTCGCGACCAGTACAGTGAAGTGGTACAACCGCCAGATCTACGACAAGCTGGGCGTGAGCGGTCGCGAGCAGGTGGTCGAGCGTGCTACTACACTGGGCCTGCTTGATACTTTGGAGGCGACCACCCACTGGCCGCACAACCTACCGGCCCAAACAACCCCTTTCATTGGACGTGAGCAGGAACTGGTCCAACTGGCAGACTTACTGGCTGACCCAGAGGTCCGCCTGATCACCATCCTGGCACCGGGCGGGATGGGCAAGACCCGCCTGCCGAAGATGATGTCGCCAGCGCTGAAACTGAGCTTGGTTCCGGTCACATCGCTGGGATGTCCCCACTCGCGGATGTGCAACGACTCCGGTTCGAGGTGCTCCAGCCCAACGTAGATATCCACGTCAGCATCGGCAGGGTCAATACGCTCGCCCACGCTAAACGCGATCTGGTCAAAGCGATAGGTGTTCCAGTCATCAGGCAGATTAGGCATCAAGCCCGGCCTCCTCCAACGTCGCGAAAAGCTCATCCATCGAAGCGCGCAATGCAATGGAACTGCGCTGCCAGTCGGCGATCACCTCGTGCAGCGGCTTTTGCGGGCCGTTGTTGTTGGCGTCCTCGGGCCGCACGTAAAGCGCGATGTTCAGGCTGTAGTTGTTGCCGGCGATCTCGTCGATGTCGACCATCCGCGAGAAGTGCTCATTGTCGGCCAGATCGTGATAGGCATCGAGTATCTTTTGCTGGTGTTTGTCAGTCAGCCGGCTCTCTGCTCGTTCCCGGATGATTGCGTTGATGGCGTTGATGAACAGGATTTTGCCGCGCTGCGCCGGCGGCTTGTTCATCCGGCAGACGACCACACACGCCTCCATCGGCGAGTTGTAGAAAAGGTTCGGTCCCAACCCCAGCACGCACTCCACCACGTCATCCTCGACCAGCTTGCGGCGCATGTCCTGCTCTTCGTCGCGGAACAGCACGCCATGCGGGAACAGAATTGCGCAGCGCCCGGTATCCGGCTTCAGGCTGGCGATGATGTGCTGGAAGAAGGCGTAGTCGGCGCGCCCCTGGGGCGGTGTGCCGTACAGGTTGCGCCCGTAGGGGTCTTCGGCGAAGGCGTCGCGGTCCCACTGCTTGATCGAGTAGGGGGGATTGGCCAGGCACACGTCGAACAACATCAGCCCGTCAGCATCGAAAAACGCCGGTTGGGCCAGCGTGTCCGCGCGCACGATGCGGAAGTCCTCGATGCCGTGCAGGAACAGGTTCATGCGGGCGATGGACGAGGTCAGCAGGTTGATCTCCTGCCCGTAGAGTTTGACGTTGCGCCACTCTTTTTCCTGCCGCTGCAGCTCCGCCACGCAGGAGAGCAGCATACCGCCTGAGCCGCACGTTGGGTCGCAGATGGATTCACCCGGCTGCGGTTCGAGCATCAACGTCATCAGGTGGACGACAGTGCGGTTGGTGTAGAATTCGGCGGCGGTGTGGCCGCTGTCGTCGGCGAACTTCTTGATGAGAAACTCATACGCCTGGCCGAGTTCGTCCTCGGGCACGTTGGCCAGCGTCAGCTTGTGCTGGCCGAAGTGCTCCATCATGTCACGCAGCAGGTGATCCGGCAGGCGCTCCTTGTTGGTCCACTGCGCATCGCCAAAGATGCCGTAAAGCTGGTCCTGGTTGGCGGTCTCGATGGCCCGCATCGCGTCTTGAATGGCGCTGCCTACGTTGCTGGCCTGCTGCCGGACGTCTTCCCAATGTGCCCCTTCAGGTATCTGGAAACGGTGATCCTCGGCGAAGTCTTCCCCGTATAACTCGACGGCTTCCTCACGCTCTTCGTCGTAGATGTCGCATAACCGCTTGAAGAACAGCAGCGGGAAGATGAACTGCTTGTAGTCGCCGGCATCCATGTGGCCGCGCAGCAGGTTCGCCGCGCCCCAGAGATAGGACTCAAGCTGCTGCTGGGAGATAGGCTCAAGCGGTAACGACAACTGACTCATTCCATCAACCCCGATTGTCTCAACAGGTGCTTCAGGTGCTCTTCAGCCTGGTAAGCATCGCCCAAGGCCATTTTGAGGTCATCGATTGCTTCCTCGACGGTGATCGTCTCTTCCTCGATGATCGGTTCAACATAACGTGGGATGTTGAGGTTCCAGTCGTTGTCGGCGATTTCATTGAGAGTAGCAACGTAGGTTTTACCCTCAACTTCCCCATATCCCTGATACCAGGCGAGTATCTGGTCGGAGTGCTCTGGCTCGAGCGTGTTCTGGTTGCGACCACTGCGGTAGAGTTCGGAAGCGTCGATGAATAGCACCTTTTCCCGACGGTACTCAGGTTTATTGGCGCGGAAGATCAGGATACACGCCGCCAATCCGGTGCCATAGAACAAATTCGGGCCAAGTCCGATGACCGTGTCAAGCAGGTCCATCTCCAATAACTTTCGCCGGATATCTCCCTCTTTTCCACCCCGGAAAAGCACACCGTGTGGCAGGACGACAGCCATCCGCCCTGTCTCCGGGTGCATACATCGTATCATGTGCTGCACCCAGGCGAAGTCACCATTCTTGGAAGGTGGCATGCCTGCGAAATTACGTCCGTACGGGTCATTGAGCCACACGTCATCCCCCCAGTTTTGCAGTGAGAAAGGGGGATTGGCGATGACAATGTCGAACTGCTGAAGTCCGCCGGAAGGATGATAGAACGCCGGCTGTCTCAGGGTGTCACCCCGCACAATGTTGAAGTCTTCAATGCCGTGCAGCAGCAAGTTAATGCGAGCTACGCTTGAGGTTGTCAGGTTCTTTTCCTGACCGTACAACCTGCCAAAAAGCGTGTTAACCTGCCCGCCGGATTCTCGGACGTGGTTAATCGCTTCGAGAAGCATCCCGCCAGTCCCACAAGCTGGGTCGTATATCGTTTCTCCTTCTTGCGGATTGAGGATATTGATCATCAAGGCGACGATGCTGCGTGGGGTATAGAACTCGCCGGCCTTCTTGTTGGTAGCATCTGCGAATTGTTTTATCAGATACTCATAGGCTTGGCCGAGGATATCTGTGCTTATGTTGCCGTTGGCAAGGTAAAGCTGAGAAAAGTGCTCAATCAAGTCACGAAGTAAAGCATCAGATAGACGCTCTTTGTTCGTCCACTGCGCATCGCCAAAGATGCCGTACAATGTGTCGGGGTTTTCTTTTTCGATGTCACGAAACGCAAATTGAAGTGCCCGTCCTATATCAGACGACCTTGTCCGTACACTATCCCAAGAGCAGCCTAGCGGTATCTGAAAACGGTGATTTTCTGCGAATCTGGCATATTCCTCATCACCGCCAGATTCTTCGCGTGCACGTTCCCACTCTTCTTTGTAGACATCGGATATTCGTTTGAAGAAAAGCAAAGGGATGATATAGCTTTTAAAGTCAGCAGCATCAACCGGGCCACGTAAAATATTGGCCGCTTCCCAAAGTTGTGACTCAAGTCGAGAGAGGGTGATCTTCTGGCTTTGATGAACCATGTGGCCTCGTGAGAAAATTGCTTACAATGTTGGCTAATATTCACTACTTTATGTGAGACATAATCACAATACAAGCGAAAAGCGGTATCCCTTCCCCATGATTGATTGAATCTGAGAGACCAGAGCCAAGCCATTCGGCTGTTTTCGAACCTCCAATCACTCGCCTCCCGTATCTCCCGAGGAACACAACAGCCGCACCGCCGACGGTGTCCCATAAGCGTTATCACGGCAGGGTCCAGCTGAACGCGCGGCGAGCAGTCAGTGATATGGGCACCATTGTCGATAGGGTCTTGCAGCACCTCACAGCCTTAACGGGCTGCGAGGTCGAGGTGTCGCTGGAGATCACCGCTTATCGGCGCGAAGGGTTTGAGCAAGACACGATGCGTACGGTGACTGAAAACAGCCGGACGCTCAAGTTTGAGAATTACGGGTTTGAACAAGACTGAATTGCTGCCCAGCATCCCAGAACCGTTCCGGAATCCAGAGAGGCGGCCTGTGACTGCCTCTCCCTGACCGTTATACCGCATGTACGGAGCATGACCTGGTTGAAGGTTACTCCTGGTTTATCGTCAGCATGTAGGAACCGGGCATCGATGTCTCGCTTTCGATGATGAACGCGTAAGTGCCGGTATCGGGCAGTGCAACAGGTCCGATGCTTGGTCCGTTGCTTTCCAGGAGCAACGAGCCATCTGGGTTCAAGATAATAAGCTTTTGACCGACACCATTAAAATTGATGGAAATCGTCTGCTGGGCCGTACCAGAGTAGGTCCACTGGTCGCGGCCATTAAGCAAATAACTGCCCATGACCATCACGCCTGGAGTTAACTCGCCCTGAGGTTCCGGTGTGGGCTTTTCAGGCGTGGCCGTGGGCGTCAATGAGGGAAACGGCGTCCAGGTGGGCGTAGCGGTAACCTGTGTCCAGTTTATGGTTGGCGTCATTGAGGGCACCAGACTGGGCGTCAACGTGAGGTAAGGGGTGCGCGTCGGTAAGGTTTCACCGGGGGTGCAAAGCGGCTCGACACCGTAGGTCTGGCGTTCCAGGCAGGACAGCTCGCGGATGTACCGGTTCTCATAGCCCCAGGCGATGATCTCATCCGGCGTATCTGAGATCCGCCACAAGGGTGGGTGGTGCTCCGATCCTGACAGCATATCGCGCCCATCTGCACTTATCGCCACTACATCCCAAATCCGCCACAGGTCTCGGTATCGTCGGAGTTCCTCGCCCGTTTCAACATCCCACAATATCAATTGCCGGTCGTTGCCACCAGAGAGCGCGAAACGGCCGTCCGGGCTGAATGCCCCACCGTATATCACCTCGCTGTGACCCTCAAAGCGATGCAGTTCTTCCCCTGTCGCCATATCCCACATGATCATCGACCGATCGGTAGAACCTGACAGGGCGTAGCGCCCATCTGAACTAATCGCCACCCGGTACACATTGCCGATGTGATTCGTGAAACGACGGATTTCCTCACCGGTAGCAAGGTCCCATAGGCGTAGGGTGAAGTCGTTTGACCCGGAGAGCCCATAGCGCCCATCCGGGCTGATCGCCACGCTGTTCACCGGATCTAGGTGGCCCTCAAAAGTGCGAACCACGTCACGCGTCTCCAGATCAAATAGCACTAATTTGTGAGTTTCTGGTGTGCCGTCTGAGTAGACATCTGCTGCTCCCCTGGAGCTGACCAATAGATAGCGGCCGCCAGGGCTGACGGCAATGCCAGTAACCGGCGCGACCACATCACGGAAAACCAGGCGTTCAATCTGTTCACCGGTCTCCACGTCCCACAGCAGGATCCTTCCATCCTGCCCTCCAGAAAAAAGCGTCCGTCCGTCGGGCGCAAAGGCCACGGCCATCACCGAGTCATTGTGCCCCTGCAGCTGGCGGATCATCGTTCCTGTCTCGACATCCCACAGGGCGACTGCGTTGCGCAGGCTGCCTGTGGCAGCAGTGTGGCCGTCTGGACTGAGGGCAACGGCTACGACCCAGTCAACAGGCAAACGGTAGACCTCCGCACCGTTATGGAGATCCCACAACCGCAGTGTGCCATCCTCAGCACTGGTGAGCGCACGCCGGCCATCGGATGTTAGAGCTACGTCTGTTATTGGTCCGGTGTGCCCGGACAGGCGATGAAGGACCTGGCCTGTCTGGAGGTCCCACAGGTACAGGATAAGGCCGTCGTCGACTGAAATCGCGGTCAGGCCATCCGGATTGAAGGCCACGCCGGTGACAGCGAAACAACCGTGGTAATAGCGTTGGACTTCTTCACCGGTTTCCAGATCCCACAAGATCATCATGTAGATGGCAAAGTCGTCGTAAGTACCGGCAATATGCTCGATATTACCTGTAAGCGCGTAGTGACTGTCTGGGCTGAGGGCTACGGCCAGCGTTTCATCTGCACTGTAGCGCAGTTCAAGTCTGCGGAGTTCCTCGCCTGTCGCCAGATTCCATAGAACCGCCACACCACTCTCATAGCCGGCCAGAGCAGTGCGACCATCTGAACTGAACGCGATATTCCATATGTTGCTGCCACCATGTAGACTTGGCTCTACATTCTCAGCACGAAAGCGGCGTTCCTGCTGTCCACTCTCGACGTCCCACAGATAAAGATTGTAGTTCGCATCCCCAGACAGGGCCGCTTGACCATCTGGGCTGAAGGCCACGCTCCGCACCTCGAATTCATGGCCTTCCAAACGGCGGATGAGCTCGCCAAACGATGGTGAAGCTGGATCGACATCCCAGAGAATCAGGGTCTTGTCTGATGAAGCTGAGAGCGCGGTGAGTCCGTCGGGGCCGAAAGCTACATCCCATACCGACCCTTCATGACCCTCAAAGCAGCCGACTTCCTCGCCGGTTTCCAGGTTCCACATCCGCACGGTGTAGTCTTGAATAGGATCAGGTACATAGCGCTCGATGTCACCCACATGACTCCGTCGGAGTCCCCCGGCGGAGAGTGCATAGCGGCCATCCGGGCTGATATCTACACTGGTGATTGGTCCTTCATGACCTGTGAAGACACGGCGTGTGCCCGGCGCATAGATGGCAGCGGCCACCGCCCGCTCCGCTTCGACTGGCGGATCCTCGATGCTGTAGGCTTCCAGTGCCAGGGCAACCGCAAGATCGGTATTATAGGTAAGCACCGCCTCCTGTGCGCTAGCGGACAGGGCCAAGCTATGACGCACTTCTGCTTCGCGAGCAGCCATCCGCTCCCGATCACGTGCTACTAGTGCCAAGCCGGCCATCACGACCGCGATGATGACCAGGACGGTGAACACCAGGTTGCGTACCCGCCGCCGTCGGGTCATCTGCTGCTGTTCTTCTGTAATGCTTGTTTCAAGGAAGGCTTGTTCCTTCTGGGTGAGGGAGACCTGTGTGGTTGCCGCCCACTCTCGGAACTGCGCCAACCGCGAGCCAAGCAGCAGGTAGCTGGGATCGCACCCAGCCTCTATCCAGTGAGTTGCCGCTCCCGCCAACAAACGCTGTAAGCGCACATCGTCGCGGCTCTCGTCCAACCAGGTCCGCAACTGCCCACACTCACGGATGATGGCTTCATGGGCCAGTTCAACGCTGGGTTCGCCGGTGACGAAGTCCTGGTCGAAGGTCAGCAAGCGTGACCGGTCGAAAGCATCAAGTACGGTCTGGGTGGCTTCCCCGCCTGCCGAAAGCAGTTCGCTCTTGAGCGTGCGCCGGCGGATGTCCTCCGTGCCTTCGCCCAACGTGACCAGCCGCAGGCAGACCTGGCGAGCGGCTTCCTGCTGTGATGGTGTGAACCTGGCATAGACCGCATCGGTCTGCCGGGTTAGCGCGCCCAGCGTGCCGCCGATGTCCTGGTAGGTGGCCAGGGTCAGGGTGCCGTTGTCCCGTTGGTCCAAACAACTCGGTCAGCGCGTACTGCAGCATGGGCAGCGAACCAGGCCGCTCCACGACTTCACTCACAATCGTGGTCGCCAGGCCAGTTTCAAGCGAGACGCCGACGCGCGCTGCCGGGCAGGTGACGGCCTGCTCCAGCTCCTCGGTCGTCATCGGCATGATGGCTTCGGTGCGATGGCAGACCATCTCACCAAAGGGGGGATACATCAGCGGCCGGTCGAAGAAGTCGCCGCGCAGGGTGATGACCACGCGCAGGGGCGTACGAGGTGCAGTGACAGCGGCGTAGAGACTGTCCAGCAGGTGCCTGGTGGTGGCTGCCTCAGATACCAGCGTAAAAACTTCCTCGAACTGGTCGATGACCAGTAGTAGCTGGCTTTCTTCTTCGGGCAAGACCATGCGAACGGCTCTGAGGATACCGCGCTTGTCTCGCTTCAACTGGGTCATCAAGTCGGTCGGCGGGTTTGCTGCCAGGCGGGTGAGGGCGATCTCAAGTTCCTCGAAGGGATGGCTACCTGGCACGATCTCTACTACCTGCCAATCGGATGAACCCGGCAGCGCACCGCGCCGGATGGCCGGGATAAGCCCGGCTTTGATCACACTCGATTTACCGCAGCCGCTGGGTCCGACCACAGCCAGGAAACGCGCAAAGGATACTTCCTCGGTCAGCCGGTCCAGCAGGTGTTGGGTCAGGGTCTCCCGTCCGAAAAAGTCAACAGCGTCAGCTTCCTGAAAGGCGCGCAGGCCTTTGTAGGGATTGGTGATCTCTCGTGGTGAGGTGGTGGTAGTTGCTAGTTCGGTCACCATCTCTTCGCCGGCACGCAGACGCTCCACCAGTGTTTTACTCTCAGCCGTGGGTTCGACCTGCAGTTCCGCTTCCAGCAGGCGGCTGAGCGTGTCATATTGCGCCAGGGCGGCTTCACGTTCACCAGCGTTGTGAAGCAGCAGCATTAACTGGCGGTGGCTCTTCTCACGTAAGTTGTCCAGTGCCAGCAGCTGGTTGGCGCGCGTGATTCCGGCATCATGTTCGCCGCGCTCCAGATGTAAGGCTATCAGGGCATCCAGTGCGCTCTGCATGCGTAAGCGCAGCCGTTCACGCTCGCGTGTGGTCCACTCTTCAAATGCTGCGCTGTCCACAGAGAAGCCATCCAGGAAGTTGCCCTTATAGAGTTCTACAGCCGCAGTAATCTGCTGCTCATCTGCCTCAGACAGCATCTTTTCGAATGCTGCCGCATCCAGCCACCAATCACTGTCCGGGTTCATGGCCAGGGCATCGTCGGTCAGTACGAAAGCCCCGACAGTCTTCCGTAAGTTCGTCAGGGCTACACCCAGATTACGAAGCGAGGCGGATTGAGTGCGTCCTTCCCAGAACAGTTCCGCCACCGGCTCGCGAGGGTGCGAACGACCGGTGCAAGCCAGGTAGACCAGCAGCGCCGGGACCTTCTTCTGGTTAAAACTGGAGACAGGGGTGCCATCCAGTTCGACCGATAAGCCGCCAAAGGTGCGGATGGTCAGGCGATCAGACATGGTCCTACCCCCTGCTTGGTTGTTTAAATGACGGATGGTGTGAATTAGCGGTGCTCGCGCTGCGGGGATGGCGCGTTAATGAGGCGACCCAACACTGGGGAAAGGGGCGAATCTCTTCAATTCTCATAATATCACAATCAGGTGCCGGGTAAAACCAGGCTGCACGGCATCCGAGAATCTCGGAGTGAAGAACCCTTCATCCATTATGGCATTCGCATTTTAGAGGGCAGCAGGAAACCCGTGGTATAATAAGGAAGAGCGAAACACCCCACCCGCAGCATCCCCACGAATGAACCGAATCTGAGAGACCAGAACCGAGCCTTTCGGCCGTTTTTGATTCCCCTATCCCCCCCGCAGGTCACCTCTCATGCCCCGATCTATTCCCGTCACCCGTGGTTTGACCACACTTGTCGACGACGCCAACTACGCCTGGCTGTCCCAGTACACCTGGCACTGCACCCACAATGGCTATGCGGCTTCGCGCATCCACCTCAACGGGGGCTACCCGTACCTGTACATGCACCGCCTGATCATGGATGCCCGGCCCGGCCAGTTCGTGGACCACATCAACGGCGACAAGCTTTACAATACCCGCGCCAACCTGCGTTTCGTCACCCGCGAGCAGAACGGCTGGAACCGCAAGATCGGCAAAAACATCTCGGGCTACAAAGGCGTGACCTGGCACGACCATCACGGCAAGTGGCAGGCGCGTTTCTTCCCCCACCGCCGGCAGATCTTCCTGGGTTACTACGACGACCCGGTCGAGGCGGCGCTGGCTTACGACGCGGCGGCAGAGCTGCACTTCGGCGAGTATGCGCGCAAGAACTTCCCCGAGGCGCGTCTGGAGGCGCGTACAGAACTGGACACGGAGGAGGATGGACAGGAAACGCGCGATCACCAATCCCCAACTGACCCAAAATGACAACCCCACACGAAACCCCAAAAGGAGCCTATCAGCCTATGAATACAGCAACCGCAACAATCATGAAGATGCTCAAGCTGCTGTTCATCAACCAGGCCCGCAGCAAGATCGGCGTGTCCTACGGCGACCCGGATACTTACCCTGGTGGCCGCGCCCTGCGCCATCACTGCTCGATCATCGCCAAGATGCGTGCTCAGGGCGATACCCTCAAGGACGCGGGGACCGGCGAGGTCGTGGCCCGTACGCTGCGGCTGGAAACCAAGAAAAACAAGGTCGCGCCGCCGTTCCGCCAGGCTGATGTCAAGGTCTTCATAGACGACAGCGCCGGGGCCGATCCCTGGTCGGAGATGGCGGCGGTTGGCAGGGAACTGGGCGTGTTCACCAGGGAAGATGGTTGTCCGTCATCCGAAGCCCGAACCCGGCACCAGAGACCTGGTGCACGACAACAAACATGTCGCCCGCGCCCTGATCGGGGCCATCTCACTCATGCCGGTATTTCTGGCTGTGATCTGCGTCAGCAGCATGGTGATCTCAGCCGACAAGACCTTCAAGGCCTTCAGCAGCGTCGCTGCGCATCCGGGCACGATCTGGGCCTCTCTTGTCGGGGCGTTGGGCGTGGTCCTGACCGAAGGCTCGATGGTGTACGTGGCTTTCGCCGCCACCCGTCAACGCCTGCAGAAGGACCTGCCCAGGCGTGTGCTGACTCTGCCATCTCTCTGGCGTGGCATCAAGGTCCGGCTGGGACTGGTCCCGGTGCCCGACTACGACGAAATGCCCGATACGTCCCTGCAGTGGTTCTCACGGATGGTGTTCGTCCTGGTGCTGGCAGCCAACATCTTCACGGCGACCATGCCCATCCTGGAAAGCACGGGCCTGGTGCTGTCAACGCTGGATTTTATCAAGCTGGGTTTCGCCATCTTCATGGGTACGGTCGCGCCGTTTGCCCTGCACTCGGTGGGTGCACAGCTGGCCCAGCTCAGCTTCGACCTCTACCGCCAGGAGCAGCAACGGCTCAAACGAGAGCTTGAAGAGCAGTGGCGAGCCGAGATGGACCGGCGCTGGCAGGTGGTGGAAGAGGAACTGACACGAAGGGCGCTGCACCGGGCTTTTGTGGTGAAGAATCAGCTCTCACTTGATGCCGAGAGTCCTTACTTGCTCACGGCCGGTGAGGACAGGGAGGTGGCGGCTGTCCCTTTCGAGCCGTCCTAGACGAACTGGCGGCGGCGGTGGTCTCTCGTTTGCAGGGATGCCTGCCCGTTGAGGCTGTAACAAACCCTGTAACAATGTTACAGCCCCCGGAAAAGCCACCTGACCTGCCCCAAGAATATGTACCAAAGTTTAAGTTAGTATCGCCGTAGTTATGACCGGCTGCACCAGTATAGCCTGCGGTGCTGGTGGACGGTAGCCTAATGAACTGTGAGGCCGAATGGTATTGTAATCCATGCGCCATTGCTCAATCAGAATTTGAGCCTCTTTCAGCGAGTAGAAGATTTCGCCATTGAGCAGTTCATCCCGCATCTTGCCATTGAAGCTCTCAACATAACCGTTCTCCCAAGGACTGCCTGGTTCAATAAACAGCGGCTTGACCGTGAGTCTATGCAACCACTCCCGAACGCGCTTGGCGGTGAACTCCGAGCCATTGTCTAAACGGATATGAGCCGGAGTGCCGCGTGTCCAAAATAAACGAGCCAGGGCATCGATGACCGCCTCATGATTGAGCTGCCGTGCTACCCGGCAGCATAGACACTCACGGGTGAACTCGTCAATGATGTTCAAGATGCGGTATGACACGCCATTGTGGGTAGGGCCTTGCATGAAGTCATAGCGCCACACATGATTGGCATATAGCGGGCGCAGCCGAATACAGGACCCATCATTGAGCCATAAACGGCCTCTTTTCGGTTGTTTGGCCGGTACTTTTAAGCCTTCCTGCCGCCAGA
>DAOUEM010000284.1:0-3759 GCA_034430555.1 Anaerolineae bacterium | reverse complement strand
CCGAGATGACGATGCCCAGCCACAATCGAATGTCGGAAAATTCAGATACCATAATCCACGTCATATCCCATATTGAGTAGGGGGCGTAATGCAGCAAAGAAAGTTCATTGTTACCTGCAAGCTTACCTTTTTTATTTTGTAGTGGCAACGTCCTGGTGGACGGGTTATGCCGATTACTGCCCAGGCCTAACATCCAGGCCCGGAATATCCTCACCACCAGTTTGGTTGTGTCCCGGGTCGTTGTTCCTGGCCGGGCTTAACTGGCGATTATAAGAGTGACCTCGCTGGTATATCCAGAACTGTGTATAATTTCCACCTTGTCATTATATTATACTATAGTTGATTTTGGAGTGCTCTTTGAGTACTACTAACGAATGTCTAGCCACATTGCCCGGAACGCTGACCGGACCCGGTACGACCGGTCAGCCGGGCGGTGCAGGTCGTTCGGGCGGGAGGGGTGCCGCGTGCGCACACGGTGGTTTATCCTGGCAATAGGGGCGGGGGTAGTGGCGATCTTGTTCGCCTTCCCCTTGTGGTGGCCGTTAATCAATCGATCGGTGGTCGCCGAAGTCCTGCCTGGCCTGATGGACCTGCCGCCCGATGAACAACCCGTGGTGGAAGCAATCGCCGCCGAAGACCGGGCTTTCGCCGAGGCGTTGATCGCGACCAGCCTGGCCGCTCCGGTCGTCGTGCCGGAGGCCGACCAGGCCATGCCGGACATGCAGGGACCGCTGGTTTACGCCACCGGGGAGTTTACAGAGATCGATGCCGTGCGCCGGGCGAGCGGCACGGTGACCGTGTACGAAGAGGCCAACGGCAGCTGGGTGATTCGCTTGGAGAACTTTGAGGTCCGCCACGGCCCACAACTGCACCTGTACTTCTCGATGCATGAATCGCCGCGTACCCTGGAAGAACTGCGCGAAGGTGGCCTCAGCCTGGATTGGGGACCGCTGCAAGGTACCGTCGGCAGTCAAAACTACCGGCTTCCGGCAGGAACGGACATGAGCCAGATCGAAAGCCTCGTGATATTTTCGGTGACGTACCAGGAAATCTTCAGTACAGCGCAATTGTTCAGGCAGTGATATAACTGACCAGCAATGATGGCGGATAGCCGGTCTTGAGTGGATGGGAGTGGCCATGGCCGACACTTATACAGCCCTATCGCGTATCTATCGAGCCGCTGGCCTGTCCAGGGAGAGCGAGCAGCTGCGCGCGCGTGTGTTTGATCGGATTCAGTCAGTGGGCTGGTTGGGGCGGCGCATCCTTGAGCTGGGTTGCGGCGTGGGCGAGAGCGCCTGCTGGTTCAGTGCCAACGGCTTTCGCATCACCGCCGTGGACCGCTCCGCGGCGATGCTGGCCGAGGCGCAGCAGCTCGCCCAGGAGATGGGGACTTCTGTCGAATGGCAGCAGCAGGATATGCTGTCGCTCGACCCCGGCACTGATTACGACCTGGTCATCTCCATGAATACCCTGAACGAACTGCGCAGCATTCGCGACCTTGAGACGGTATTCCAGATGGCTAATCGCGCCCTGGGCGTGGATAAAATGCTGCTCTTTGACCTGGCAACCATCAGCGGCCTGGCGAACCAGTGGGGCAATGGCGATCAAGTGTTATTCGACGATCCTGACGCGCTGACGCTGGTTGTGTGCAGCCGCTTTAGTTATGAGACGCTCGCCAGCACCCGCGCCTATATCATGTATCGGCATGATGGCGAGTGCTGGCTGCGCGAGGATGAGACGCACGTCTTTCGCGGCTATGCGCTGCAGGCGGTGGGCACGCTCTTGCAGCGCACCGGCTTTGCCGTGCAAAGCGTCTTGAATCCCGATCTCACCCCGTTTGACCCGTACGAGGATCGATCGGGGCGCGCCATCGTGATCGCCGCCAAGGAGCGTGATCTGGCGTAGGTCGCGTACCTGCCGGCCAGGCTACTTCCAGTCCTGCGCCGTTTCCGCGATCAGTTGATCGACCACGGCGATCAGGGCTTCCTCTTCTGTGGCGCCATCGGCCAGTGCTTTGCGATAAATACTGAGCTGGCGATCAGCGCTGGTGCCCTCGTCCAGTATGGTGTGCACATACTGGACATCCTCACGCGTGCCCAGTTCATCCACCACGTCGTCGACGATCTCGAGCATCTCACGGGCCAGGAAGCGCATCGGTACTTCCTCCGCGATGCCAAAATCGACCAGCTTGCCATCGATCCCGTAGCGGACGGCGCGCCACTTATTCTCTTCAATCAGCTTGCTGCGGTAGATGCGCCAGCTCTGGTTCTGGTTGCGGAGCTTGATCAGCTTGGCCGCCAGCGATTGAATCAACGCCGCCAGACAGATGGCTTCATCCACGGTGGTGCACATGTCGGTCACGCGGATTTCCAAGGTGCCGAGTGAAGGCTGCGGGCGGGCATCCCACCATATCTTGGTGTAATCGGCCTTATTCGGGTCCTTGCCCTTGCCCAGCGATCCGACCTTGGCCAGCACCTGGACCATGTGCCGGTACTCGTCAAACGAATCGAACGTGGGCGGGATACCGGTGCGCGGCAGGCTCTGGAAGACGATGCTGCGGTAGCTTTTCAGGCCGGTGTCGCGGCCATGCCAGAAGGGGGAACTGGTGCTCAGCGCCAGCAGGTGCGGCAAAAAATAACGCAGTTGGTTTTCAATGTCGATCAGCAGTTCCAGTGTGTCGTGTGAAGTCCCAAATCCCAGGTGAACGTGCATGCCAAAAATCAGCAACCGCCGCCCGACTTCTTGCATGTCGTTTTCCAGGTCTTTGTAGCGGTCACCTTCGCTGATGGCCTGCTCTGACCAGCGGGAAAACGGGTGAGTCGAAGCGGCTGCGATGACCGCCCCGTTCTGCTGGGCGACCTCGGTGACCGAGCGGCGCAACCGGATAAGCTCCTGCCGCGCTTCTTTGATATTGCGGCAGATGTGGCTGCCGACTTCGATCTGCGACTGCATAAACTCTTGTTTGATCTGATCACCCAGCACGACCCGGCCCTGGTTCATCAACTGCTGAACGTAGGACGTCAGGCGTCGTGATTGGGGGTCAATAATCTGGTATTCTTCTTCGATACCAATGGTAAGCGGTGCTGTTAACATAAGTAATTTCCTTGGGCTGGGCCTGCGGTCAGCTCAATCAAAACATACACGAACCCTCTGATTGAAACAATGCCAGGCGGTTAAGTAACCTGCACAGCGTTGACAGTCGTCTGGTTGGGTGGATTGACCAGTTTGCGGCGTGAAGGCAGCGGTCCGGTGCTATTTCGTGCTGGGATGACCGTTTCCGCCGGTTCTGTGTTAGAATTTCGGCTTGAAATTCGACCGGGCATTGTGGAGCACTGGGGCATAAAACAGATGACAGAGCTTTCTCTTACACCGGCCGCTGCGGATTACGATGAGCGCGCGATGCAGCATCTTGCCGTGGATGCGGAACACCTGGGGATTCGTGTGGTCGTGCCGCTGCTGGCCTTTGTGGTGCTTCTTGTTGTCGTGTTCGTTGGGCCGTCGCTGCTGGACTCGCTGGGTCTGTATTCATCGGTGGTTGGCCTGCTGCTGATCCCGGGGGCGATTGGCGCGGCCATCGGGGCGGCGTACGTCGGCGATCGCCTGCTTAAACGCTATTGGCCCAGCGGGCGCGAGTTGTTGTTTGACGAACGCAACCTCGTCCTGAAGAATAAGCGGCAGCCCGCCCGAGTGATTCGGCTGGATGTGCGCGTGAACCTGCTGACCTGGCGCTTTGTCGTCGCGCGGCGCGGTCGTGTGCCG
>DAOUEM010000283.1:0-1874 GCA_034430555.1 Anaerolineae bacterium | reverse complement strand
GTTGCTCGACTTACCGGAACCGCCTTCCTACCCGGTGCCGGAAGCCCGGGTCGGCGCGCTGCTGGGACGCATCGGCGATGACCCGCCGTTTGCCATCATGAACGGCGGCACCTTCCGCGCTGAAACCGACGGCCCGCTGCTCTTCGGCATCAACGATGACTTCTTCGACGATAACGACGGTGCGTTTCTGGTGGTCATCGAAGTAATCAGCAACGAATAACCCACTTCCAACACGACAGCGGGCGATCTCACCTGACCGAGATCGCCCGCCGTGTTATGGCCGGGTAGCCGGCGCTCAGGCAGGAGTCAGGGGGATGATGTCCTGCTGCTGTTTGCCGCGCAGATGTTTGGGTTTGACCGGCGGGCACTTCCAGGCGTCGGCGGGAGTCTCCGAGCGAACTTGCGAGAACTTGGACAGAATACCGCAGGCAAAACACTTATCGCGGCAGTCGATGCGAATCTCGCCGCGCTGTGACCACAGGTAGTCCTCCTGTAAAAACTGCTTTTTGACGGCTACGCTGATGTGCTCCCAGGGGAACACCTCGTCCAGGTCGCGGGGACGGTGGGTGTAAAACCGCGTGTCCAGGCCAAATTCATCAAAGGCCTGCTGCCAGGCATCAGGCTTGTAGTGATCCTGCCAGGCGTCAAAGCGGCTGCCCAACTCCCACGCCCGCCGGATCACCGGACCCAGGCGGCGGTCGCCCCGGCTGAGGAATGCTTCCAGTACGGTCTCGCGCGGGCTGTTCCAGCGCAGGCGCAGCCCCTTGCTGCGCAGTTCCCGCTTGAGCAGGTCTTGCTTGGCCTCGATGTTGGTCAGTTCGTCGAGCGGCACCCACTGAAAGGGCGTATGCGGCTTGGGCACGAAAGTGCTCACACCCACGTTCACGTTGGCCTTGTTGCCATGCACCTTGCGACCTTCGGCCAGTACCGCTTTTGCCAGGTCGGCAATGGCCTGAACGTCTTCCAGCGTTTCCTCTGGATGGCCGATCATGAAGTACAGCTTGATGGTGCGCCAGCCGCGCGCATAAACCTCGTGGGCAGTTTCCAGGACCTGCTGATGCGGCACGTACTTATTGATGATCTGGCGCATTTTTTCGGTGGCTGCTTCCGGGGCCAGGGTGAACCCACCGCGCCGGGCATCCGCCAGGGCATCCAGCAGGTCGACGCTGGTTGTCTCGATACGCAGGCTGGGCAGGCTGACGCTCAGCCCTTTGCGGCCATAGCGCTGCCCGATCTCGCGGACCAGTCGCTTGACATCACCATAATCCGACGACGACAGGCTGAGCAGCCCGATATCCTCAAAGCCCGTATAACGGACGATTTCATCCACCGCCGCCACGATTTCCTCGACGCTGCGCTCGCGGACCGGGCGCGTCACCATACCGGCATGGCAGAAGCGACAGCCGCGCGTGCAGCCGCGCATGATCTCGATCGGGGCGCGGTTGTGCACCGTGTCCACGTTAGGCACCAGGAAGCGGGTAAAGGGCGGCCCCAGCACCGGTACGATTCGCTTGAGCACGGTGGCCGGTACGCCGTCATTATTGGGCTGAATCGACTCGATGTGACCGGCTTCGTCATAGGTCACGTCGTATAAACGGGGCACGTACAGCCCCTGTAGTTTGGCCAGTTCGCGAAGCTGGGTTTCACGCGGCGCGTGCTTATACTGCATCAAGACCCGCGCGATCTCGACGATGATCTCTTCCCCCTCGCCGATCACAAAGGCATCGATGAAGTCGGTCATCGGCTCCGGGTTATAGCAGGCGTGCCCGCCCGCGATCACCAGGGGATACGAAGAATCACGCTCACGCGCCAGCAGGGGCAGCCCGGCCAGGTCCAGCAATGTTAGCCCGTTGGTGTAAAGCTGCTCGTAGGGC
>DAOUEM010000282.1:0-2393 GCA_034430555.1 Anaerolineae bacterium | reverse complement strand
CCTGCATCCCCAAGTGTCGTAGAACCTCACGTAACCATCGCACTGTAACTTGACGATTTAGTGGTCGCAGCCAGTTGGCATTGTGAAAGGGCAAGATAAGGGGGTGCCAGACATAAAGGCCGGGACAGCGTTGCTCCAGACCCCATGGTCGCCCGCGCCACCAGTTACGCAGGCGGGTCAAGATCCGCCGCCAATCGGCACGACCCGGTGTTCGAACGCCCAGCGGTTCTACGTAGAGTACCGGAATGCCATCCTGCACGAATCGCATCATCAGCGTCTGGTGACGCTGCCACAAGAAGTCCCAGCTCAGTATGCCGAGGCACAAGATCGAATCCCAGGAAGCTCTCATTCTACGCCCTCTGGCGAAGCAACGGCTCGCCGCCAATGCCAGATATCTTCTTTGGTCATCCACAGACAAGTAATGCCGACAAAAGTGGGCAGTATCATGACTAGTAGGTGAAGTACCACCCCATAGCTGAAAGCCAGGCTGGGCTCTACGTCGAACAGGCCGAGGGTTAGAATGCATAGATAGTGAAAAACCCCAATGTTTCCCGGTGCTGAAGGGACTCCGGTTCCGAGCCTCAATACCACTAGCAGCAGCAGTGCCACCACCCACGGGACATCAATACTTAAAGCCCACAGAGCAAGTTGATTGATAAACCAACCGCTTCCCCACATGATCAAGGTTAGCAACGTGATGGACCAGCGCACGCCTCGGCTCTCCAGGCTGGTCAGCCACTTGAAGCCCTGAGCGAGGTGCGTCCACAGAGTCCGCCTCCAGCTTTTCTGCAATAGAGGGAAACGCTTTTCGATATCATCGTATCGTAGACGCTGACGCCAGTGGATCAACACGACGAGCCCCAGTAGCGTGGGAACTAGCACCGCCGCACTAACCACAGCAGGACGGTACAACCAAGTCGGCCGTGGTATAACTGGGAGTAGCAGCAGAAAAAGACTCAGGCCTGCAATACCATCGAGGACCTTTTCGGCGAAGACTGTCCCCAGGGCGAAGGTTTTGTCAACGGCAGTCATCTCGCCTGCCAGATGAGCGCGTGCTAATGTACCCAATTTGGCCGGATAAACTGTATTAAGCACATGGGCGATCATGAAGGCACGAAAGAGTAGCCCAAAGGAATCTGACCGCATCTGGAGTAGTAATTGCCACCGTGCTACACTGCTCGCTGTCGAGATCATCACTAAGCCAAAGGCCAGGCCGAGCAGAGGGTACTCCACGTTCCGTAGCACACCGACGATGCGGGCACCGTCCACCTGCTGTGAGGCCAGAACCAATGACACCAACGTGACAACTATGCCCAATAAACGTCGCCAGTTCATTCAATTAACCCCGATTGGTGATAAAGAGCGGTAATCAAGCCTATGATTGCCCAAACCACCGTTCCTGGCTTGGTGCTAAAACCAACGCAGTCAGTCAAGCCGTGAACTAAATAGACTAGCAATCCGGCGACCAGGCCTAACCCCATTAAGGAGTCTCTACCAGGCCCTCGCCTGATCACCCTGATGGACATCATCAGGCAAATAACAATCAATGCTATGAAAACGACCAGGCCGGACACGCCCAAGTCTACGCCTGTTTGTAAGTATAGGTTGTGTGCGTGAGGTACCTGGACATCCGGGCCGATCAAAAACAGTGGATACAACACTGGCACCACGAGGGAGAAAGTGCCCGGCCCCAGGCCGGTATAAGGGAAATCCTGCAGGATGTATATTGCCCGCTGCCACAGCTCAACACGCCCTGCCATCGCCATAGACGTGTCAGACAACAACCATTCAAGCAGCTGAACCGTGTTTGTGAAGTATATGGCAGCAGCGATTATCATACCCAATGGGATTAATGCGTAGCGTAGGGACCGATGGTGCCAAATAACCCAGACGAGCATGAACAGGAGGCTGACTCCTAACCCGCCGAGCGCCCCACGAGATTGGGTTAAGATGGTAACACCACCCAAGATGACAACACTAAGACCTGAAATCAGACGTTCAACCGCCGAGGAATCGGCCATAAGCAAAGCCAGGGCTACGGGTACCAGCACTGCCAGAGTACCACCCAGGATATTCCGATCAAAGCCTGTTGGGCTTGATAGCGGCTGTAGGCGTGACAGCATTAAGTGCGGCAAGCGCCCATACAACTGAGGAAACGCAAACAACTTAGATGTCCCCAATTGCGTGTTCACTACGCCCAGCCCAGCCATGACCACCCCGCTGGCCAACAGTACCCAGAGAGCCACGTGCAGCCGGTCAGACGAACCGATACTGTTTACCAGACCATAAAACAGAGCGACCTCGACAACCGTCTTGAATAAGTACTGCAGAGTCAAGCCAGAATCCACCGACGGGTAAAATCCCACGAGTGTCGTCAAGAGGATTAACACGAT
>DAOUEM010000281.1:0-1943 GCA_034430555.1 Anaerolineae bacterium | reverse complement strand
GGTGATTTTTCATTATCCCACACAACCCTTTTCTAACCTTTGCTATAGACACTCATGCCCCCAATCCGCCGGGGGCATGTCGCTCGTATGATACCGGCCCGTGTGACGCTGTGGAGGTCACAAGGCATCTGGTCTCGGGGGGAGACACACGGGCCGGGGTCTGGACGCCGGTGCAGGAAGATTCAGCCTCTGATGAACAGTGGGCGAAAACGCCGGCGGCCAGGCCCTATGCAGTTGTGGCCGGTGTTTGGCGGAGGCACACCGGCCAAGGCCCCACAACAAGGAGAAAAATGCCGCAACCGCCGCTTGGCGGGAGTTGCTCAGGATAGGGCCGCTTACGGCGGCCAGTCGCCGGTTATGCGCCTGCCACTCCTGGGTCTTATAGCGCGCGCTTACCCCCGGAAACGCAAAGGGTATCGAAAGTTGGGGGCAGGTCGATCATATTGGCCCAGCTATAGACCTGCCCCGAAGTGATACACAGCACTGCGCGCCCTCCTCGCGCCCGGCCTTGCGGGCCGGGTGCCCTTCCGGTGCTGTTTGAAACTCGCCTTACCTGGACCGTTCGGACTCGCACCGACCCGGCAGCTCACCGCCGCCAGCGTCAGACACGCCCCTGGCTCGTGGCTTGCGCCCGTGGCCGGGTATCCTGGTAAGGTTGGGGGCACGGCGTTGCGCTCGATATTTGCGGCCCATCGCCCCAGTACGCCTTGTAGGAATACCAGTTTAGGCTCCGCTGACATCGTCGCCGTGCCGTCCCAAAAACTGGGGGCGGTAGTCGAAACCGCCACTAGCCCAGGACTTCTTTAATGCTGCCCAGTTTCGCCCGTCACGTGAGCGCCCGTCACAGAGTACGGTGATCAGCCGCCTGTGCTGTGAATTCCGGCACTCTTGCGGTGAGCCGGCCTACCGTTGGCGCGAGAGGTATAGCTTATTAGGTTCTACGCGCCAAGTGCCCGCCGCCGGTAACGATCCGGTCCTTTTCCGCCGTAGCAGAAACGTGCAGCCTTACACCACGGGGGCAATTTATCGCTGGCAAACCAGGGCCAGCACCACGGTTATGCTGGTTGCGCGATGGAAACGGCGTTCTCGGATTCCGGGATCGCCTTATGATTCCCCGGCGTTTCATCCTCGATGCTGTAAAAATAGTCCAGCGTTTTGCCGTAGTATTCGGCCAGTATCTTCACGGCCGCCGGGTCGGGCTCGCCTACGTTGCCGGTTTCCCAGCGCTGGATCGTCCACCAGGAAATGCCCGATTGATCGGCCACCTCCTGGATGGGCACCCGGCGACCCAACTCCAACGCACGTTTTTGTCGCAAACTGCGGAATCGCCTAGTATGCCAGATTACACGCATAGGTCTCCGCTCCTGAAAGCATATACTATCACTCTACAACAATGGTGCGATAGTGTCAACTATGAATTAAGTTAGAATTTTGAAACAATGCCAAAGAAGACTTGACAGGATATGCATAACAATGCGATAATGGTAACGTAGATAGGTAACACGGCCCGCCAGCCATAGACCACAGGATCAACCCATGACCCCGCACGTTACGCCCGACGAGTTGGACCTGGCCCAGACCCTGCTGTGCCAGAGGCGCGCGGCCATCCTGGCCGGCGACAGCGCCACCATTTCCGAGATCGACGCTCAACTGGACCGTTTGCAAGAGGCGCATATCACGCGCGTCTGCGACCGGCTGCTGACCGTGCAAGCCCCGATTAACCTGACGGATGAGGCCTACTTCCGCCAGGTCGCTTTGGATCAGGCGCGGGAGCAGTGGTTTTTCACCTACAACGCCCGCAAGCCGGTGGTCGGCATGTGCGCCGCCCAGCGCGAGGCCAGCGCCGAATATGACGCCGTGCTGATCGACCACGGCTTCGACCCGGTCGAATTCGACAAGGAAGGAACAGACGCATGAATACCATACACGAAACAATCGCCGGC
>DAOUEM010000280.1:0-8618 GCA_034430555.1 Anaerolineae bacterium | reverse complement strand
AACCGGGCGCAGGTATCGGCTGAGCGATATGACCGGTCCCGGCGGTGCAGCCAAAGGTAATCCGCAGTATGAGGTAGTGGGGGTTACACGGTATTGGCGATATAGCAAGGAAAAGATGCAAGAACTAATCGACCAAGGTCGTGTTGTCCAGACAAAACCAGGCAATGTACCATTATACAAGCGCTACCTGGACGAAATGCTCGGTGTATCCTTGCAGGATATTTGGGACGACATCAATCCCCTTCAACCCCACGCTTCCGAACGCCTAGACTACCCGACACAAAAGCCGGAAGCCCTGCTGGAGCGCATCATCCAGGCCAGCAGCAGCCCCGGCGACGTGGTGCTCGATCCGTTCGCAGGGTGTGGCACCACGATTGCCGCTGCTCAGAGACTTGACCGGCAGTGGATCGGCATCGACATCACCCACCTCAGCATCGCCCTGCTTAAAAACCGCCTCAAGGATCAGTTCGGCATCAAGCCCAAAGCGGACTACGCCGTCATCGGCGAGCCGGGCTCGCTGGACGGGGCGCGGGAACTGGCCCGTTACAACCGCTTCCAGTTCGAGTGGTGGGCGCTGTCGCTGGTGCAGGCCCGTCCCACCGGGGCCTTGCCGGGCAGCCGGCGGGGCAAAAAAGGCGCGGACCAGGGCGTCGACGGCGTGATCACCTTCATCGACGAGGCCAACGTCAAACCCAAGCGCGCCCTGGTGCAGGTCAAGTCCGGCAAGGTGTCCAGCCGGGACATCCGCGACCTGGTGGGCGCGGTGGAGCGGGAGGAGGCGGCCATGGGCGTCTTCATCACGCTGGAAGCGCCGACGCGCGAGATGGTCACCGAAGCCTTGAGCGCGGGTGTGTATCATTCGGAAGCCTTCGGGCGGGAATTCCCCCGCATCCAGCTTCTGACCGTCGAGGAACTGCTGGACGAGACCAACGCCGTGCAGATGCCCATGCAGCGGGCCACCTTCAAGCAGGCGGCGCGCGACCGGGGTCCGCAGGCCACGCAGCCGCCCTTGCCATTGTAGGGGCCGTTCGGTGCGCCCCTGATCGCCAATCGCCCGATGGCGCATCAACAGTTGTGGTATACCCATATTCCGCACCTGAATCGAGCAAACTCTGAATTAATCTGGTAACCTTCAGGCAGGGGGAAATCTGAAGGTGGCTGGTATGGTTGATTTCTTGACACATTACTATAAAGCTGGAACGTTGCCTTTTCGCAGTCTTTCCGTGCTACCTGATGCCGAGGCCATTGCCATCATGCAAACCCTATATGATGACCAGAATGTGTTAATGGTGCGGTTCGGAGATCCAGAAGGGTACTTAAAGGACAGACGCCTGACTGAAGCATGGGTGCGGCAGCAGTTCATCTCAAAAAACGGGTGCCCTCAAGCGAGCTATCCACACTATATGATTCTGGGACGCTCCAAATGGGTAGAGCAACACCTTGAACCAGGTGATGGGAAAGTACAAATTCCGATTTCAGAATTCAGTGAGGCCGAGCTAAGTTTCACCTATCCCGATAGCATGATCTCATTTGGATTGGCCAATGACAAACCCGATGAGTGGTCCCTTCCTAATTATTATGGCGAGATATTCACCCTCTCCGAAATTCTTGCCATTGTAGAGGAATGCGGTATGCCCGAAGAATCCTGGGAAACTAATCTTCCGCAGCAGCTTGCGTCATATATTGAAGCTCAAATTTGGAATCACGAACCATTAAAGAAGTATCAAACTGTTGAATAGAAACACAAGCGCTGTCTAAACTCACTTTCCGCACAAAACCAACATATCTCCGTAAATCAACATCATGTTCATTAAAGCAGGTGCGGAATGTGGGGGATACACCCGGCGCACAATCTGCCGTGGAATCAAAAAACCGCCAACGTGATGAAATCACGCGGCGGCCAGTAAACTGGCATGGTGAGAGGCCCCAACTGACCGCTGGTGTTCGATTTGGTTTCTCTGACGCTTTACTGATCGACGACTTTCACCGCCGACTTCCTACGCTGGCTCCCGATCAATCGTAACGCTTTGTTCTCAATCTTTCGCTCGTGTAAAGGATTTAATGATCGATTACACTCGCCGCGCCAACAATATGGTGTTGACGCCACTTGCCAGCTTCAGTACTCTTTCGAGCGTCGTTCCCCGCCTCGATCCAATCGATCCTTGAGACCTCTCATTGATCAAACTCTAGCAGAAATCGCTTCTTAAAGTCAATATAAAGCGATTGTAAAAAAAGAACGGCGTATGATGTCTGACTCCTGCCCATTTCCGTTGGAGAAGTCAGCCAGGAACCGGAGCACTAGCCATGTTATGAGCCTCGCGGCGCATCACCCGAGGCGTGCATCGCCCCTGCATCTCGGACGACCGGCCCGGATTTGCCAGAATCCGCGACGTCCCTACAACCTTGAAAAGAGGAAAAGTGCGTCCTGGGCCAGCCGAGTCACGTCGGCCATTTGCGCCAGCGTCAGGTAGATGCCGCGCGGACGATGGCCGCGATATCGTCCAGCGAGAGGCCCACCGCCTTCAGCCGCCGGATCAGCTTGAGGCGCACGACCTCGGCTACGCCATAAACACGGTAGCCGTTGGCCGTGCGAGGGGGTTCCGGCAGCAGGCCGATCTGGTGGTAGTGGCGCACCGTCTTGGGCGTGACTCCCACCAGCGCCGCCACCTGCCCGATGCGCAGGTCCACCGCGTCCACGGTCACTCCGCCCGGCACGAGTCCGGCTGGCCGCTGAACTCGTCCAGGCCGAAGGCCATCTCGTGGTTGAAGGCGTAGGTCGTCTCCGGGTGGGGCTGATCCTCGGTGACGATAGTCACGGCGGGCAGACCGCAGCCCTGCGAATCGCGGGCCGGCGTATTGGTCGGGTCGACCGACTCGCCGTTGACCGTCAGCGCCCACCGGTATTCGCCCGGCCCTCCCGGCCAGGCGACCGTCTCGTTGACGCACTCGGTCTCGTCGATGGTGGCCGCCAGCGTATAGGTCACCTCCTCGCCGAGGGATGCCGCGTCATCGAGCGATGCCGTTAGCGTGATGGCGTCGCCGGGTGTGCCGCACACTTCGACCGTGACCGGGTTCCCGACGCCCGCCCGGTAAGGGAACTGGGCGATGACCGGCAGTTCGGAGGCGTCGGCCTCGATGCCGCGATCCTGCAAGAACGCGCCCAGCGGCTGCTGCTGGTCGTTGCGCGGGTCCATGTCGATGAAATAAAAGCGCCCGCGCGGCACCGCCAGCTTGAGGCCGCGCGTGGTGCCGTCCAGGTAGAGCAGCAGCAGCCGCATGAAGTAGTCGCTGTTTTCGTGGCCGTGGGCCAGCGTGATGATGGTCGTGTGGTGGATGTCGAGTTCGGTCAGGCGGCGGTCGTATTCCAGGAAGGTCGAGAGCGGGAAGTAGGCGTCATGCGCGCCGTAGGCCAGCACGACCTGCTTGCCGGCCAGCCGCTCCGCCAGCCCGATCGGGCCGCGCGCGTCGGCTTCGGCGGGGTCGTCCGTGCCCAGCAGCACCTCCAGGAACAGCCCCACGTTTTCCGGGTTCCAGCGCCCGCCGTCGTAGCGCCAGGAGTCGGGATCGTGGCTGACCATCGTGCCGATGCCGGCCATGGAAGGGTAGGTCAGGATGCTGGTTTGGGAGAGCGTGCCGTAGTGGGTCGGCGGGACCGCGGCGAACACCCCGTGCACCTCGTAGTCCAGGTCGAGCGGGTTGGCGGCCCACACCAGGGCCGAGCCGCCGCCGCGGCTGCCGCCCGCCGTGATCACGTTGGTCTTGTCGCCGCCGTTCTGATCGATGAAGTCCAGGAAAGCGCCCACCGAGCGTTGCGTCACCTCGTCCACGCCCTGGCTTTCCGTGCCGCCGCAGTTGCTGATGGCGACGATCAGGCCGATGCGCCCGCCTTCCACGCTGAGGGCCGCCACCTGCGCCGGGATGATCTCGTTGTCGATGTACAGACGGTTGTTGTTGCTGTTGCCGGCTCCATTGCCGCTGAGCAGCACCGCCATCTCGGCCTGGCGCGTCCAGGTGGGCGGCAGGAAAATCGTGTACAGCGCGCCCTCGACCGGCACGTTGTTGACGATCTGGAGCGCCTCGCCCCCCTCGACCACATCCGCCCAGTCGTTGAGGGCCACCACATCCAGCCCGATCTCCTGCTCGATGCGGCGCAGCACCGCTTCTACCCGCTGGGCGTTGACGGCCTCGTAATCGTTCTCACGGTTGTTGTAAACGCCGTAGGCCGGGGTGAGGGCATCGTCCGGGGCGGGATCGGTGCCGCCGAAGTCGGGGTAGTGGGTGGCCGCGGCCAATATCGGAGCCTCGCCCTGGGCGTTAACCAGTCCGGGCAGGGCAATCAGCAGCAGAGCGATCAACAGCAGGGGGGAGCGCTTCATGGGAGAGTCCTTCCACCGGAATAATCTGTAAAAACCTTCACATACCGCACCTCCATTATGCGCCGGAATGGCGGTCCTGGTCAAAGGGCGGGATCAACGACGGACCCTGCTGACGTGGGTCCGCCGCTGGTTAATCCGATTGTGTCGTCAGGGCGATTCGGCGAATCGCCCCTACGTGCCCCGCCGAACCAACCCAGGATCAGGACCGCGTTTCGATGGCGTGGTACACGAAGTCCTGCTCCACGGTGGGCGCGCCGAGCTGGTGCAGGCCGGTCAGCAGTTGCGAGCGGTGATCCAGGCTGTGCATGATCACCTGCGTCAGCGCTTCCCACACGTAGATCGGCGGGCGGTCCCGCCACTCGATCTGGCGTGCCAACGCTGACGATGTGTTGCAGTTGGTCGCGGATGGAGCCGTGCGAGTAGGCGAAGTCCTGGGTGTACTGTTCGTCGCTGAGCTGCATCACGCAGTCCCACACCTTACCATCCGCCCAGAAGTTGTAGTCGTACAGCCGGAGGAAGTAGTCGCGGTTCATGGAAATCCCCTGAATCAAACATAAGTTCTAATTCGCTAGAGTTTATCCGAATTAGCGGGGCGTGTCAAAAAAAACGGCGGACGCCGCAGATGCGGGTCCGCTGTTGTGGTTTCGCTGGCCGCCGGGCACTGGCCACTCGCTTCTTTACGTGCCGGTTTGCTGGATGTCGACCAGCCACGCGAACGGCGACCCCTCCGGCCCCTCCAGAATGTAGGTCTCGATGAGGAACATGGCGGAACGGGTACAGGTGTGGCGTACCAGGGCGGTCTCCGGGATCGGCTCGGTCCGGCACTGGAACGTCGAACCGAGGAGCGGCCTCCACCCGGCGTTTACGTTGAAGAACGCGCACCATCCCCCGCTGACCAGCAGACCCATCACCAGGACCAGGACGCCAATCCTGGCCCTGCCAGCCGGGCGCAGCAGCGCGCAGATGATCAACACCGGTAGCCACAGGAAGGCCAGGATCAGGTAGACGAGCGGCGTCAGGTCCACCCGTGGTGGCGCCAGCCACACCGGCCGGGTCGCAGCCAGCCCCACCCCCACCAGCATCACCAGCGTCACGATCCACCCGCAGCGAGTCCAGGTCAGCCAACGGCTGGCCGCCGTCACATCTGTCTGCTCGGTCATTGCCCCATCCCCCCGGCTTGAAGTACGTCATGTATTATCGACAGCTCCGGGGTTTTCGTCAAAGGTTGATGGCCGCCCCACAAAAACGGCGGACCCGTAGATGTGAGGTTCGCCGTGGTGTTTTCGGTTATGGTCGGGTCGACGCGTCACGGGCGAATCACCGATTCGCCCCTACCTGCTACGTCGCGAAAATCTCGTGCAGGGGCAGGGCGAAGTCCGGCAGGACGCTGGCCAGCCGCAGCGTATCGGCCTCGCTAAAGCGCTCGATCCGGTCCTGCTGCAAATAAAACACCTCGACAGAGCGCGTATCCGGGTAGACCAGCCACATGATCGTGGTGCCCGCCGCGCGATAGTCGCTGATTTTGTCGCGGATGAGTCTGTGCGTCTCGCTGGACGATATGATCTCGATGACCAGTTCCGGCGCGAAGGGGATGTAGCGGCTGGGGTCGGTGATCTGCGCCTCCCGCGCTGTGGAGAGAAAGGATACGTCGGGCACCCGCAGCGTATCGTCGTTTAGCTGGTAGTGCGCCTCCACCCGGACCCAGCCCAGGTTGTGCTGCCGGACGAAAGGCACCATCGCCGCCACCAGCAGCGCCGCGATCTTACCGTGTTCGGCGTTGGTCATGGTCGCGTCTTCTCCCCCCTGTGGTAGGTCGACCTGCCCCCGTACCAGTTCCAGGCGTGCGTCGGCGTACTGTGCCCAGAACTCCTCGACAGTCAGTGTTTTTTCGATGGCGCTCATGGTCCTCGACGGCCTCTTACCTGCTGGACGGTGTAAAAAAACGCCGTACCGCTATTGTATCATGCCCCCCACAAAAACGGCGGACCCGTAGATGTGAGGCCCGCCGTGGTGTTTTCGGTTATGGTCGGGTGTTCTCGTAGGGGCGTTCAACCGGGCGTAACATGTTACGCCCCTACTACCGGTCGCAGTCGCCCAGCACCGGGTCCAGCGTGCCGATGATGGCCACCAGGTCGCCGATCAGGTGGCCCCTGGCCAGCAGCGGGATGGCCTGGATGTTGATGAAGGACGGCGTGCGGAAGTGCACGCGGTGCGGCTTGTTGCCGCCGTCGCCGCTCAGGTAACAGGAGATCACGCCGCGCGGGCTTTCGATCATGACCTCGACCTCGCCCTTGGGCGCGTTGAAGCCCTCCGTCCACAGCTTGAAGTGGTGGATGACGGCTTCCATGCTCTGGCCCAGTTCGGCGCGCGGCGGCGGCACGAACTTGCGGTTCTCACTGCGGAACGGCCCCTTGACCTTCTTGAGCCGGTCCACCGCCTGCCGGATGATGCGCAGGCTCTGCTGCATCTCGGCCACGCGCACGAGGTAGCGGTCGTAAGTATCGCCGTGCACGCCCAGCGGCACGTCGAAGTCGTAAGTCTCGTAACCGCTGTAGGGCTGGGCCTTGCGCACGTCGAAGTTGACGCCGCTGGCCCGCAGGATGCTGCCGGGCAGTCCCCAGGCGATGGCGTCCTCCGGCGTGACAATGCCCACGCCCTGCGTGCGGTCGATCCACAGCGGGTTCTGGGTCAGCAGCGCCTCGTACTCGGCGATGCGGCCCGGCAGTATCTCGATGAAAGCCTCCACCGCCGGGAAAAAATCGTCCGTCACGTCGCGCCACACGCCGCCGGGGCGGAAGTAGGTGCTCATCATGCGCTGCCCGGAGACCATCTCGAATATGTCCAGGATCAGCTCGCGCTCGCGGAAGGCGTAGAGCAGCATGCTCATCGCGCCGATGTCCAGGGCGTGCGTGCCCAGCCAGACCAGGTGGCTGTTGAGGCGAGTCAGCTCCGCCAGCAGCACGCGGATGATCTGGGCGCGCTCCGGCACGTCCAGCTCCACCAGCTTTTCAATCGCCAGGCAGTAGACCAGGTTGTTGCTCATCGGCGCCAGGTAGTCCATGCGGTCGGTCATCACGATGGACTGCTCGAAGCGCTTGTGCTCCATGTTCTTTTCGATGCCGGTGTGCAGGTAGCCCACGTCCGGCACGATGTTGACGAGGGTCTCGCCTTCCAGCTCCAGCAGCAGCCGCAGGACGCCGTGCGTGCTGGGGTGCTGCGGCCCCATGTTGAGCAGCACGGTCTCGCCGGTGAGCGCCTTGGGCGAGACGAGATGCTTCAGTTCGTCCAGCGTGCCTTCCCATTGGGTGAGTTCCGGGGCAACGGTCATAGGTCGCTCTTACTCCTGCCTGCCAAAATGGTATCCGTACGGGTCCAGCCTGCTGTGCCCGCGTACAGGCGCAACATGTTGCGCCCCTACTCTTTCGCAAACGGCTTGTGTTTTTGAATCTCGTCGTAATTAAAGGAGAACTGCACGGTCTCGTAACCCAGCGGGTAATCCTTGCGCTGGGGATGGCCGTCCCAGTCCGCAGGCATCAGGATGCGCCGCAGGTCCGGGTGACCTTCGAAGACGATGCCGAACATGTCGAAGGCTTCGCGCTCCTGCCAGTTGGCGGTCGGCCAGACCGGCGTCACCGAGGGCAGGGCCGGCGCTTCGTCGTCCGCCGGGTAGGCCTTCAGCCGCAGCTTGCGGTTATAAAGCAGCGAGTACAGGTGATACACCACGGCGAAGCGCGGCGACTCCGGCAGGTAGTCCACCCCGGAGAGGCTGACCATCAGGTCGAACTTCAGGCCGTCGGCGTCGCGGCAGTGTGCGGCCACGGCGGCGATCTGGTCCGGCGCGATCACCACTGTGGTCTCGCCGCGAAATTCCACCACGTCCAGCACGGCCTCCGGGAAGGCGGCGCGCAGGTTCTCGACAGGGTCTTGTGGTTGCATGGGTTATCCTACCGATTGTGCCAATACCAGATCATTGTCACGTAGGGGTGAGGCGGCGCCTCGACCGGGATGATGTCCCACCGGCAGGGTGATCCACCGGCAGGGTGATCCACCGGATCACCCCTACAGGTTTGGTCGCTTACACGCGGAGGACGTCCCCGCGCCATTTGTTAAACGGCTCGTTGCGCACCTTTTCATGCAGGGTCATGATGCCGTGTATGAGCTGCTCCGGGCGCGGCGGGCAGCCGGCCACGTACACGTCGACCGGCACGATCTCGTCCACGCCCTGCACGATGGCGTAGTTGT
>DAOUEM010000279.1:0-1777 GCA_034430555.1 Anaerolineae bacterium | reverse complement strand
TTGTTTCGCTGCACCTGCTGCTTATTCGGGTCCAGCAGGTATTCGATGTTTTCACGGATGGCGTCCATGTCGGCCTCGGTCACCAGGCTGCCGGTGCTGAGGTCGTTCATTGCTGTCTGGGGGTAGTGGTGAGAGGAGGGTGTCAGCAGCCGGAGGGATTACGTTCAAGGCCTAAGCTGGCCGTTGAGAGGCTTCAGTGCCTTGACCACGGCCGTCTCGGCCAGCGGGATGACCAGGGTGGTGAAGGTCAGGGCCAGCGTGCCGTAGACGGGTTGATACCACGGCTGGTAGGCGAAGGGTCCGCCCAGCGCGAAAACCCAGCAGGCAAAAGCCACCGTGCCGGCGATAGCCTGGAACAGAGCCGGCTGGCCGTTATCGGGCCGGGCCGTGATCAGAATCCAGAGCGGCGTCAGCACCAGCAGCGTAGCCGCCACGAGCCACAACATCAGCTCGATGGGCACCGTATCGCGCGCCTGCTCCAGCGCCCCGGCGGCGGCCACGTAAGCGGCCACGATGTCACCGGGGATGTAAGTGATAACCCGGGAGAGATAACCATTGGTTTTGAGTCGGGTCCCATTCTGTCCATTTGTCATCCAATAAACCTCCTTGTTCCTGTACTTTTCCGTTGACACCAGTTCCACCATAGCACGTTTGTTCGGTTAGTTAGGCAAAAATTTTTGCTTTTTTGTTGCCGTTTTATTGCTTTTTTGTTGCTTTTCTTTTCACTTTTTCACCAGTCGAACGGGTGACGCCATCAAGCTGCCGATCGGCGGACGGACAGCCCTTTCACGATACGCGAAAATCCGTGCGTAATCAATATCTGCGCGGTTATATATTCGTTAGAGAATAGTTAGTCTTTTCCAGCTTCTGTAACAATCAAGGAGTATCGTTGAGTACGGCGGAGGCGATCACCCGACCAGGTCACATGGACTGGTGATCGCAGATACATACCGGTGGTTTTCGTAACCGAGTTGTCGGGTACCTGGGGATGCATGAAATGTGGTGTGAAGAAGAATGTACGCGAGCGCAAACGCTATCGAGTGATTCCCTTCAACCCTTCAATCGCGCACCGGACAGTCCGGCGTAATACCGCAGCAGCAAGGCATGAGAAACCGGGGTGGAGGAAATCATGTCGGGCGCTCCCGTTCAGGCCTGTTATCTGACAAGTTGCCTGATCCCTTCTGAATGACTCACTGCTTCAACTGGGCCTCTACGGCCAGCACTGGCTCTCACAAGCGCGACCATCGTGATCAGCATCTCGTTCTGGGTGCCCCCGCACTGATACGCCTGTGCACAAGTAAGCTGCGGACACGGTTGATCGCAGAACGCCGGAAAACCGTCCGAACCACCAGAACCGGAGTCGGGCCGCGTCCGGCTGGTCAGGCTGGCCGCGATATGCCCTCTGCGTCCACCAGGTAACCGTATCGTATGCCAGCCGGATACGGTTTCGATGACCTGGAGCGCATCGCCAGGATTGGCCTCGTCGATCACCTCGCAGTCCATCGAGGCGCAGACACGGATGCCGACACGACTCGGCGCGGTCACGTACCACGTCTCTGTCTCCGGCGTGTTTCTGGGCGTCCGTGTTGGCCGGGGCGTGGGCGTGATGGTGGGGGAAGGGTTTGTCGTCGGTGTGTCGGTCGGCGTCAGCGCGATGATGGCGGTCTGCGTGGCATTGAAGATCACTTGAGTGGCGAGTAGGAGGTTGGCCTCCTCGGCGGCTTGCCGTTTCCACTCATTGGCCATCGCCAGGAGGCCAATGACCAGACAGCCAACG
>DAOUEM010000278.1:0-18824 GCA_034430555.1 Anaerolineae bacterium | reverse complement strand
CCATCAAGCGCCGCACTTGGCGCACCACCGGATAGGCATATCGATCATACCAGATATTGGGCGCGGTATGCACGATGAATCTGCCGTCCGGCTTGAGCACACGGTGCACTTCGCGTATGGCCTGGTCCAGTTCCCAGGGATAGAGGTGCTCGACCACATCAAACATCAGCACGCGGTCAAACGTTTCATCGCGGAAAGGCAGACACTTGGCATCGGACTGCCCGACGGCGATTTTTCCCTGGCGCTGCCCGGTACGCTCGATCACGTTCAGGCTCATCGAAACAGCGACCCTGGCGTAATCGATGCCGTAAGCATCGGCGCCCAGCCGGGCGCAGTGCCGCAGGATTTCTCCACGTCCACAGCCGACATCCAGCACCGCCATGCCCGGCGTGACCGCGGCCAGTTCAAAGGCTGCCTGCAAGCGGCGTGAAAGGTGTTCGCCTTCGCTCTGGTTAAACTCGTCATAGCCCTCGCACGCAGTCCGGAAATACTCTTCGGTATACAGGTCAGACGGTAACGACGGGCGCTCTGTAGGTGACAAGCGCTACTCCCCCAGGATGCTTCACGAATATCGAAAGGCGATTATACTGACTGCTGCCCCCGCTCTGCAACCTGAATTCAGCGCCCGGTGGCGCGTGTCCGCTGCGGCCACTCCCGCCCGCTGGCCCGCCAACTTGCGCTAGACAGCGAAGCCGGCGTCTGGTAAAATCGCAGGGCTGGACAATCATGAAAATTCTGAATTAAACGGGAGAGGTATTCCGTTGGCTAATCATAAATCAGCACTCAAGCGCATCCGCAGCAACGAACGCAAGCGCATCCGCAACCGCATGGTCCGGTCCCGGGCACGTTCGTTCGTGAAGTCCGCCCGCACCGCCATCGCCGGTGGTGATACCGCTACTGCCCGCCAGGCAACCCAGGTGGCCATCCAGGAGCTGGATAAGGCCGTGAGCAAGGGCGTCATTCACCCCAATAACGCCGCCCGCAACAAGAGCCGCCTTCTGAAGAAGCTCAACGCGATGGGGTAAGGTCTTCGACCTTCACCAGCATACCATCGGGGCTTAAGATAACGCACACAGCCGATCCACGGACCGGCTGTGTTTTGTTGTCTCCCTCACGAGTAACAAGAAGGCGTTGCCCCCGTCAGGTCGGTGGGATCAGGCGGTACCCCACACCGCGGACTGTGGTAATGACCCGCGGACGGCTGGGATTATCCTCGACAGCCTCCCGCAGCCAGCGAATATGCACGTCCAACGTGCGGGTATCCCCCATGTAATCGGTATTCCATACCTGCTGAATCAACATTTTCCGGGCAATGACGGTGTTCGGATGCTTTAAAAAGAGTTCAGCTAGGCCGGCCAGCTTCGGCGTCAGGCGCTTCTCCTGATCGCCCACGAGCAGCAAGCGCTTGGGAACGTTAAGGCGAATATTGCCTGCCTGTAGGATTTCCCCGTCTTTGTCGTGAGACTCCGCAAACCGCTTCACGCGGTTGATCAGCTTACGCCAGGTAAACGGGTGATGCAAAAACGCATCCGCTGGGCTGGGGCGCTCCTTGCCCTCAAATGGGGCACGGATGTGGATGATCGGCGTGTCCGGCAGATGGCTGCGCAGCGCCCGACATATCCGATCTCCAGAGGTGCGCATCGACACCGCGTCCAGCACCACCACGTCAGGCAGCAATTCCTGGGCGATGCTCAGGCCCTGTTTGCCTGAATATGCCAGTGACAGGTCGTAGCGTTTTTCCAGCGAGGGGGAAAATGACCTCCCATTGGCCCTCACGCTCTCGATCAATAATACTTTTGCAGCGTCCATGAGGCAGACGCCCCTCTCCACCAACAAAACCTGCATGAACTTAAAACGGAACAATGCTAAATACTGCGGGCAACCGCCGACATTGGCGATTATAACCAACAGAGGACCATCAGCAACCATCTGAAAAATGGCACCCGTCAGGAGCGATGTTTTTACCAGAGCACCGGCGAGCCACAACCACATCACCCCTACATACGAGGTATATCCCAGCTATATACCCCTATATATGGCGGTTTACGCGTAATGGAGGGAAACAGCAGTTTTTTAACATTACCCCGCCGGCGCGGCGGTTCCTCGGCAAAAACACTTATCCCTAGCCCCCTCGCATATAACCCAAGCGCCGATTCTGATATCCCACGTACCGACTTTCTTACAGTGCCCGATAGCAACGACATTAGTTCATCGGCAAGCGGCAGGAATCGACAGATTGCTGCATAATAGGGTCTATACGCACCGTCTTACAGCAACGGATAACTCACACGATACGTGGGATAACGATCACATGAACCTACCAGAACGAGTAGAGCGGCTGAACCGGTCTTCGGCCGCACAAGCTGCCTGGTTATACCTGGAACGCATCATGGAAGATATCCTGGCGGAAGCGATCCAGATTCAACAAATACACGCGCCGACCTTTCATGAACTGGCTCGCGCGAACCACGCCTTGAGTCGGTTTGGTAATCTTGGCCTGGAAGACACGACCATCGACGCCGTCTACAATACCAGCGGCCGCCTGAGAGGCTCCAACCCGGAGTCCCCCGCCCTGCTGATCTCCGCCCACACGGACACGGTCTTTACCAGCGATACCGACCTGACCGTGCGCCGCGAAAAAGGTCGCGTGTACGGCCCCGGACTTGGCGACAACAGCCTGGGCGTGGCGGCGCTGATTGCCCTGGCCGATACACTGCGCCAATTCCACATCAACCCTCCGGCCGATATCTGGTTCCTGGCCAACAGCCGAGAAGAAGGCCTGGGTGATCTGGGCGGCATTCGCGCCTTTTATGAACGGCACGGCAAAGAACTGGGCACGGCCATCGTGCTGGAAGGCATGGCGCTGGGCCAGGTGTACCACGCCGGGATCGCCGTACGCCGCCTGCGCATCATCTGCCAGGCCGAAGGCGGCCATTCCTGGCAGCGGTTTGGCGAACCCAACGCGATTCATACGCTGGTGCAGATCGGCGCTCAGGTCGCCAAACTCCAGCCGCCGCCCACGCCGAAAACGACGTTTAACATCGGCCTGATCGACGGCGGGCACTCGGTGAATTCTTTAGCCACCGAGGCCAGCTTCTACCTGGATTTGCGCAGCCAGGAAACGGCAGCATTAGCCGACCTGGAAGGGCAGGTCATGGCCATCGTTCGGCACTTCGAAGCCACCGATTCGGTCGCCATCACCGTCGACGTCGTCGGCGACCGCCCGGCAGGCACCATTGACCGTACACATCCCCTGGTGCGTGCAGCTGAAGTCGCGCTGCAAACCGTGGGGATCCAGCCCAGTTTTGAAGCCAGCAGCACCGACGCGAATCTGCTGCTGGCCAACGGCATACCCGCCGTCACCATTGGCATCACGCGGGGCAGCCATGCCCACCGCCCGGATGAATACATTGAAACCGGGCCGATCGCCGCCGGGTTACGCCAGGTTCTGCTGTTAACCCTGGCCGCTTCGGGGTGGGAGCCGGAAGACTGAAGATTGTATGGGCGTGAAGTAAGACCGCTGCTGCACTTGCCGCGCCCGTCACGCGAGTCATAATGCAGCACTATAATCCGATCCATTCAGCCGGTGAGTCGTCTTATGTCTGCCATTTTTATCCTCGCGGCCATTCGCCCTGAGGCCGCCCAACAATACGCCGATCATTTTGCCGAGTTCCCGCAGTTCGCCACGACAGTGGTCGATAACAAAAACGAGGCGTATGCCATCCTGGCCGATCCGGACAGCCACGCCGACGTGCTGGTCATCGATAACGCGCTGGGCGGCGTCTTTGATCTCGTCCGGGAAGTGCGCCAGAGCTACCCGCGGCTGTTGATCGTACTGGTCGACGAAGATGCTGACTTCAGTATGCCGGGCCGCGCCGACGATGTATCCACCGCCCCATTTGTCGAGAACGACCTGATCAAGCGCATTCAGCAGCTGCTCCAGGAACGACAAACGGAAACGCTTCGCGCCGATGCCTTGCCGCCAGTCCGTGACGTGGCACTGAAGCTGCGGAATGCCACCGGACCGTTGGGTAAGATCGAGACAGCCATCCAGGCCATCGGCGAGCTCGGCTACGATTTTACCGCTTTTTACCGCGTGGACGGCGAAAACATGCCGCTAGTCTTGAGCGCCACGGACGGGCCACCCGCCATCACCAGCGTGGCACCCGAGCGTCAAAAAGAGACTACCCTCGTCGGCTGGGTGGCCCTCAATGGCCAGAGCCGCATTGTCGGGCCAGAAGATGAGCCGAACTTTAGCCTGGTTAGCCGAGGTCGGCTGGGCGCGGGTGCATGCGTGCCTGTGGGCAGCACTACGCGGCATGGTGTTATCCTAGCTGGCCGAGAAGTTCCAGGATCGATCTCACAGGAAAACGTGATGCTGCTGGAACTGGTCAGCGCGCAGTTAGCAGCCGCGCTGGCCAAAGACATGCATCTATAAGCCCGGTGATTCGTTTTTTTAGACCAGGTTTCGGAAAGGAATTCTATGAGCAAGCCCATCACCATTGGGACCGCCATTGGCACCCCAGGACAAGTCACTTACGGCGCTTTCGAGGGCGTGGTCCTGCCTACCGGCGGCAATGATGTCTTCCCGGTTATCATCGCCCAGGGTCGGCAGGATGGCCCAGTCTTATGGATCACGGCCAGCATTCACGGCAATGAATACAGCGGCCTGGCCGTCCTGCATAGCCTGCTGGGGCCAAACGGCGTACACTTTCCCCTCGATGGTCTGCGCGGTACGGTAATCATGATTCCGGCGCTCAGCCCGGCGGGATTACGCACCGAGTCCCGCAGCCCCTACTACAATCGCGGCGCAGACCCCAATCGCATGTTCCCGGCCCCGCAGCGGCCCACCCAGCAGCCCGATACCGCCGATGACGACGATAACCCTCCTACAGCCCTGGAACGCGCCTATGAACGATTGTTCGAACAGATCGATGCCACCGCCGATTACCTGATCGACCTGCATAATGCGCTGCTCGGCTCGATCCCGTTTACCTTCCGGGACCCGATCTACTACGACGGCGAAGAAGACAAGATTACCGCGCGTAACCTCCAGGCCAAGAATGACGAGATGATAGCGGCTTTTGGGCTGCCGATCGTCAATGAATTTCCTTCCGCCGAGTATCTCAAAAAAAACCTGCACCGCTCGGTCAGCGGCGCGGCGCTGAACCGGCTCCGTCGCCCGGCATTTACCGCCGAATTAGGGGGCTACCTGCATGTGGATTGGCAGGCGCGCGATGCGGCCGTCGTCGGCATCCGCAACGTGATGCGGTGGGCCGATATGCTGGCCGGCGATCCAGAGCCAGTACCACCCATCCCGCGCCCGGCGGTGGCTTTTCCCGTGCGACGCATGATGCACCCGCGCGCGCCGCAGAGCGGTATTGTCAGCCATCTGGTTGATGCCGGAGAGGTCGTCGAGAAGGGTCAGCCGGTGGCCCGGCTGACGGACATTTGCGGGCGGGCGCTGGGGCCGGATAACGGGCTGCTGCGCACCCAATTTGAGGGCTACGTGGTGGGTCGTATGCAGGGCATGGTGTATTACGAGAACGAACCGGTGATCTGGATGGCCGTGCGTGATTCGGGCGATCTCTTGCTGCCTTACCCGGAAGGCTACTAACGCCCAACCACGATTCGCATCGACCCAAACAAAAGACTCGGGCAAAAACCGCGCTTTTTATTTTCCTGTGAATACGGGGTTGGGAGGCTGGATTACTGCCTGGGAGGCTATTGATCGCGGTACATGGGCGGCACAAAGTCGACGAAATAGCTCCACCCTTCGATGGCTGCCAGGAGCCGCTGCTCTTTATTCAGCACGAGCACCGTTCTATGCTCGCCGCTGATAATCTCGACAGTCAGTTCCTCCCGGCCGTCGTCGACCAACTCCTCGAAGCAGTGGCGCTCGTAACCCATGGGTTCGCGGAGGAATTTCCCTAAACATCGTTCACAGAATGCCAGGTGCGCGCTACACGTATCGCGGTTAATCTTGACGCGCATTACATCCTCCCACAACAAGCTGTCACTTTTGATCGGGGACGAACTCTATCCATAAGGTAAAGGAACCAGGGCCGCCGGCACAGTGCCAATTGTCACGAGATCGATGGCCGGATCGCGGATTGATGGCCCAACTGGCCGGTTAACCGACAGGCTGATGCCGGCCAACTTTTTCGATCGCCGCCACGGCCTGCCCTGCCAGAACCTCCAACAGCGCCGCGTCGGCGTTGGCATCATCATGCCAGTCGGTCGATGCCAGCACCAGCACACCCACCGCCGCCTCACCTGAGGTTAAAGGCACGCCCACCATCATGATCGATTCTGCCGGTCGGGCAGACGTTATGCCGTCGGCCGTGGCACGCTGTGGACGACCGGCCTGCAATACCCGTTCCGCCAGCGCCAACCGCTGCGAAGCTCCGTCTTCACCGTGCCTGTCGTATCCGGCCAGAGCAGCCATCTTCAGTTCAGACGGCGATGCGGCCAGGAAGAGCGCCGCCGTCTGAGCGCCGGACAGCCGGATCGCCTGCCGGACGATCTGCCTGCTGATGGCTTCCAGGTTATCAGGCCGGCGAAACAGGCGCAGCGCAGCGCGCAGCCCTGCCCACTGCTCATTGCGGCGGGCGAGCGGCCTCATCAGATTATCCTTGATCAACCCGTAGCCGATCAGCACGGCCACCGGCGCGGCCAGCCAGATCATGAGGAAGCGCTGCTCGACAAACGGCAGGATAGTGAGCACCTGACCTACCTGAAAGAGCACCAGACCCGCTGCCAGCCATTTTTGCCGGATGCGCTGCCAGTAGCGATAAGCCAGGCCAATGGTGAGCATTTGGTAAAATAACATCACCACAAGAACAAACACCGTGCCAGCACTGTCCAGGTTCGGCTGAACAACCACCACTCCCTGGTCCGTCCCCGTCAAGACGGCGTAGAGGTCGCCCTGCCAGACCGGTATCTGGAACAGCAACCACAGCACCAACCCGGCCCGGGTCAAAACGCCAAGTGTTTGACCTAACATCCCGGCTAAAGCGATGATCAAAAAGAAGGCCATCACAGCCATCAATGCGTACGTACTGATGAAGAGGTTAGCCAGGTAGGTAATGGTGGGATCGGCAGGGTTGCGGGTGGCCAGCAGCAGCGCCAGCAGGTGGATCGCCAGGAATACCGACATGCCGGCCAGAAAGACGGCCAGACCCGTCCTGACCTGTTGGCCCGGCCACTGCCGGATCATCACGCCGGCCAGCACGCTCATCATCAAGGTGAGCGAAAAAATGTCCAGCACCAGATAAACAACAGCCTGCGTGGATATCACCTGCTTACCTGTGTCTCTCAAACCTGGCGGGGGATTCGCCGGCACATCCAACCCGGTCCATCCCAACCGGTCAAATGACCTAACGAACCTCGAAGGTGCAGCTTCCGGTCTCGAACTCTTTGGCCGTCCCTGGGCCAAACTGCTCGACGCCATCAAAAATGGGATTGCGCCAGGTCACCCGGTAGGAGATCGTATACGTTCCCGGCGTCAGTGGTTCCTCGATCGGCACGTACCAGTAGATCGAATAACGCCCATCGGCCAGCCGCCGGACCTGGTCCGCATAAAGCCGCCAGTTGTTGAGCAATCGACCGTCAAAGCGTACTTCGTAGATCACGTTGTCGATGTGCTGCTGGAGATAAGCCTCAGTGGTGGCGATCCACCCCCAGAACACATCGATCGTCGTGCCGGCGGCCAGCGGCGTGGGAACCTCGTTAAATTGTTCGCAGTAAGCCAGCACATCATAACCCACCCGCGCCGGCTGCGCCGTGCCGCTGACGGTGGTGGGAGTCCGGGAGGGCGTCAGGGTGGCCGTCGCCGGCAGGCCGGGCGTCACGGTGGGGATATTGGCGCCTGGCTCCAGGGTCGCGGTGCCGGTTGCCGTGGCCGTCACCGTGCCCGGTGTCAGCAGGGTTGGCGCCAGCGAAACCGTCGTTCCCTGGTTTCGCGTCGGCGTGAAGCTGGGCGTGGCCGTGATCGGCTGCCCGCCCAGCAAAGCCGTCGCCAGCGGTGTACCGCTCACTTCGAGCACCACGCCCGGCACGGTGGCCGTCGGCAGCGGCGTTGCGGTCGGCAGCAAGAAGATCAGGTTTTCGGCGATCCACCCTTCCGTGCCATCTTCCAGCCGGATGTTATACCAGAGTTGATCCTCCGTCTGCGAGAGAATAATGACGTCAGTGTTGTTGACCACGCCCTGGATGATGGTGTAGGTCGTGCCAGGGCCTTCCCGCAGGTTAACCGCATCCCGTACGGACGATACCCGCCCGATGGTCGGCGGAGTCGGAGTCGGCGAAGGCTCATCAGTGAGCGTGGGCGGAATGGGTGTGATGGAAGGCGTATAGGTAAAAGTGGGTCGCGGGCTGGGCGTCGGGATGGGGGTGGCGGTGTAACGCGGGGTGAAGGTTGCCAGCGGGGGCAGCGTTGCCGTCGGCAGGGAGGGCGTCGGCGTATAAATATTGGTGCAGGCCGCACTCCACAAAAACAAACCCAATGCCAAACTCCAGATGAGTCGCTTCACTGCTCGTCACGCCTCCCTGCACTGCCGGAACACCCCATACAGCGCCACGGCGACATTTAAGCCACGTCTGTGGCGCTGATGAGTATAGTATCCCTGGTGCTTTGGAGCAAGGATCACCGGATGCCGCCGGACAGGCAGGCGTCTACCATGATGAAAATACGGGCTGTACGGGGATATCCGCTACAACAAGCCTTCCCGGCTGAAGGTTTCGATCCGCTCCGGGGGCACACTGAACGAGAAATTGTCGTCAAAATCCTCAAAGTCGCTGTCCGCGGCGTAGACGACAAAATCCGGCGTGATGCCGTCCACCTGCGACCAGTCCATTGCCATCAGGCTGCGCGCCACTTCGTTGAGCAGGTCCCTCACCCGCGGCCAGCCGTCCAGAAAGGACAACTGCTGGTTGAGCATGAAGCTTACTTCGTCAAGCACTTCGTCCACGTCTTCCAGGGTGAAAGGCGGCTTGCCTCCAATTTCTAAATCGTCTTCCAACTCGGCATACCCGGTGAAGACCTCCGGGTCCCAGAGATAATCTCCGGCGTCGTCGCCATAGGCCGCCAGCAACTGCTCCCGGGCTGTTACCATACCCAGCGCCAGCGAGGGCGGCAGGCAGTTTTCATCGGCCAGGTCGTAGATCAGCGCCAGGCAGTACGCCTGCTCGCCCGGCTCCAGCCTGTCGATAACGATCGGGGGCACCAGCGTCAACAGCCGACCCCGCACCGCCTCGGTCAGCGCGGTGAGCGTCTGGCCCGGCAGCGGGCGCTGGTAGACGATGAAACTCTCGCCGTCCTCGATCTGCTGAATGTGATCCAGCCGCCCAATGGCGTCATACACCAGGTCATATTCCACCACCCTGACCTGGATGATCGACGTCATCTGCATCGTGCGGATGTGAGTCAGCCGGTTATCTTCATACGTATACAGTTCCCGGTAGGTGCAGGCCAACTCTTCCACGCCGGGATCGTGCCGCGTGTTTTTGGCCGGCGTTGCCGTATACAGGTTGAAGTCGGTGATACGATCGTCGGCGTAGGCAGCGCGCATGACCCGGTACAACTGGCATTCGTCGCCCGCCAGGCGGTAAGTCACGCCCTGGAGGTATCCGCCGGGATAGCTATAAATCGTCTCCAACGAAACGTCGTCTTCACCATAGGCGCATTCCAGCAGCAGCAAACCCTGGTCGTCAAAACCATAGGCGAGACTACCGGACTTCTCGGCCGGCTCTGCCGCCAGCCGGCGCCCTCGACTCCGGTTTTGTCGCCGGAAGAATTCCTCCTGGAACGAATAACGCGGCCCCCTGGCCCATTCCCAGCGCTGCACGTGCGGCACGTTCGCGCGCCACGCGTTTTCGTAATCCTGGTGCGAGAGCCACGCCGTGACGTTAAGCTCATGCTCCATCATGGATCGTTACCCCCTGCAACGGTTATGGCAGCCAGCGATACTCCATGTGATCGGCCGTGGTCTGCGCAGCGGCTTCATCCAGCAGCCTGGCCACGACATGCAGCGCCATGTCGATGCCGGCTGATATGCCGCCGGAAGTGATGATCTTGCCGTTGTCCACATAACGCCGCTCTTTCTCGATCCTGGCCGTCGGCGCTTCGCGGGCCAGTTCTTCGAAAGCGCTGTGATGCGTCGTGACGGTCAAGCCATCCAGCAGCCCGGCCCGTGCCAGCACCAGCGACCCGGTGCACACGGATAGCAGATACTCCACGCGCGCCGCCCGTTCCTTGATCCAGTTCAGCAGATCCGGTTTTTCCATCAGCACGCGTGTACCCTGGCCGCCGGGGATCAGCAGGATATCCGGTTCCGGACAGGCTGATATCTGGTAATGGGGGATTACCTGCAAATCGCCATAGGTCCTGATCGTCTCCGTTTCAGCAAAAGTGTATACGTCAAAGGGACGCGGCTTCTGGGTTCGCATGGTGACTGTGAACACCTCGTACGGCCCGGCAAAGTCCAGGTCCTCCATGCCATCAAAGATCAGGAAACCGACATTCCGAATCTGGGTCATCCCACCACCTCCTGGTCACGACTGAACTGCGTCTCATACAACTGGGCGTACAGACCCGCCGCCGCCAGCAACTCGGTGTGAGTCCCCTGCTCCACGATCCGGCCCCGGTCCAGCACCAGAATCAAATCCGCCGCCAGGATGGTGCTCAGCCGGTGGGCAATGACTATGCTGGTGCGGCCGGCCATCACCCGCTTGAGCGCGTCCTGGATCAAAGCTTCCGACTGGCTGTCCAGATGACTGGTCGCCTCGTCCAGCACCAGGATGCGCGGGTCCTTGAGGATCACCCGGGCGATGGCGATGCGCTGCTTTTCGCCGCCGCTCAGGCGGTAGCCACGCTCGCCAACGACCGTATCATACCCATCCGGCAGGCCTACGATGAAGTCGTGAATGTTGGCGGCCCGGGCAGCTGCCTCCAAATCGGCCTGGCTGGCCTCCAGGCGCGCGTATAACAGGTTGGTACGGATGGTATCGTGAAACAGGTGGGTTTCCTGCGTCACCATGCCGATCTGCTCCGCCAGCGAGTCCAGCGTCACGTCGCGCAGATCATGCCCATCCAGCAGGATGCAGCCCTTGCTCGAGTCATATAACCGGGGGATGAGATAGGTCATGGTCGTCTTACCCGCGCCGCTCGGCCCCACCAGCGCCACTAACTGCCCCGGCTGGATGGTAAAAGATACACCCTCCAGGGCCATCTCACGCGCCTGGCTTTGCGCCGGGGAAAGCATCCCCCCGACGATTGCCCGTCCACCATTACCGGGAGGCCGGCCTTCCCCGGAGAGCGTGGCCTGCACGTTATCCATGCGCCCGTAGCGCTGCACATCGCTGAGCAGCGTGCGCTCGTCGACGTGGTAGAAGAACGTGATATCTTCGAACACGATCTCGCCGCGCACCTCCTGTAAAACGTAAGCATCGGGTTTCTCGACAATATCCAGCGGCAGGTCGGTGACTTCAAATACCCGCTCGAAGCTGACCATGGAGGTGGCAAAGGCCACCGGCGCATTGGTCAGACCCTGGAGCGCGCCGTACAACTGGGTGAGATAGGCACTGAAGGCCACGATAGTGCCGATCGTAAACACATCCTCCAGCACCAGTTGGCCGCCCACCCAGTAGACCAGCGCCGTGCCGACCGCCCCGACCAGCCCGATGATCACAAAAAACTGGCTGCCGATCAATGCCCGCCTGATGCCCAGGTCGCGGACCCTGGCCGCCCGCTCCTGGAAGCGATCGGTCTCCGTTTGGCCACGTCCAAACAGCTTGACCAGCAGCACGCCGCTGATGTTGAGGGTCTCGTTCATCATGGCATTCATCTGGGCGTTGTATTCCATACCCCGGCGGGCGATCTCACGCAGCCGGACACCCAGTCGCCGTGCCGCCAGGATGAACAGTGGCAGTACCATCACCGCGATCAACGTCAGCCGCCAGTCCAGGGTAAGCATCACGACCAGCGTCGCCACTGTCTGGATCAGGTTGGTCACGATATCGACGATGGTATTACTGATGGCCCGCTGGGCGTCGACCACGTCGTTGTTGAGGCGGCTCATCAGCTCGCCCGTTTTGGTATTGGTGAAAAACGCCAGTGACATGCGCTGCAAATGCGTGAACAACGCCACCCGCAGGTCGTAGATCACGCCTTCGCCAATGGTGGCGTTGATCTTCCGCTGGAGCACCCGGATGCCGCCGCTCAACAGCGGGATCAACACCAGGCCCAGGGCCAGCACGTTCAGCCGGTCCCGCAGCCCTTCCGGCAGTGTGTAGTCGATCAAATCACGGAAGATCAAGGGCGTGACCAGGTCCAGTGCCGTCGTCAGCAGAATCGTGACCAGCAGCAGCACGATGTAGGCATAATAGGGCCGGGAAAAACTCAACACGCGGCGCAGCAGAGCCCACGTAATGTGCTGGCGATCATCCTCGCTACTGCGGACATAGGCAAACCATCCGCCGCCATGCATACCCATCAAAAACCCTTTCTAACGGTTAACGCGTCCCTATTGCTACCGCAGGATGACGCCATTATAACGGAATAAAAGGCCAACCCACATGCGCAGGTTGGCCCCAGGACGCATTTTAACCCGGCAGGACGAGTCTCAGGCGTGGCTGCCCTTGCGCCGCCGCCGGATGAACTTCTCGATCTCCACCGCAAACAGCACCGACACCGCCAGCGCCAGCGTCAACGCCAGCTGCTCCGCGTTAAGCGCCACTGTATTAAAGGCCGCCTGCATAAACGGCGCATAGATCGCCACTAACTGCAAAACGAAAGTGGTAATCACGGCCAGCATCAGCAGCCGGTTCTTCTTGTACCAGACGCGGAAGAAGGAGGCGTCACCGGCGTGAATGGCGCTCACCTCAGCGATCTGGGACAGCGCCAGGATGCTGAACGCAATGGTACGCGGCAGCAGCAGCGCCAGGCTGATCAGGTCCGCGCCGCCGGCTTCGTGCCCCGTCGGCTGGCCGGCCAGCAGCAGGTCGATGCGCGTGCCGACTGCCAGGCTGGCCCAATCGGCCGGGACATGCTCCAGGCCAACCACTGCCGCCAATTGGTCCACGGACATGGTCTCCAGCCCAAGTGTGACACTGAAGGGTTCCAGCCCCAGCGACGTCTGCCCCCAGACATAACCGAACAGCGTCACCACGCCCAGGAACAGGCCCACCCAGATGATGTGAAGACCAACGCCGCCGGCAAAGATACTCTCTTTAGGCGAGCGTGGCTCGCGCGCCATGGTGCCTTCCTCAGCCGGCTCAAAGCCCAGCGCAATGGCCGGCAGCCCGTCCGTCACCAGGTTGATCCACAAAATCTGGATCGCCAGCAGCGGCGCTTTCAGGCCGATCATCAAACCGGCAAACATGGTGACGATCTCGCCGGCGTTGGTGCTCAGCAGGTAGCGGATGAACTTTTTGATGTTGTCGTAAATGGTGCGGCCTTCTTCCACCGCCGCGACGATGCTGGCGAAGTTGTCGTCGATGAGCACCATATCGGCAGCGCCTTTGCTGACGTCGGTGCCGGTGATGCCCATCGCCACGCCGATGTCGGCCTGTTTGAGGGCCGGCGCGTCGTTGACGCCATCGCCCGTCATGGCGACGATGTGCCCCTGCTTCTGCAGCGCCTCGACCACGCGCAGTTTGTGCTCCGGCGAGACGCGCGCATAAGCTGACACCTCCGTGATGGCTGTCGCCAACTCGGCCTCGCTCATGGCGTCCAGTTCGACGCCGCTGATGGCCTTCTGCCCCTCCTCCAGGATGCCAAGCTGGCGGGCGATGGCCTCGGCGGTCAGCTTGTGGTCGCCGGTGATCATGACTGGCCGGATGCCCGCCCGCCGCGCCACTTCGACGGCCCGTGCTGCTTCCGTGCGCGGCGGGTCGACAATGCCGGCCAGACCCAGAAGAATCAGGTCGCGTTCCAGGTTTTCTGGCGAGCGGTCATCCTCCGCCGGCAGTTCCGTCAGGGGACGGTAAGCAACTCCCAAAACTCTCATCCCCTGGCTCGCCATCAGGTTAATCTTCTCAATCCACGCCTGACGTCGTTCGTCGGTCAGCGGAATCGGGCCGCTTCGCGTGTTCTCCTGAGAAGCCCACTCCACCAGCCGGTCCGGCGCGCCCTTGGTGAAGGAAACGTAGGGCGCGTCCTGGAAGAGGACCGTGGCAAACCGGCCTTCCGGGTTATGGATGGTGGTCATCGCTTTACGTTCGCTGGAAAAGGGCAGTTCGCCGACGCGCGGCAGGTCCGCCTCCAACTGGTCGCGACTCCAGCCGGCTTTACCGGCGGCGACGAGCAGGGCGCCTTCGGTGGTATCGCCAACGACCGTCCAGGGGGCGTCTTCCGTTTCCTGGTCCAGGTAAGCGTCATTGCAGAGCGCCGCTGCCTTCAAAAAGCGCGCCAGGTCCTGGTCATTGACCACGTGCAGGCGTTTCCTCTCGACCATAAACTCGCCCACCGGTTGGTAGCCGACACCCTGCACGCGGATGTCGCTGTGATCCGGCAGGGCTACCATCGCCACCGTCATCTCATTGCGGGTGAGTGTGCCCGTTTTGTCCGAGCAAATGGTGGTGACCGAACCCAGGGTTTCCACAGCCGGCAGCCGCCGGATCAGCGCGTTACGGCGGATCATGCGACTGGCTCCCAGCGACAACCCGATCGTGATTACGGCAGGCAGCCCTTCCGGGATAGCGGCCACTGCCAGGCTGATGGCCGTGAGCAGCATTTCCTGCACCGGGTTGCCACGCAGCACGCCGGCGATGAAAACGATCGCTACCAGCAGGAACGCCGCGCCAGCCAGCACTTTACCCAGCGTATTCAGCCGGACCTGCAAGGGTGTCATACCTTCTTCGACCCCGCGCAGCAAGGTGGCGATATTGCCCAGCTCCGTCTGCAGGCCGGTCGCAGTGATCACTAACTCGCCGCGTCCATAGGCAGCGGCTGTGCCCATAAAAACCATGTTCGCGCGCTCTGCCAGCGGAATCCCGCTGCTTTCCAGGATATCGATGCTCTTTTGCACCGGGACCGACTCGCCGGTCATGGCTGATTCTTCAATTTGCAGGTTGACGGCTTCGACCAGCCGTCCGTCAGCGGGAATGCTGTCCCCGGCCTCGATCAAAACGATGTCGCCTGGCACGAGGTCCACGGCGCTGACCTCGTGAATATGCTCACCGCGCCGCACACGCACCATCGGCACCTGCATTGCGCTGAGCGCCGCCAGGGCCTGCTCCGCCCGGTACTCCTGATAGAAGCCCAGCATGGCATTCAAAACCACAATCGCCAGGATGATAAACACGTCCTTGATATCCCCGACGACCGCGGAAATCACTGCCGCACCGATCAAAACCAGGACCATGATGTCGGTAAACTGGGAGAGCAATAGCTTTACCCAGCTTTCGCCGGCCTCGACGGGTAACTCGTTCTTGCCATACTTCTCCCGGCGGGCGGAAACCTCCGCTTCCGAGAGGCCTATCGCTGGCTGGACATCTAGCGACTCGAGCACCTCCGATGCCGATTGCCGATAGACTTCATTCATATACCACGTCCTTATTCCACCAGAACAATATACGCACGAGGCTCAATGGGTAACAGGGTATGCGCAAACAGCCTTGAAAGCAACCCCTCGATTTTAGGGTGTTTCACCGGCTGCCCCATTTTTGAATACGGCGTAGCCGACGGTTATAATGCGGTAGCTTGATCAACCACTGTTTAAGGACCCAACCCTTGCCTAATTTACTGAACGTTGACGACGCAATCAAGCAAATACTGGAAGCCATCTCGCGCCTGCCGGCGGAAACCGTCAGCCTGGACGAAACGTTAGGCCGCGTGCTGGCCGTCGAAATCGTGGCAGAGGTTGACCTGCCGCCTTTCGCCAATTCCAGCATGGACGGCTTCGCCGTGCGGGCTGCCGATGTCGCTACCGCCAGCCACCAACACCCGGTCCGGCTGCCGGTGACGATGGACATTCCGGCGGGCGCTGCGCCTTCCCGTGAACTGGCTGCGGGAGAAGCGGCGCGCATCATGACCGGCGCGCCCCTGCCCCCCGGTGCGGATGCCGTAGTGCCGGTCGAAAACACCGACGCCGCCTGGCAGCCCGGCGACAATACCCCACCCGACCAGGTAAGCATCACCCGGCAGGTCAAGCCCGGCGATTATGTCCGCCCGGTGGGCGAGGATATCCAGGCCGGCCAGGCGCTGATGTTGGCCGGAGACGTTATCCGGCCAGCGGAGATCGGCGTGCTGGCTTCGCTGGGCCAGGCAACGGTATCCGTCGTGCGCCAACCCCGCATCGCCATTCTCTCCAGCGGCGACGAACTGGTCGACGTCGACGAGCCGCTGAGGCCGGGCGCCATCCGCGATAGCAACAGCCACGTCCTGGAAGGGCTGGTCCGGCAGTATGGCGGCCTGCCAGTCCGCGTCCCCACCGCCCGTGACGTGCTGGCTGACGTGCGCCGCGCCTTCCACGAAGCCCTAGCGCACAATCCCGATATGTTGATCAGCACTGCCGGCGTATCCGTGGGCGCTCATGACGTGGTCCGCACCGTCCTGGATGAACTGGGCGAGATCAAGCTATGGCGGATCAATCTGCGCCCCGGTAAACCGCTGGCCTTTGGACAGTTGCGGGGCGTGCCGTTTTTTGGCCTGCCCGGCAACCCGGTCTCGGCCCAGGTCACCTTCGACGTGATCGTGCGGCCAGCCCTGTGCAAACTGGCCGGGCGACCATCCGATGTGCCGCTGGCCGACGCCGTGCTGGCCGAAGACATCCTGGCCGACGGGCGGTTGACTTACTTCCGCGTCCGCCTTTATGTTGAAGATGGTCAGCTGATGGCCACCAGCACCGGCACGCAAAGCTCCGGCGCGATGTTGTCGATGGTGCTGGCCGACGGCCTGCTCATCGTGCCGGCTGGGGTCAAAGTGGCCAGGGCCGGCCAGACCATGCCCGTGCGGCTGCTACGTCCCCTGGACGGGTTACGCCGGGCTTAAAAGGCCAGCGTGAAGCCGCCGTCCACCACGATGATCTGGCCGCGAATCATGCTGGCTTCCGGCGAGCACAGCCAGGCGACCACGTTAGCGACATCCTCGGAGGTGACGATGCGCCCCGCCGGCGTGCGTTCCACGATGGCATCGAGACGTTCGTTTAACTCATCCCGCCAGATGGGGAAGTACTGGAGCGCGTCGGTTTCTACCACCCCCGCCGAGACCGCGTTGACGACGATATTCAGGGCCGATAGCTCGACCGCCATGTAACGCGTCAGGGCTTCCAGGGCGGCCTTGCTGGCCCCCACCAGCACATAATCCGGCAGCACGCGCGTAGAGCCAAAACTGGAGATATTAACAATAGCCCCGCCGCCGCGAGCGGCCATGATCGGCGCCGCCGCCTGCGCCCCGAACAGGGCAGCCCGCGCGTTGATGTTCATCGTCCAGTCCCAACCCTTCACGCGCTGCTCCATGATCGGGCGGTTGTAGCCGCTGGCCGCGTTATTGACGAGCATATCCAGCCCACCGAAGTGCGCCGTGACTTCGGCGATCATGCCCTGCAACTCGTCGACCTCGCCCACATTGGCCCGAATGATATGCGCCCGCTGGCCCAATGATTTAATCTCGCGGGCCGTCTCTTCGGCCGGCTCGCGGTTGCGGAAGTAGTTGATGGCGACATCCGCCCCTTCGCCAGCCAGTTTCAGGGCAATCGCCTTGCCGATGCCCCGCCCCCCTCCGGTGACCAGCGCCACCTTATCGGCAAATCGCATCAGGTTCACTCCTGTTATTGGTTCCCCATTATAAAGTCTCGATCATCACCTGTTGCAGGGCCAACCACTGCTCCTCACAGGCGGTCACCCCCCAGGCGAAGCGCCCCTGCGGCGTCACCACCGCGTACTGGTTGTCGATCCAGGCAATGAAACCCAGCGGCCCCCTGGGGCTGCAATCCGTAAACAGTACCACCTTATCATCAACCCGAAAGGTCACACCGTTGGACAGCCATTCCAGCGTATAGTCATGTGGTTCGGCCAACAAAGTGCCAGGCAAGGACGCCTCCGCCACAGCAAGCGCCCGCTGTCCCAGCGGCCAAAAGGCCCGGTACAACACCGGCAGGCGCATCAGCAGAAAGCCCAGCGGTGCCAGCGGCAGCAGCGCGAAAAACAAGGGCCGCGTCGCGTCGAACGTCGCTGCCTTCCAACCGTTCCCTGGCTGGTTCAGCGCCAGCGCCATGTTGTTACCAGGGCCGCCGAAGAAGAACCAGGTCGCGCGCGGCAGCCGTGGGACTTCCCGGCGCGTCGGCGTGAACGGGTCGTTCCACAGGCCAAAACCCGCCGTGCCCCGCAGCGTATCCCCCCCACCGGAAGCACAAGCCCGCACCGTCAGGCGCAGCGGCAGCCGCCAGGGGAAGTCCCGGCGTGCCCGCCCCGCGTAATCCGTGATCTGCGCGTCCGTATACGCCTGCCCTGACGAGCCAGGCACGATCAAGCGGGCTGCACCCGGCGCCACCTCAACCTGCCCCCCGCCCGTGACCCAGGACATCCAGGGTGGGTTTAACTGGCCGTCCGCAAAATCGTCAGCGAAACGCTGCCCCATCTCTGATAAGCCCCATTTCCACATCGGCCGTGATGTCATCTAGCGTATGGCCTTGCCGCGGAAAAGGCAAACAACCACCCTACCAAAAAGAAGGGCGATCCGGGAGATCATACTCATCAAGTTAAGCCCCAATTGATCAAGATTTGCAGCGTCGAAGAGGATTTCTTTCGTTTTTCTATACGAGCATGACGCGAGAAATCCCCTTCGATCTTCTTAAAAAGTGTACTTATCCCCCGCCATTGCC
>DAOUEM010000277.1:0-7634 GCA_034430555.1 Anaerolineae bacterium | reverse complement strand
ACCCCGGCGGATACGTCTTCCAGTGTCGAGATTCACCTGCCTGCCCTGTTACGGCAGTTTCATGCCAAGACCATCGTTTGTCCATTGCCCTATGCAAGCACCACCGAGGAAGTACAGGTCGCGCTGGATAGGGTGGCCGACTCTGATGTGGTCCTCGTAGCCACCATTCAAGCCACAGCGGACCCCATGCAGGCAGCACTGGTACGGGCACTTCTGCACCGCGGGCAGAAGCCGATCGTCATCGCCTTACGGATGCCGTATGACATCATGGCTTTTCCCGAGGTGGATGCGTACCTGTGTACCTATAGCATCCGACCTGTATCAATGGAAGCGTGCGCGCGCGTCCTGTTTGGGGAAATCGAAGCGACAGGTGTGCTGCCCTGCCGAATTCCATTACTTACCTGAAGCGCCTGACTAGTGACGGGGTGGTTCCTCATGCGTATGCGGCTCATGCTGCTGGTTGTATGGATGCTCGTGGTAGCGACCCCGGTTGTGGCGCAGGATGATGATGCACCGTCGCCCTGGTGTGTTTCCGTGTGGTACTATCCAACGGCACAGTATCCCGGCGCAGCAGATGCCATTGCGGCGAACCTCGACCTGATCGACGAGGTGAATCCATTCTGGTACACCCCACTGCCAGATGGCAGCATTCAAGCCATCGCGGGGGCCGAAGACGCCGATCTGCTCGCCGCCTGGCAAGTAGCGGGCGTGACCGTCGTGCCATCGATCTTCAGCAGCATCTCGACAGTGATAACGACTGAAGCCCAGCGCGCTGCCCACGTCGAAGCGATCCGTGAGCTGGTCATAGCCTGGCACTATGACGGAATCGACATCGACTACGAAGGCTTCCCGGCGCGCACGCGCGAGGACTTCTCGCTGTTCATCGAGGCGCTGGCAGACGCCCTTCATGCAGAAGGACGCTTGCTGTCTGTGACAGTGCATGCCAAGACGGACGATGCGGGCAGTTGGGAAGGCGCCGCTGCGCAGGATTGGCCGCGCTTAGTCGCAGCGGCAGATACGTTCCGCATTATGACCTATGACTATACAGGCCGTGACGAGCCGCCAGGGCCGATCAGTCCACTCCCCTGGGTGCTGGATGTGCTGGCTTACGCGGAAAGCGTCACCCATTTGCATAATGTGCGGATGGGCCTGCACTTCTACGGTTACAGTTGGCAGCGGGGCACGCCGCCCGCCCAGGCGATCACGTGGGCCAGTCTCAATAACTGGATCGATAATTTCGGCGTGGAGATCGAGCGCGATCCCACCGATATGGAAGCCATGCTAGATTTTAAAGTCACCGGCCTGCCACGCCAGACAGTTTATGTCGCGGACCTAATCGGGCTGGACTTCAAGCTGGCGGCGGTGGAGGAAGCCTTCCCTGCGTTGGGGGGCGTTTCAATCTGGGGCATCGGTGGTGAGCAACCAGGGATGTGGGATACGCTACGCGATTATACAATGGGGTGCAGCACGTCACCGGACCGTAATCACTAGAGAGCAGCATCATGCCACATAAAGCGACGCATTCCAGCCTGAAAGCACACAACCGCCGTTTGGTATTGCACGCGGTATTCACTGGCGAAGCAACCAGCCGCGCCGCGCTGGCCCAACATACTGGTCTGACCAAACCAACGATCAGTGACATCGTGAGTGATCTCATCCAGGAAGGCTACTTCGAAGAAAGTGGGCGTGGCACTTCCACCGAAAGCGGCGGGAAGCGGCCCCGCCTACTGCAATTTGTGCCGACGGCCCGTCAAGTCATTGGCGTTTCCGTAAGTAAATACCGCGTGCTTGGCGTGCTGGCGAACCTGGACGGCAGTATCGTGCTGCGACATGATGTTGATTTGAATGGCGCCACCGGCGAAGCGGCGCTGAATTGTGTGCAGTATACGATCAACGGTTTACTTGCCCAGTTGGATGCGCCCCTGCTATGTATTGGGGTGGGCACCCCCGGCATCGTGGAGGCTGCCCTCGGTAGTGTGAGACTATCGCGGTCGTTGGGATGGCGGAGGTTCCCCCTGGGGCAGCGCTTAGAGCAGTTGTATGATGCCCCGGTCTATGTCGGTAACAATACAGAGTTGGCAACTCGTGCCCAGTTGTCCTTTGACTCTGCCGATAATGTCTGCAACCTTGTCACGATTCTGGTGAATTCAGGCATCGAAATCGGTGTAGCCTTTGACGGTACAACCTACCATCATAGTGGAGACCTGGGGCAGTTGCGTACACACGATCACGGCGATCAACCGCTGGTGAATTTCTTGAGCTGGGATGCCACGCTTCAGCAAATAGCGGTGGCGCGTCCTCAATACCCTGACACGCTGCTGCCGGATGACGGTGCTACATATCTGCATCTAAGTGACGGGTATGCCCAACATGACCCGCTCAGCCAGGCCGTGTACGAGACAGTCGCGACCCACCTGGGGCAGGTGTTCGCCTGGATTGCCGGGCTGCTGCGTCCAGATCAGATTGTATTGGCCGGCGATATTGTGGATTTGGGTGAGCCGCTGCTGGCCCTGGCGCTCAAAGAAGCCCGGCAACGCCTGTCGCTAGAGTTATTAGACGTGATCACTTTCTCGATTGCTGAAGACCCGACATTGAGTGTCAGCGGCACCATTGCGCTTGCCCTTCACAGTGAACTAGGTGTGCTATGAAAATCGGGGTGATTACCAATGACGAAACGCAGGTTTTCCAGCGCCAGGTTATTCACGGGGCAAAATCCTTTTTTAGGTTACATGGTTATGCGTGTGTCGTAGTAAATACGGGGATTCCCAAGGCTGATCTGGATGCAGTTGGACTTGAGTGGAAGGCGCTTGCCGGTGTCCTGGTGATTGCGAATGCCCTGAGCGATGACGCTTTACAAAGGCTTCATACTCAGCAAGCCCGGTTGACGCTGGTCAGCCATCAAGTGCCCGCCTTTTCCCTCCCGACCGTGTTGGCGGATAACGTTGGCGGTATGAGGATGTTGGTGGATTACCTGGTACGGGAGCACGGGCGGCGGCGGATCGCGTTTATTCAGGGCGACCTCGAACAGGTTGACGGTCATGTACGGTGGAACACTTTTCAACGAGAATTGCTGCGCCATCATATCGCCTTGGACGAACGGCTGATCATTCCCGGTGAGTTTGACAGTAGCATCGCAGCGTTATCTACCCAAAGACTGATCGAGTCCGGTGTTGCATTTGATGCGCTTGCGGCGGCCGACTATTTGATGGCACTTGCGGCGATGGATGTGCTGCTGGCGCAGGGTCTGCGGATTCCTGAGGATGTCTGTGTTGTTGGTTTTGGTGATGGCCCTGAAGCGGAAGCGCAAGGCTTGACGACAGTGGGCGTGGATGTCGAAAAGCTTGGCGTTCATGCTGCCAAACAGCTTCTTGGACAGATTAATGGGCTTCAGATCGAGGGGTCTGCCATGATTACGACGAGCATTATCAAACGCCATTCCTGTTGAACAACACTAAACAACTGGACTTTCGCCTTCAGGATAGTCAGTTGTTAAGCAGACAGGTAGTTGGTCTAGACTGGCGGGTGCCAGCTCGTGGTCAAAAAACCTCGTCGTTGCTGTGTAACGTTCATGCAGCTCGATTTCACGCAATATCTGGATGATTTCTTCTGGTTTGTATCGTTTTCTTGCCATGCTCCCTGCCTCCTTGCTGGCCTGATCCTAACACATTCGTTGGACCAGTTTTTGGGGGGCAGGTCAATCTGAACAAGATGCAATACTCATTTCACATAAAGGGCGGGAGAACCACTATTTCAAGGCAAGTCCAGTCTTGAGGATACCTGTTTGAGAACGCGTTTGCCCTGGTCCCAATCGGTATTGCTTGACAAACGATTCGGAGTTGTGATACGCTAGTTACGCACGTCAGTTACGCGTGTAACTAAGCGGTATGCTTCACAGAATGATTAGTAGTCGCTGCTCCCATTACGGCAAAGAGAATTATGCCAAAGAAAAAACGCCCAACCCAGACTGACGTGGCTAAACTGGCTGACGTCTCACGAGCCACGGTTTCCTATGTGCTGAACAACAGCGATGCCATCTCTGTGCCCGATGAAACTCGGCAACGTATTTGGAGCGCTGCCGAAAAACTAGGCTATAGTCCAAACGCATTAGCCCGTGGTCTAGCATCTGGATACAGCTCACTGGTTGCCATAATCGTACCCTCAGTCGCTGATTTCTTTGATGAAGTGATCAACGGGGTAGAATACATGGCGCGCAAACACGGTTACAGCGTGATTATCAGCACAACTCATGACAGCCCCGAGCAAGAATTGACCAATATCGATGTTCTGGCAAGCAGGCAAGTGGATGGCATCATCATCTGCGGCAGCCGGCTAGAAGCTGAAACCCTCAGCGAAATATCTCAAGAACACCAGGTGTCCCTGTTGACGAGCCGTAGCCCGGCCACTGCCGGCGTTGTATGCATCCCCGGCGAGGCCGGACTATGTGAAATAACTACGCACTTGATCAAACTGGGTCACCAGGCGATTGGCCATATTGGTTGGAAGCCGGCAGGAGAGAATGAACGCGCACCAGGGTACCAGCGCGCGCTCCAAGAGAACGGCATTGCACTCGATGATCGCATGATTACTTTTGCCTCAGAGATAACCTACAACGCCGGGCGCCATGGTCTTGAAGTGCTTCTCGACAGCGCACCAGAGATAACAGCGGTTACATGCTACAACGATAACCTGGCTATTGGTGCCATCCAGGCGGCCAAACAGTTAGGACACCGGGTGCCCGAAGACATCGCCATCGTTGGGTTCGATGATATTCCGGTAGCGTCTGTCATATCACCTGCTCTGACGACTATGCGTGTTCCACGATTCAAGACGGGTCAGTTGCTGATGGAGGTTCTCCTCCGAGCCATCGACGCAGGGAGCGCTTACGAGGAGAAACAGATCGTGCCTCTCGAGTTGGTTGTGCGCGAATCGTGCGGCGCACAGCAGGTAACAAGCAATTAAGCTCATCCGGTGTCTAGCAGGGGAAGATAACCTACCTACCTGGATGCCCACCGAGCACAGTGAACAGGCGATCTGGGCATAGCCAGAACTCCTCACTGAATTGTCGTTTTCGGATGCGTTTTGGCCGATGCCTAGCCATTAAGGAGGTGGATAAAACATAACACAACATACACAGATTGCCAGAGATGGAAACAAATACGAGATTGCCTAGTTAGGGAGAAAACTCATGAACAACAGGAGAAGCCATAACCGCTTACTCCGTACAATCGTTTTGGCGTTTGTCATTGGGTTCGCATTCGTAGTTCCGAATCTGGCTGCTCAGGAAGGCGGGTCGATCATGACTCGCGATGCGGAAGGCACAACAATCACGGTCTGGGGATGGGATACACCAGAGTTCAACCGCCCCATTTTGGATTACATCGAAGAAGCATCAGGGGTCACCGTCGAGGACATAGTCTACAGCGCCGACGGTGTCATGGATAACCTCATCGTTGCCACGGCGGCTGGCGGCATCGGCATGCCCGACGCCTTCAAGCGTAATTCGGTTGACATTCCAGTTCTGATTGAAATGAATGCCATCATGGACATCACGGAACTGGTTGAACCGTACATGGACCTTCTCCCCGACATCGCCTGGGATCTGGTCACTTACGACGGAAGAATCTGGGGAGTTCCGGCGAATAGCCCGGCCGGAGGCCTGTTCTGGCGGTACGATGTCGTCAGCGAATACGGTATCGACCCTGACGACATCGAGACTTGGGACGACTTCATCGCGGCAGGCGAACGTCTTGCCGAAGAAAGCGATGGAGCAGTCTCGCTCATTCAGTCAGAAAGTACAGGCCTGGCCTGGCCCATTCCACAGACTATTCAACAGCAGTTCCGGGCCGAACTCATAAGCGAGGACCTTACGGTCGCGATCGGGCCCGACTCGGAGGAATGGCAGAATACGTTGGTAGTTTGGCGCCAAATCAGAGATGCCAATATCGGCGTAGAGATGGGTCAATGGACTGAGCCTTGGTATCAGACAATTGCAGACGGCTCAATTGCTGTGTACCCCACCGGGACCTGGTTCGTAGAGGTGCTCAAAGCACATGCCCCAGATTCTCTGGGGGGCTGGTATTTCACCCCCTTCCCTGCGGTGGCAGAAGGCGGTGACCGATATCCTAGCTTCGGCTCCGCCACCACCTTTGTCAGCGCTACCACGGAGAACCCGGCGGGGGCAATGGAATGGGTGAAGGCCTGGACAATGGACCCGCAGGGTTCGCTTGAGATTGGGTTGAGGGAGCTTTGCATCTCTGTGGTCAGTCTCGCGGCTCTCGACGATCCGTTTGTCACTGCGCCACACGAGTTCTTCGCCAATGATCAGGCCTACTGGGTCGACGCCACGCAGGCATTCTTTGATATCAGCTACATACCTCCGGCTACCGTATATGATGCCGAAGCTGGAGACATCTTCAACCGGCACCTGGAGCAGTGGTGGCTGGGCAACACAACTGACCAAGAATTCCTGGCGGCAGTTGCAGAAGACCTCCGGTCTACGCTCGGCCTCGAGTAATTGTAAGTATCCACCAGTGCAGCGCGAGAGGATTTTGCGCTGCACTGGACTTGAGGGAGTAACGCAGATGAGTATCATGCCGGAACGCCTGAGAAACCAGCTGAATCACATCTATCGAAACAAAACCCCATATGTCTATATTGCGCCGTTCTTCATCTCATTCGCGCTCTTTGGACTCTACCCCTTACTGTTCTCTGTGCAGCTCGGCTTTTCGGAGTTCAAGTTCGGGCAGCCGCTTGAGTGGGTAGGGATGGGCAACTTTGAGAAGGCGCTGGCAGACCCCTTATTTTGGCTCAGCCTAAGAAACGTGGTTGTTCTGTGGCTCGGCTCTCTACCCGTACAGTTGGTGGTTGCTTTCGCGCTTGCCTGGCTGCTTAATGGTATAGGCGCCCGACTAAGAGGGTTCTTGAGTGGCGCTTTTTATCTGCCTGTCATCATGAACCTTGTCGCGATCGCTCTGGTCTTCCAGTTTATGTTTGATGACAACTATGGAGTCCTCAACCATTTCCTGGCCCTTTTGGATCTTCAGACGATTCCATGGTTGACCACGAGCCAGTGGGCACCCATTTCAACAATCATCTTAATCATCTGGAAGGGGTTAGGTTGGTATGTCGTCTATATTCTGGCAGCCTTGCAGAGTGTAGAAACTACCTACTACGAAGCCGCCAGGATCGATGGTGCCAACACGTTTCAGCTTATCTGGCATGTCACACTTCCGGCAATTCGGCCGGTTTTGCTATTCTTGACCGTTCTCGGCACGATAGCCGGAATACAAATCTTTACGGAGCCGTTCCTCCTATTCAGCGCCTCCGCGACGTTAGGGGGGCCGGAAAGCTCTGTGCTGACACCCGCTATCAACATATATGCTCAGGGCTTTCGGTATCTCAAGTTCGGTTATGCATCGGCAATAGCCGTGCTCCTCGGAGGGTGCATCGCCATCCTGTCTACCGCACAGTTTAGGTTGTTCGGAGAGCGAGAAGGGTAGTTCACACTGCCATGAACACGAATCTACGACGGATGCTGGTTTACGGTGTGCTAACTGTGTGGCTGGTCATCAGCATGTTCCCCTTCTACTGGATGCTTATTTCTTCCCTCAAACCATTAGAACAAATGTTTGCCT
>DAOUEM010000276.1:0-4702 GCA_034430555.1 Anaerolineae bacterium | reverse complement strand
GGCAGTCCTACTGGTCGTGTTGATCGCGGCGTCGGCGCTGCCGGCCCCGGCGTTGCCGGTCCTGGCCCAGGGCGGGGACGCGTTGACACCGCTGTTCACGCTAACTCACGCGGACGAGGTGCGCGGCGCGCTCTGGAATACCGACGAGACGCGACTGCTCACTTATTCCGACGACGGTACGGCCCGCCTGTGGGACGCCAAGACCGGCGAGGAACTGCTCGTCCTGCGCCATGAAGGGGCCGTGTTGGGCGCGGCCTGGAACATCGACGAAACGCGCGTGCTCACCCACTCGATGGACGGGACGGCGCGGGTCTGGGATACCGAGTCCGGTGAAGAACTGTTCACGCTTCGCCACGAAGACGCGCTGCACGGCGCGGTCTGGAACGCCGACGAAACGCTGATCCTCACCTGGTCGTTCGATGGCACGGCGGTGATCTGGGATGCGGCCAGCGGTGACGAGCGGCTCACCCTGCGGCCCGATCACGGTTTTGTGGCGGACGCGGCCTGGAACAGCGACGAGACTCAAGTGTTGGCCCGCGCGGCGGACGTCACGTGGCTGTGGGATGCGATCAGCGGCGAAGCCCTGCTCACCCTGCTTCACGACGACGTGGTCGATGGCGCGGCCTGGAATACCGACGAATCCCGCCTGCTCACCTGGACGCGGGACGGCGCGGTGCAGGTCTGGGACGCCGAAACGGGCGAGGAACTGCTCATCCTGCGTCATGAGCCTGGGTATTTTGTGCTGGGCGCGGCCTGGAATGCCGACGAATCCCGGCTGCTCTCCTGGGGGCAGGACCGCACGGTGCGGCTATGGGATGCCGCCACTGGCGACGAACTGCTCACCCTGGACGTGCCCTGGGTGGTCGGCGCGGCCTGGAATGCTGATGAGACGCGGCTGCTCACCTGGGGGGCGGATGACACAGCGCGGCTGTGGGACGCGGCCAGCGGCGAAGGGCTGTTCACGCTGGACCACGACGGCGCGGTCAACGGCGCAACCTGGAACGCGGACCAGACCCGGCTGCTCACCTGGTCGGGGGATGGCACGGCGCGGCTGTGGAACGCGGCCACCGGCCTCGAACTGCTTGCCCTGCCGCATGAGGGCGAACTTTGGGGCGCGGCCTGGAATACCGACGAGACTCGCCTGCTCACCTGGTCGCGCGATGGCACGGTGAGCGTGTGGGCGGTGCCGGTCCTCGGTGAGATAAACCCTTGACGTCGGTCAGTATTTCGATGATAATCAAATTTGATGTACATCGAAATTGATGAGGTTAACCGGAAAGGCAGTCTCATGGACACACAGGAAACTCACGAAAGCGACCCGACGCTCGTCCGGCTGAAGGCAGTGGCCGACGCCAGCCGGCTGACTCTGCTGCGCACCTTGCAGGCGGACGAGCACACCGTCGGCGACCTGGCCGAACGCGTCCAACTCAGCGAGTCGACGGTCTCGCATCACCTGGCCCGGCTGCGCGAGGCGGGCTTCGTCACACTGCGCATGGCCGGCAACCAGCGCTTCTACCGCATCAACGAGGGTGGGCTGGCGACCTTCAAGCGGCTGGTGGGCCAGATCGAGCACTTCCCGCCCCGCGCGGAGCGCCCCGTCTCCGACGATGAATGGACCGCGTGGATCGCGGCGCTGGACTGGTCCGACGAGGACAAGACGATCCTGGATCACCACACCGTCAACGGGCGGCTGACGCGCCTGCCCCGTAAGCCTAAGAAGACGCTGGTCATCCTGCGCTGGCTGGTGACGTTGTTCCAGCCGGAGACGGCCTACACCGAGAAGCAGGTCAACGCCATCTTGAAGGACGTCTATAAGCCGGATTTCGTCAGCCTGCGCCGTGACCTGGTGGATTACGGTTACCTGCGGCGCGAGCGCGGCGGCGGCAAATACTGGCTGGCCCCCGACGACGAATGACGGTGCACGGGCACATCAAACAGACGGGGTTGGCGTGAACCTCTGACGACGCTCACCCCGTCCTGTTTCCGCAAACGCGTTCAGGGTTCATCGGATGCGTCCTCGTCCCACGAGGTCTCGTTCGGCAGCCGCTGTTGCCACAGCTCGGCAACCGACCAGATGATCCCGATTACCAGCCACAGCCCCAGCCCCATTCCGGAAAGCGCCCATAACAATGGCGTGATCAGTGTCAATAACACGGCGAGCAGGACCGGTTTTTGCAGCGCGTCCGGCGGATAACCGTTGATAAGGCCCAGCAGGTAAGTGAAGGCCGCCGTGAACACCGCTCCTATCGCCGCCGCCCCGGCCAGGACCACCCAGAACTCATAGATGCTCAGCGTGGCCCACAGGTAAGCGCTGGCGCTCGCCAGGACCAGCGTGAACATCCACAGCAGCCATTGGAATTCTCGCAGGAAGTCCACCCAGGCATAACGCCGCCAATGTCGCGTCAGGACCCAGGTGTGCATCACGCTGGCCGGCAGCAGGCTGACCCCCAGTACGATTAGCCAGAAGTTAAGCTTTTCATGATCATTAATGGTGATGTTGGTCATGCCGGCGTTGTCGCAGGCCAGCCCGGCCAGGACCAGCATCAGCAGGGGCAGCAGCAAGCGCCAGGGCATCTTCCGCCGTTTTTGCGTCTGGTGTTCTCCCACCATGTAGTTCGCCTCCCTCTCTGGCCCGTGATACCTTTACCATACAGCGGCGGCCCACACCCTTTCCACGTCCTGACGACACCGCCGCACGCACCTGAGTGCTTGACAGGTGTTTTCGTTAGAACCGCGATAGAGCGGCCCGCACTCACCCGCGCCGGGTAAGAGCCGCCAGAGAATGGTCTTCTATACTCCGGGAAATCATTACTTAACCAGCAGCAAGCGAGGGAATCTCATGTCCAATGCCGATCAACTGGCCGCGCTGCGTCACGAAAAGGACGAGTTCTTCAAGCGGCATCCGCAGTCGCCGCTGACCCCGGCCCAGCAGCGGGATTTCGTCGGCCTGAGCTACTACGACTACAACCCCGGCCTCGACCTGACGGTGCCCGTCGAGCCGTTCGCGGAGCAGGGGGCCGTTTTGATGCAGACCACCACCGGCGACGTGCAGCACTATCAGCGCTACGGGTCGTTCGCCTTCACCGTCGACGGGCAGGAAGCGCGCCTGACGATTTACCGGTCCGAGCACGGCTTTTTCCTGCCGTTTGCGGACGCCAACGCCGGGACGGAGACTTACGGCGCGGGCCGCTACCTGGAGCCGGAGTACCTCGGCGGCGACCGCTTCCACATCGACCTGAACCACGCCTACAACCCCTACTGCGCCTACAACGAGGGGTGGTCGTGCCCGGTGACCCCGCCGGAGAACCGGGTCAAGGTGGCCGTGCGGGCCGGGGAAATGGTCCCGCAGGGCGCGTGGACGCCGCACGGTTAGCAGCGCGCATCTCTCTCTTTGGCGGGGGCCTGTAGGGGCGATTCGCCGGATCGCCCCGGTGGCGCGGGTCGGGTATCACGGGTCAGGCACCGCGCGGCACGATGTGCCGTTGACCCCTACGACCATTGTGCCGTCCCTCTTGATCGCGGGGGCGGCCAATTGTATACTACCGGCAGGTCCGGGAGGAGCCGCAGGCGGGCTGCCTGTGGCTTTTCTTTGCCTTTTGTGAGAGGAGCCAGTTATGACGGCGGAAACACAACCACCAATTGTCACGCGGCCTTTCCAGGGCGATGATGACTTCGGGAAGGTGCGCGACCTGCTGATCGAAACATCCCCGCTCACCCCCCTCGACTACAACTGGGATATCCGGCGCTGGGATGGCCGGCGCTACCACCGGGAAAAGCCGGACATCAGCGGCTGGCCGGAGAAGGTCCACCTGTGGGAGACGGCGGACGGGCGGCTGGTGGGCGCGGTCAACGCGGAAGGTAGGGACGATGCGCATTTGCAGCTTCATCCCGATTACCGCCACCTGCAAGCGGACATGTTCGCCTGGGCGGAGGCGCACCTCAGCGCGCCCACCGACGACGGCCAGCAGCGCCAACTCTATACCTTCGTCTTTGAATATGACGTGACGCGCCGCCGCCTGCTGGCAGCGCGGGGCTACGAAAAGACGCAGTACGGCGGTTACTCGTACCGGCTGCGCTTCGGGGGGTGGCCGCTGCCCCTGGTTGAGTTAGCGGAGGGGTACACGCTGCGCACCACGCGCCCCGGCGACTCCGACGACACCCAGCGCGTGGCCGACGTGCTCAACGCCGGCTTCAACCGCGACTTCCACCAGGCGACGGAGGTCGGCAACTTCTTCACGATGGCGCCCTGCTTTCGCCATGACCTGGACCTGGCCGCCGTCGCACCGGATGGGTCATTCGCCGCTTACGTAGGCGTGATCTACGACGAGGCCAACCGGCGCGGCATCTTCGAGCCGGTGTGCACCCATCCCGATCACCGGCGGCATGGGCTGGCCCGTTCGCTGATGGTCGAGGGCCTGCACCGCTTGCAGGCGCTGGGCGCGACTGCCGCGACCGTCGCCACCGGCGACCAGGACCCCGCCAACCGGCTGTACGAGTCAGTGGGCTTCACCGAGGCTTACCGGGGCTTCACCTGGCGCAAGGTGTGGTGAGGGCGCGCCCAAATACACGGCGGGACCGGCGGGCATCACGAGGGCCGCCAGGGCCAGGGCCAGCAGGGTGATCAGCATCACAGGTCGGCGCATGGGAGGTCCCCCCTCTAACGTGTAACATCCTGATGCTTCCACTGTAAGCCGCCGTCGGT
>DAOUEM010000275.1:0-5245 GCA_034430555.1 Anaerolineae bacterium | reverse complement strand
GCTCTGATTTTTGGACAAAGAGAGATACAATATCTGAACATTTAGTCAAGCACTCACCCGAAGAAGGAAAGCTTCAACTGGACTTGCCCCATGTTACTGGACAGCTTTTGTGTCCATTATTTCAGGGCTGATCTACTATGGCAAGGACAAATGTTACGGGGGGCCAGGTGGCTCTGTGAACACCTACTAAGCGCCCCCAGGAGTCTAAGTATCCCCCTCCAGAATCTCCGGACCCTGGACTATTCTGTTCATTGCCTTCTTGATACAATTGACTGATGTATCGTGATTCGCCCCCGCCCCATGGAGGTGTCCATGCCCCTTGATAGGTTCCTCTGCCGATTTGGACTTGAGAATGGTCTACAAAAGGTTGGGTAGTATTAACCCCAGGAACGTAAGCATAATGCAGAGCCTGTCCCTGAGTTAGTCCCTGAGTTAATTGAGGGCTAACTGGAGCTGGTGTGCCCAAATCTGTCACGTCTATGGACATTAGCATAGTACCGTCGCCATATGCTGGTGGCTGAAGAAACTCGAATCTGAAGTATCTTACGCCTCTTGCACCTTGGACGCGTATCCAATCATATTTGCCTATCAAATGATCCCAACTGGCCCGACTATCTCCACCCAGACTAGTCTCTGCGAGATCCCAGTGATCGTGTGTCATGATACCACTATCGACTATCGTCCCAAGCGAGGTGTTTCCATCTCCACGTCGGCAACCATCAGTACTGATTGGTGGATAGCAGTCTGTCCCTCGATCAAATCCCACTGTATATACCACCGTGGCATTCAAAAGAGCTTGCTCAACAGCAGGCTTAGGTTGGGGTCTTTCTTCAAAGCAGCCTTGTAGACACCAATATGGGAGGATCCATGGGGGGAATTGGCATCTTTCTTCGCAGCGCGTAATGTTCGGATCTGTACCACCTCCACCTTGCTGCGGCAGGTCTCCACCTTGATTGCCTGTTGTAGCAATAACATTGGTATACCCGATTCCGCCTCCCCCAGAACCTGAGTAACTGCCACCGGAACTTGTAGGCGGCCAGGTTGGTGCTCCTGGTGTTCCGCCACCAGGACCAGCAGGCGGCCAAGTTGGTGCTCCTGGTGTTCCACCACCAGGGCCAGGGTTCTCGGGACACAGGTCGGCCCACGAAGGAAACTCGTAAATCATACCGCTGGGGTCGACCAGGTTGGCCGGGTTGCTGGCAACAAAGGCGTACCGGTTCAGTGACATCGCTTCCTGCAAAACACCTTCTACCGTGTCCTGTCGGGTAAACGCTGCCATGTCCGGCGCATACTGCCTAGCCCGCAGGTACAGCAGGTCATTGTCGTCCACCTGCTCACCGGTGAAGCCAAACGGCGCATCAAAGGAGCCTTGTTCGCCGAAGGGCACGCCGTAGGGCGCAAAGTGCTGCACCCCGTCGACGGCCAGGTCCGCATCGGCCTGCAGGCGCACGCTGCCCAGTCCATCTGATACCGTCCAGGTCCAACTGCCGACCGGGTCCTCGGTGGCCTGGAGGCCGCGGGGGCCGTGTACGAAGTGGGTGGTGTTGCCCTGCGTCGTTTCCGCCAGCACCTTCCACAGGCCGGGCTGCACATCAAGCAGGTAGTCGCGCGGGCCAGCAGCCCCAGGTCCGCATCGGTAGCGAGGGAAAGGTGGCGGGTATGAATCCGCAAGATGCCCTCGCGTCCTTTTTGATCCGGCAGCGCGACCACCACCTCGCGGTCAAAGCGACCGGGCCGCAGCAACGCCGGATCGAGCACGTCCGGGCGGTTGGTCGCTGCCAGCACGATGACCTCAAGCCGTTCGTCAAACCCGTCCATTTCCACCAGCAACTGGTTCAGGGTTTGCTCGCGTTCATCGTTCACCGCACCCAGTCCGGCCCCACGCCGACGCCCAACAGCATCCAACTCGTCAATAAAGACGATGGCCGGAGCCGCTGCTTTGGCTTGCTCAAACAGGTCCCGCACCCGGCTGGCACCTACGCCCACGAACATTTCAACAAACTCGGAGGCGCTGATATTGAAGAAGGATACACCCGCCTCGCCGGCCACCGCCCGGGCCATCAGTGTTTTGCCCGTGCCGGGTGAGCCGACCAGCAGCACGCCGCGCGGAATGCGCGCCCCCAGTTCGTGGTATTTCTGCGGGTTGCGCAGGAAGTCGACGACCTCCCGGAGTTCTAGCTTGGCTTCGTCGGCTCCCGCCACATCCTCAAACGTGACTTCGGGATGCTCGCCGAGGTGCACACGCGGGCGGCTGCGCCCGAAGCCGAGAATCCCGCCCTGACTGCGTGCCGCCTGGCGGCCCATCCAGAGCATGACCAGCACCAGCAGCACGATGGGCAGCGCGTCGTTCAACAGGATGGACAACCAGGGCGTAGGCGGAGAGGAGGCATTGACTTCTACGTTATGCTCTTCCAGCAGCGGTATCAAGGTTGTATCGCCGACGGTTTCGGGGAAGGTCGAGTTGAACAGCGTGTATGAAGCCGAATCCTGACTCGCAGCCGCTGGGGATGGCGTCGCAACGGCCGGTGTGGACGTGTCTCCGCTTGGTGTGGCGGGCGCAGGCGGCCAGAGGAGCAGCTGCACGAACGTGCCACTGATCTGGTCGCCCACGATCTCTACCTTGTCCACGTTATCCGCGCGAACCTGATCCACGAAGGTGCTATAGGGAATGGTGACTGCCGATGAACCGCCGGGCCAGAACATCCAGAGATTCCAGATGACCAGGATCACCATGACAATGAGCCAGGCCCGGTTAAATCGGGGCGGTGCGCCTTGGGGTTGCTGTTGGTCCATTCCGGCCTCCCTGAGAACTCTCGAACAACGAAATAGAAGTCAATCGGTCTGGTTGCAGTAAACGGGCAGCTTTCTGTGTTCGGCCACAGCAATCGCCAACATGTGGACGCGGTGGGTGTCACCCTTTACGTACAACCGTTTCGTTAGGTACGAACGCGCATCGGGCTTGACTGCCGCAGCGAGCGCTGCACGAAACGATTGCAGGCTGTTGGAATTGATGACGGCAACTCGGCACTTATTGCTTCGTCTGCTTTCGTGAATAGAGGTGGAGTCTGAACCATGCACTGAACCAGCCAATCAAGTAACCGAAGCAGATACATGCTATGGGTATGAAATGCTCGCGGGGCAAGAAAAACCACACGATGCCAAGCACCACCGCGAGTATGAGAAGAACACCAGGTGTATATCTTCGGAACATGATATGCGCATCTCCTAGGACAACAAAAGCTCCATGTGGCGCACTGTTTATCCCCTGGCTCGTGACACGGCGCAGGCAGCAACCGCGGCCCCAGACATCCCTGCTGCAATGGCAAAGGGCACGGTTAACCCGTCTGACATGCCGATGACGATATCACGCACCATGTCGGAGGCCATGAAATGCCGTTCAGTATGCTGAGGAGGTGTCAAAGTTACAGCTCCTTTATCATAGTCAGGACCTAAGCCTCAAGGAATTTCCAACAACCAGCAGACTACTCGTCGCCATGGCTGCCGCCGCAATCATTGGGCTGATAAGTCCAAATGCAGCCATTGGCACAGCGATAAGATTATAAGCAAAGGCCCACCCCAAATTCTGGCGGATAATCCGCCGTGTCCGGTGTGACAGCCGAATGAACCAGGGAATGAGTGTCAGATCGGGGCGGGTAAGCACAACATCGGAAGTCTCTCCCGCCACATCGGTCCCTCCTGCGGCGGTAAAACTGAGATCGGCCTGCGCAAGTGCAGGAGCGTCATTCACGCCATCGCCAATCATCCCCACATGTTCACCACCTGCTTGCCAGGACTGGATGCGTGCTGCCTTTTCCGCAGGGGCGCAATTACCTTCGAATTCTTCCAGGCTCAATTCGACAGCGATAACTTGCGTTGTGCGGGGGTTGTCACCGGACAACATCACGGGCGTGATCTTGTTGGCCTGCAATTCCCTGAGGGCCTTGGGCGCTGTTGGATTCGGCACGTCACGCAGGGCGACAAAACCGGCGACTAAGTTGTCCCATCCAATCCAGACAACGGTTTCACCGCGATCGATATGTGCTTGCGCCTGGACAAGCAAATCCGGATGGCTATCGACATCAAGGAAACGCATCGACCCAAGCATGACTCGCCGCCGGGCACCATTCATGACATCGGCGGTCACACCTAAGCCGCGAAGTGCCTGAAACCCCTTGGCTTGTGGGATCGGTCCTGGGCAAGCATTGGTAATCGCTTTAGCGATAGGGTGTTCAGAATACTGCTCTACCGCCGCTGCCATACAAAGTAATGCATCGCCTCCAATCTGCGCCTGCGAATCCACCACAGTCCGTGTCACCGTCATCTGTCCCTGGGTCAATGTGCCTGTTTTGTCGAAGACGATGCGATCAACGGTCGCTGCCGTTTCCAACGCAGCAACATTCCGAACCAAAATGCCCGCACGTGTGGTCCTGCCCAGCGTCACCGTAAGCGCAAGCGGGGTTGCCAATCCGAGCGCGCAGGGGCAGGCGACCACCAGCACGGCAATCCCGGCCAGTAGCGCGCGCGATAGGGGATGGCCTGAAACACTCCACATCAATACAGTCAAGACGGACGCGGCCAGTATACCGAACGCGAAATAAGCTGACACTTGATCGGCCAGGCGTTGGATAGGCGGTTTTGATGCCAACGTTTGCTCGACGAGCCGTGTAATATGAGCGAGGTTTGTATCTTGAATAGTTTTTAGTACACGCCCCGTCAAGGGAGCGTCGGTCACAACTGACCCAGCAAAAACGGTATCTCCGACATCTTTGCTCACAGGCATCGATTCACCGGTCAACAACGACTCGTCAAGAGCAGCGTGTCCCTCAAGGATCAAGGCGTCAGTAGGCACTCGTTCCCCAGGTTTTACCAGGATGGTGTCCCCCGGCGTAAGGTTGCTGGTTTTGACCTCGTGCCAGGACTCGTTTTCCCGCCGCCAGGCTTTGCGCGGCTGTAGACTCAGCAGCCGCCGAATATCTTTGCGCGCTTGTGCGCCGCCTATGGTTTCAAGGTAGCGCCCTATCATCACGAATGTGGTTATCATCGTGACCGAATCGAAATAAACCTCGCCGCTTCCGGTCAGGGTGATGTAAATGCTATACACATATGCTGATAGAGTCCCCAGGGTAACTAGAGTATCCATCGTGGCCGTGCGCGCCCGCAGCGCTCGCCAAGTACCACGCAGGAATGAGCTGCCGCCAAAAAACAGGACAGGGGTGGCCAGCAGCCAGACTACCAGGTGAAGGCT
>DAOUEM010000274.1:0-4458 GCA_034430555.1 Anaerolineae bacterium | reverse complement strand
TCTGGGTTATGAACGTTGATGCCGAAAAAGGGCGCTTTAACCTGACGATGATGCGCCCGCCGGACGTGACCTGGGATGAGCTTAAGGCCGGCAACATTGTCACCGGCAAGGTTACCCGGGTGGAACGGTTCGGCGCTTTTGTCGATATCGGCGCGGAGCGTAATGGCCGCATCCATGTCTCGGAACTGTCGGTTGAATACGTCAAAGACCCCGAAGATGTCGTCAAGGTCGGGGACGAAGTCCAGGTCAAAATCATCAGCGTGAATCCCGGCAAGCGTCAGATCGACCTCAGCATCAAGGCGCTTGATGATCCGTCGGCGGTGATGGAAGCGGTTCAAAATGAGCCGGATGAGGCCATCCCCACGGCCATGGAACTGGCACTGCGCCGCGCCATGGAAGGAACCGAGTTTGAGGGTGAACTGCCGCGCCGCCGCAATACCAAGAAGAAAAAGAAGCGCAGCAATCGTCATGCCAAGCAGCAGGCGGATATCCTGGCGCGCACCTTGCAGCATCGCAAGAATTAATCCGCGGTCATCTGGCGGCTGCTCCCCAGACGGCGAAGGTCGTTTAATACCCGGGTTAGTCAATTGGAATTCAAAAGGCGGTCGTCCATCGTGACGCCGCCTTTTTTATTCCCGGATAGTGGGGGGGTAAGCCTCAGCCGGTTAGCGCAGAACCTGCATCAACCGGGCGACGGCCACGATAAAAACCAGCGTCATCGCCACTGCGGAGGCCAGGCACCATGTACAGACTGTGTACATGATGAAGAGCTCGGTATAGGTCAGGTAGGCGGAGAATAAAAAACCAAACAGGGCCATGCCGAAGACCAGCATATGCCCAAAATCGCGGAGTAGTTGGATGCGGTCTTCCAGCACCCAAATCGCCAGGATTGCCAGGTAGCCGCCCATGCCGAGCAGGGCTACCGGAATCCCAAATGCCCGGGCGTAGATACTGTTCTGTACGAAGCCGCAGTCGACTGCCAGTGTGCCTGGTCCACCCACGATTCCCTCACCGGTACGCCCTGGGCATGATGTCTCCTGGCCGGTCAGCTCGGCATAACTCATATAAGCGGCTATACCCAGCCCGGCGATAGCCAGTATGATACCCAGGATACGTAGCCAGTTATGCGATATCGCACGTGCTTGTTGGGAAGTCGTCACAGCCGTCATCAAGTCCCTCGTTTATCAAGTAACCACGAACCAGCCTGAAGTTTACAGCGCCGGATTATACCATATTTATTTGTGCAGCAAGCTCTTGTCCCTGGCAATCACGCGGACTATACTTGTCAGGATAAATCATACAGGTTTTGTCGCCGGGTGTGGTGAGTTCTATGGAAATCAAGCAACTCCTCGAGAGCCTGCCCAATTTATCCCCCGCTGATACCACGTTGATTGAACGCGCCTACCGCCGCGCCGAGCAGGCGCACGACGGCCAGATGCGGAAATCCGGCGAGCCTTACTTCACCCATTGTGTGGCCGTTGCCCAGATACTGTCCGATCTTCGCCTGGATGCTACCACCATCGCCGCGGCGTTGCTGCATGACACAGTTGAAGATACCCGGCTTACCCTGGAGGACGTCGAAGGCGAGTTTGGTATGGATGTCGCGCGCCTGGTTGATGGCGTCACCAAAATGGAACAGTTGCCGACCCATGTCAGCGGCAAAGACCGCGACCGTGAGGCCGAGTTCCTGCGGAAGACGTTCCTGGCGATGAACGACGACGTGCGTATCGTGCTGATCAAGCTGGCCGATCGCCTGCACAACATGCGTACGCTGGGCTACCATGCCCCCGATCGCCAGGTGGAAGTTGCCCTGGAGACGATGGATATCTTTGCCCCGCTGGCCAATCGTCTCGGCATCTGGCACATGAAGTGGGAGCTGGAAGATTTGGCGTTCCGGTACCTGGAGCCGCTTCAGTATCGCAATATCGCCGCGATGATCGATGAGCGCCGGGCGGATCGCGACGCTGATTTGCTGAAGATTATATCGGAGCTGTCCGAAAAACTCGGCGAGCAGGGTATCAAGGCCAAAGTGACCGGACGGCCTAAACACATCTACAGTATTTACCGCAAGATGATCCGCAGAGACCTGAACTTCGACCAGATATACGACGTGCGGGCAGTCCGGGTGCTGGTTGATGATATTGCCACCTGCTACCAGGTCCTGGGGATTGTCCATGCCTTATGGCGCCCAATAGCCGGGGAGTTTGACGATTACGTCGCCGCGCCCAAGGATAACTTTTACCAGAGCCTGCATACCACCGTGCACGACGAGCAGGGCAAGCCACTCGAAGTCCAGATACGAACCTGGGAGATGCATCGCAGCGCGGAATACGGTATCGCGGCGCACTGGCGCTACAAAGAGGGCAACAAGCGTGAGTCCGAGGCCTTTGAGCGGCGCGTCAATTACTTGCGTTACCTGATGCAGTTCAGCGACGAAGAGGACGAGGTCAAGGACGCCAGCGATTTCATCGACACGATGAAGTCCGAGGTTTTTCAGGATCGGGTGTATGCCTTCACGCCCAAGGGCGACATCATCGACCTGCCAGCCGGCGCGACCCCGGTCGACTTTGCCTACTACATTCACACCGAGGTCGGGCATCGCTGCCGGGGTGCCAAGGTTAATGGCAAGCTGGTCGGGCTGGATTACAAACTCAGGACCGGTGATCGCGTGGATATTCTTTCAGCCAAGCGGGGCGGTCCCAGCCTCGATTGGCTGAGTCCCCATCTGGGCTACACGGCAACAACCCGCGCCCGGTCCAAGATCCGGTCATGGTTTCGTAAGCAGAACCGCGAGAACAACATCACGGCAGGGCGCGCTTCGCTGGAGCGGGAGCTTAAACGTCTCGGTCGGGAAGACATGACTTATGACGACGTGGCTCAGATTTTCCGCTTTAAGGGCACCGATGACTTCCTGGCTGCCATCGGGAATGGCGATATCAACAGCGGCCAGATCGCCTCGCATATTCTGGAGGCTGAACGGCGACTTGGCCGGGAGACCCTGGACCGTGAGCTGCGCCGCCTGGGTCGTGGTGACATGACTTATGATCAGGTGGCTGGCTTATTTCAGTTCAAGCGCGCTGACGATTTTTTGTCGGCCATTGGCTATGGCGATATCACCGGCGAGCAGATCGCCGAGCGTATTCTGGCGGTGGAACAGGCCAGCGCTGTCGACCAGGCTCAGCAGGGCCTGCCGGTCGATGCCTCCGATGGTATTGAGATCGTTGGCAGCGGCAGCGGCCTGCTGGTCAACTTGGCCCGCTGCTGCAACCCGACCCTGGGCGATCCGATCGTCGGCTACATCACGCGCGGTCGTGGTGTGACCGTTCATCGCAGCGACTGTAAAAACGTGGTAAACGCCAGTGAGCCCGATCGCCTGATCCCGGTTAACTGGCGTCATGCCGTCTCCGCCAAAACCTACCCGGTGCCGGTGATGATCGTGGCCTATGACCGGGAAGGGCTGATGCGGGACATCGGGGCCGTCATCGCCGACGAAAAGATCAACATGTCCAATGTTTCGATCACCACCAAACAAAACATCGCGACCTTCCTGGTCACGATGGAAATCGCGGACATCACGCAGTTGACCCGCGTGCTGACCAAGATCGAGCGCCTCCCCAATGTCGTTGAAGCCCATCGCCGCACGGCGATGTAGTGGCAGCTTTCTTTTCCAGGCCTTACAGCGTAGATGTAAAAGATTAGGGTATTGCAGCCGCCGTTGTGTGAGTCTTTGAATCGGGTGATTGAACACTCACACTGTTCTATTTCTGATGCTTATTGTGGTATCCTAATCTTTGGAGTAGTGGTGGTAAACAAGGCTGGGACAGGAGTTCAGGGATGAAATTCGTCAAATGTTGGTTTGTCGGTATTGGGGTGATGGTCCTGTTGGTAGTTATGGTGATGCTGGGCGGGTTGAATGTGGTAGCTGCTCCGTTGGGCCAGGCGCAAGTCACGCCTACCCCCACCGTTAGCCCATCCCCGACCACGACCGGTATCGCCGCTTCCGCCGCTGACCTGGTAGCGCTGGCCTCGGCTGCTCAGGCTGAAAACCTCGAATGGGATAATGTCTCGTTCTGGGCGCGTGGTATCGTGGGCGATCCGCGTTTTGAGCGGCTGGGAATCGGCTTCGACGTGGGGCAAATATTGCCTGCCTTTGAAGTGCCGCTGCTTGATGCGGATATTTTCTCCCTGGAGTCCATTCAGGAGCCGACTCTGGTTAACTTCTGGGCGACATGGTGCGGACCATGCGTCCTAGAACTGCCTCTCTTGCTGGATGCTCAGGCGGATCCTAACGCGCCATTTCAAGTCGTTTTGGTCAACGTATGGGATGAGGCTGACGCTTACCAGGAATTTGCTCTAGAGGAACTGCCTGATACCATGCTGTCCGGGCGAGGGGAGGACGATTTGCCGGATCGGATGGGTTTGCAGGGCATTCCTTCCAGCATACTGCTTGATGCGACC
>DAOUEM010000273.1:0-1720 GCA_034430555.1 Anaerolineae bacterium | reverse complement strand
TCTCCTGGGAGCATGCGGCAGCCGAGACCTGGGCTATTTATCAAGAGGGTGTTAGAGTTGAAGGAATGACAACCAACTATCGAGAATAATCCGGTAATGATAGAATTATTCTGAAGGGGTTCCCGGTTACACCTGTCTCTGGCCGCGCATTGACTGCGCTGTCGTCTCTGGCATTCGCTTCCGCTATATCCTCGGCAATACGGAGCACAACTGTGGAAAACAAGTTTCACCAGCTCTTGGTACGCTTGATTTCTGAAGACGTGGCGGTTAAAACGGATGCGCTTCAGATGCTCAGGGAATACGGCGATGCAGCAGCTCCCAGCCTGCTCGACGCAGCAAGGCACTCCAAGTATGACATTCGCAAGGGGGCGATCGTCGCGCTGGGGCTGCTTGAGGAGCCTGAGCACATCCCCCATCTCGTGGACGCTCTGGCGGATAGAAGCAGCGGCATCCGGATCGCCGCGATTGAAGGGCTGGGCCGCCTGGGGGGTACCGACGTCATTCCCCATCTGGTGACGGCCATGATGGATAAGGATTACCGTGTCACCGAGGCCGCCGTGAAAGTGCTGGTAGCCATTGGGGAGCCTGCCGTGCCGTACCTGCTGGACACGCTGAACGACCAGACCGACCACGTCCGGCAGGCGGCAGCCAACGCGCTGGAGCAGATCGAAGGGGCGCGGATCATCCCCAAACTGCTGGAGACGCTTAAGCAGGGCAGCGCGGAGACGCGCCAGGCAGCGGCGAAAACGCTGGGGGAGATCGGCAACGACGTGGCCGTACCGGCGCTTCTTAAAGCGCTGGACGACGACGATTTCGACGTGCATTGGCAGGCCAAGATCGCCCTGGGCCGCATCGGGCAGTCAGCCGTCCCCGCGATGCTCAAGGCGCTTGGCGACTCCAATTGGGGTACGCGCCAGATGGCGGCGGAAGTGCTGGGCATGGCGGGCGACCAGCGAGCGGTCTCCGGTCTGCTGTCGGCTGTTGACGACCAGGAAGACCGGGTGTGTTATGCCGCGGGTAAGGCGCTGGGGGCGATCGGGGATCGTTCGGTGGTGCCCGCCCTGGTAGAGAAGCTGAGCAGCCCGCGGCTGGCCGTCAGCCATGCCGCCGCGCTGGCCCTCAAGGAACTGGGAGACGAGGCCGCCGCCCCTGGGCTGGTCGCCTCGCTTCAGGATGAGCGCAGCGCGATGCGCCTGGCCGCTGCCCGCGCGCTGGGCGAGATCGGCGGCGACCAGGCGCTGCCCGGCCTGATCGAGGCGCTGAACGACCCGGTGAGCGACGTCCGTCGGATTGCTGCCGAAGCGCTTGGCAAGGTGGGAGATCGCCGGGCCGTGCCCGTCTTGCTGGACATGCTGAGCGATATCGACCCCCGGATTCGGCTCGCAGCCGCCGTTGCGCTGGCGCAGATCGGAGACTCCGCAGCAGCGGCCAACCTGCTGACGGCGATGCAGGACAAAAGCGGGGAGGTGCGGGATGCAGCGGTGAGCGCCTTGCAGGCCATCGGCCCGGAGGCAGTTCCCACGCTGACAAAGGCGTTAAACTCAGACGAACGATCGACCAGCGAGCGCGCCCTGCACGCACTTGAGCAGATCGGCACCCCGGAAGCCCTCGACGTGATCGACGCTTGGCGGGCCGGGAAGGCCGAGCGGTAGCGCCCCGGAAAGGCTTCCGGGGGCGGCAGCCAGGAGCAATGTCACGTCGGAGACGGCAGGAATTCATT
>DAOUEM010000272.1:0-7379 GCA_034430555.1 Anaerolineae bacterium | reverse complement strand
TTCACTGTCCCGGCATCCCTACAGCCGCCGGATTGCTGGCCGGGTTGCGGGCCGGTCATGTCTTCCTCAGCGACGCGCCTGATGGCCCTCAGATTTATCTGTCTGCTGGCGAAGCGATGATGGGCGATACGCTGGCATGCCCTACTAACAAGGCGTTGACAGTCCAGGTGCGTGTCGTCGGGGGGATAGGACTGGTATTGGAACTTCATGACGCCACCGGTTTCCTGCAAAGTCTGGCCCTACAATCAGCTGACCAGACTTTCACCCTGCAATTGCCTGTTGGCACAGCGTCTTATGTCCGGGCGCAACTCGTTGAACCGGGCACGGAATCACCCACCATGCGTGCGCTCACCAATCCACTTTACCTGATAAGCTGACCCCCAAAGTCAAGACCAAAAATCGAACAAAATAAGGTGGAAATCAGCCGGTGTGCGCTTGATCGTGTGGCTACTGCCCAAGAACAGCCCCTGGCTCAATCCGATTGAGCCGCGCTGGCTTCGTGGAAAACGGGCTGTTTTGGGACCGGGCGCTGTGGACCTCACGCCAGATACATTGACTCAGCGACGGTGCGTTTATTATCACACTGAATTCGTTTCGCTCGTTTCAAAGCAAGTTTCATAAGATTGCACTAAGCAGTAAATAATCGCCCGCGCATCGTCCCCTCCGTTTTGGACGTCCTTTAATACCCCCACCGTGCAAGGCTGACTGATCGAGCCTGCCGGAGAGCACAGTTTCGCCGGGGGTCTCCACACGGAGCGTAAGACCCTCGAACCAGGCCGCCCGGCTTTCACTAAGCTGGCCTCTGATGTGAATCTCATACCACTCCGGCGCGTGCATGGGGCATTCCTTTCTGGCGATCCGAACCTGCGCCGACTGCTGTGCCAGCCAGTCATCGAGTGTGGTTGTGGGGCCGCCCAAGATACGATTCGCCTCTGCCGGATCGCCCATTTCCCCGACCTTGTTGAAGTAGGCCATCATCGCCACGCCAAATCGCAGGAACTCGTTGCGCGTCATCATAGCGGCACTCGGCGCAGAAAAGGCGGGCGGTCATCCAGTCCACCGCCAGTTGCAGAGTCGGGTGGCGCGAGACGGCGTGCAGCACCTCCGGCGGCACGAGGTACACCGCCTTTTCTGCATGAGCCAGCGATGCCGCGTGATCGCCCCGCGCACGGGCCAGCACCGAGCGCATTAAGGCCAGCTGGGTGACGACGACACGCTGCTCGACAGCGGCGGTGGCCTGTTCCAGGTACGGCGCGACCGCGGGCGTCTGACCACTGAGGTGCAGCGCCCAGCAGCGCGCCAGGGCCACCAACGGATCGTCCACCTGCATCGTCGCAGGCAGCGCATCCAACCAGCGCAGAACGGTCGCCACCTCGCCCACTCCCGCCACCAGCGGTTCAGCCGTTTGCTGTGCCTCGTCCAGAAAGAGATGGCGATACTGATGAGGGCCATCAGCAGAATCTCAAGTGGGGGGAAGTTGAGGGTCATGGGCGATTGGGGTATGATGCCGCGCATAGCGCTTGATCATAGCCTCAAACCGCCTCGATTTCTATCCGATTTTCGAGTAAGTCTCATACGTCTCATTTATCCCCCATTTCCGCCTGTTCTACCCTCGTACGTCCACGGACGAAAACGGGACCTTCACCAGAGAGTCATTTTGGGGTTTGGGGATTTACAGGCTGATCGTGAGCGGGGCAAGAAAAACAGGGTGGCGCATGAGCCCCACCCTGCGTCACTTGTGAAGGTGTTTCCGGGATTACCGCCGCTGTGCTAGCGGGCTACGGACTGATGCCAGGCTCTTCCAGCACGAAGACTGAAGGCGAGCAGATAACAGGAGCCTCAGCCAGCCCCAGGTCGCGCCAGTATCCAGACCAGCCGGCGTATGCGAATCCAGGGTAACCTGTGTTGTTATCGAAACACAGAGTCGAAGGATCTAGTGCCAGCGCTACCGCCATCACGAAAGACAAGCGCGGCGCGGCGTATGACGTGCCCATCGTCAGTTCTGTGTTGCCTGAGATGCTGGAGATATACGACCAGAAACCCGGCATGACGAACTCGCCGCTGTTGGACGGAATCCTGATGGATAGTGAACCAGTAGGTGTCAAAAAGCCGTCTTCCTCGTCACCCGCGCTCACGCTGACCACACCCGGCCAGGCAGCAGGCCAAATCGGGTTGATAAACCCAAAGTTACCGGCCGAGGCGACGGCGATAGTGGCTTCAGATTGCCCCGCTTGCCGTGTCAAGATTTCGATCAACCCGCAGTCGCGTACTTCCGAACCAGAACAATACCATTCCCTGGCCAGGACCAGAAACTCCTCCACCGTTTCCCTGTAGAAGCCAGTTAGCTCATTCACAGCAATGCGAAATTGATCCCAGTCCCCGTTCCCTTGTGCGGCTAGAATTTCTTGAATATAAGGGGCCAGTACACCATACAACCGGCAGGGAACCAGGCCAAAGCTCATGTTGATCACGTAATATGAGGCTGGATACTCAGCCATCGCTGCTTCTATGTTCTGAGCAATTACACTGACCTGATAGTCTTCGACATGTACCTCAGCGACCTCGATGCCATACACATTCTGCGCAGTCAGTTCACGCAGCAAGGTTGCCACGCGATTGCCGTGGGATCCTTCACCACCACCCATCCCTCCCGCCTCGGCCACGCCCTGTTCGCCGGCATGGTCCAGGTTGAGAAAGCATAGCTCATCATCCTCGTCCCAATACCAATCATTGGGATCGATAGGCGGGTCAAAGCCCGTGTCCACTCCCGCATTTGCCAGACGGTTGAGAACTTCATTCAGGTACGTTGTATCACCCTTGGTATAAGTGAAATCATCGACGACCAGAATGACCACGGAACCTTCTTGCGCGGCTGTATGACTCCCCCCGGAAAAGAAGCTGCCTGCCAGCAGGGAAACCACCATCAAACTAAATATCAGCAGCTTAATTTGTCGAGACATCTCAAACACTCTCCTCCTGCGAATTGTGGTGACGCTCATTTACCGGCAAGCGTTCCTGCAAGGCCAAAAGCTCATTGACTTTGGAGATATTGCCGCTGCTCTCAAATAGATTCAGCGCTTTACTTAGGTATTGCCCGGCCTTACGGAAAGCCCTCATCTCCAGGTAAGTCTCCGCCAACCCATATAGTGCATGGGCCTGCAAGTTATGGTCATCTTCGGCGCTGGCAATGCCTAGCGCTTCCTCATAGAGTGATATGCTCTTCTCGAATTTGTTCAGTTTATGCTCAGAAGCCCCCCAGTTCAGCAGGCCAAAGAACCGACGTTGTAAGTGCTCCTTCCCCACAAGCTGCACTTCTTCCATGGAGAGAGCGCGAGCTTTCTCAAAGTTGCCGTGGTCATAGGCGTGAACCGCCCAGTTCTCCAACACATGGGCAATTGAGGCGGGTTCACCTCGTTCGATAGCCAGTGTATAGGCTTGCTCCAGTCCGGCTTCGGCGTCTTGCGCTCGATCCAGTTTTGACAGTACCTTACTCACCACGCACAATGCCAGTATTTGACGGTTGATCATGCCCAGCACATGGGCGAGTTCCCCAGCCTCCTGGTAACACACAATTGCCTCTTCCAGCTTGCCGCGTTCGTAGTAAGCATTGCCGCGTTTGCCCAACAGGTAATGCAGCGTTTCGGCCTGGTCGTCGCCCAGGCGGCGGGCGGCATTGATGGCCCGGTCGAGCTGGTCCAGCAGCAGCGAGTCATGGCCGCGGGCGCTGAAGTATTCGCCATCCACCACCAGCGCCCGCATCATGCCGACCAGACTCGCGTCGTCCCGGCGCTCGCAGGCGGCTTCGGCGGCGCGCAGGATGTTCGTCCGTTCGCAGTGCAGCAAGGCCACGTTGCCGGTATGGCGCGCCGCAAACGCCCGGCAGGCTTCGATCACCGCCCCCTGCTGGGCATGGTCCGGCGGTACCTGGCTCCGGACATACCCGTAGGCAAGGTCATGAATGCCGTAGTACACGATGTCACTGTCGGGGTGCCGTGCCCCTTCGACTAATCCGCGATGCTGCAGCTTACGCAGCGACTCCAGGACCAGGTGTTCATCCTGGTCAACGATCAACGACAGCAAATCAGCCGTGGCCCCGGGCGAAAACAATTGACCAAAAGCCATCAATACGCGGTGCTCAAACGGGTCTAGGGCCTGCAGGCTGGTTTGCAGCAGGGCGGCGAGACTCTCGCGCTTGCGCTCGAAGCCGGCGGGCATGGTCATCTCATGTGGGGCTGCGACAATGGCCGTCACCAGTTCTTGCGGCGTCAGTTCGTCCAACGCCAGCCGGATACCGGCAATCCGCAGGGCGAACGGCAAATCGCGTAGTGTCTGGCACAGGTCGTCAGCTTCACGGTCGTTGCTCCAGTTTTGCTGTGCATAAAAGCTCAGCACCTCCAGCGCCGCCGGTCGGTCCAGTCGTGGCACCTGTATCAGCTGGAACAGTGGAAAACGATGGCGCGACGTGACAATTACCGGGACGTTGGAGGGGACCGCCGGCGACACCTGATCCAGGGCTTCCCCGTTCCAGCTATCATCGATCACAACCAGGCGAACGCCATGATCGCCGAGCAAATGAGTGACCGCGCGCACCCTGGCTTCAAACGTTTCCGGGAGCGGCCCGCTCGCGGAGAAACAGGCGGCGATGGCCTCCAGGATTTCGTCACCACTCTGGTGCCCGGCCTGAATCCAGAGGATCGGTCCCGCTCCTTGCGCCAGCCGTCGTGCCACCACCGTGGCCGCGATAGCTGTTTTTCCTGCCCCGGCAAATCCCTGTAACAGGACGTGCTCCCCCTCGGCCAGCCACTGCTCGATCTCGTCCATCAGCGGCTCGCGCCCGATCAGTCGGGCCGGCGGCCGTGACCGCGCCGACACATCATCGATGTGCCGGACCAGGGCGACATCGACGGCCTCAGCCGGGGCGCTGGTCCGGGGCCGCACCTGAATCAGATGGCCGTCGCGTATCTGCTGGTAGAGGCTCATCGTTTCGGAGGTTGGTTCTACCCCCAGTTCGTCGTGCAGCAGACGCCGGCAGGTCTCGTACTGCTTGAGCGCCGCCTCTCGCTGGCCGGACTGGGCCAGCAGTCGCATGAGCTGGTGATAGGTCCGCTCCCGCAGCGTATCCAGCCGGAGCAAATGCATGGCGATCTTGAGGCCTTCCGCATAACTGCCGTTCGACAGGTGATAATCAACGAGTCGATCAAATCCATCCAGCGCGGCGTAGTGCAGTCTTTCGGCCTCGATAAGACGCCAATCCTCAAAAGCCTGACTGTCTACATAAAATCCTTCCAGAAATTCGCCCTGGTAAAGGTCGATTGCCTGCGATAGCTGTTGCGCGTTGTTTGAAGACACCAGCGATTCACAGGCGTGCGTATCCAACCACCAGTTGCTGCTGGTATTCATGGCGAGGCTGTCCCGGTTGATAATCACGTAAGGACCAACCGTCTTACGCAGGTAGGTCAGTGAGGGGCGCAGCCGGTTCAGTGACTCCGATTGACTGCGCTCTTCCCAGAACATTTCGGCGATTGTTTCCCGCGGGTGCTGTCGACCGGTACAGGCCAGGTAAACGAGCAGGGCTACCGTTTTGCGCGTGTCGAAGCTGGTGATGAGCTTGCCGTCGCGTTCGAGGATCACCCCACCCAGTGTTCGAATCGATAGCTGTTCGCCCATGAGCGTTTCCCATGAGATGCTGGCATAGTTCGTACTGGCTGCTTGAAAGACGGCGGCATCCCGCGCGCGAGGAAATGGACGCGCAAGTCCTCCACTACTCCCCAAGAGGCAAGGTGAAAGTGTCCTTCGGGGAATTCGAATTTATTTTGGTGAGTTAGCTTGATTGTAACATAGAGTGATAACAATAGGCTAGCCGCCCGTCCTACCGGTCTTATCGACCATCCGATCGGTCAAGTGTTTAGCTGACAACTTTGGCTCCACCCAGCAGGTGATCCCGCAGGACTGGCGCCGGCACCCTTGCCGGTAATAACCCGGGATTCTGTTTCAACCACTGTCTATCTGCTGCTGTCTCCAAATCTTCAACGTTAATCGAACGATCTCTAAACGGCCGTTTTTTAGGGTAAGGGTGCAAGTTTTCCGAGGCCGTAGGCCCTGCAAACTGCCGCGAATGTCACTTTACCCAGTGAAGGAGCCAATACCTGATGGACTCAAACACCTCTCTGCAGAAACGTGAACCGTCAAGTGCTCGCGGGATTCACACCACATATCGGCCGACTGTTGCCGGCAAAAACATCACGATTCGGCTGTGTTTTGCCGACCTGCCGGTACAGCCAGCCGGTCGAGTACAGACACTGTGCACCATTCCACTAGAACAGCATCAATCCTTGTCCAGCCGCGGCCTGGCCACCAACAGGCAAGACCATCCATAGGGGGAACAAGATGACCGGCACACAACTTACCCATAAGCAGCGGACTTTATCGCCAACTAGCGCTTCCAGCGCAAGGGACCTGGCATTTCTGGACCGGGCACTGGTGAAGATATTGGGGCATCCCGCCCAAACGCAAACGATCGTGTTCGCACTCATCGAGACACTCTATGAACTGCGCAAACAGACCCTCGACAGGGAGTGGGACGACCTCAGGTTGCAGGTCATGAAACACCCGATCCGCCGGCTTTTGCACCAGGACCCTTTTACGCAGCGTTCCTTTCAAAAGCCACGCGGGTATGCCGGGGATGCGATCACACTCGATTACATCTATACCCAATGCCCACCTGATAACATCTCCGATCTGGGCAGGCGCCTGTTTCACCACTTCGTTGCCGATTATCCTGTCTGTAAAGGGGTCCGTTATCGCCGGGACTACAGCGCCCGACTCGTCGACCTGGCTGCCAGGGCCAATCCAGCGCTGCGGGTTCTGTCGGTGGGGTGCGGTCATCTGCGCGAAATCGAAGCGTCCACCGCTGCCAAACACGGTCAGATCGGGACCATCGTGGCCCTGGACCAGGACCCGAAAAGCCTGGCCTTTGTGCGTGCTGCTTACGCCAGCCAGCCGGTCGAACCGGTCCATGCCTCGATCTCGGCGCTGCTGAGCCGGAAGGTTTTTGCAGGTTCACTCCCGCAGTTCGATCTCATTTATGTACTGGGTTTGTACGACTACCTGAACCAGCGGCTGGCACAGCGGCTGACCCTCCGCTTATACGAACTGCTGGCGCCCGGCGGCAAGCTGGTCATCGCCAACGCGCTGCCGCATTTTATGGAAATCGGCTACATGGAGACGTTTATGGATTGGCGGCTGGTTTACCGGGACCTGCCGACTCTCAACGGTGTGGCCCGCGATATCCCGGCATCCACCATGGAAACCTGCCAGATGATAGTCGAACCCAACGGGTGTTTCGCTTTCCTGGAAATCGAAAAGCTGTCCTGAAGGCG
>DAOUEM010000271.1:0-3709 GCA_034430555.1 Anaerolineae bacterium | reverse complement strand
GAGGGCTTGGCCGCCGAGCGCGAGATGCAGGAGCACCTCGCCAAGGTCGGCCACGAGTTGGAGCGCCTGCTGGTCAACATGGTGCTGCCTTTTGTGGAAAACGGCGTCTAGCCCTCGAAAAACTTGCCTGCCGGCCTTTCAACGCGATCCAATCGGCACTTTTATGCGCTACCAGCGCGACTACGGCGACGTGGTCAGCTTCCGCATTGGCGCCTGGCGCGGCCTGCTGATGGCCGCCCGGCCTTGCTGATTAACCCTATCATTTCCCCCATAAACAGGTATAATTCCGCCGCCTATCGCTGGACATCCTGCTTGCAGTGCGCCGGTGATGGGCGGTAGCCGTTTTATGGCTGTTTCGTTGGTATAGGGGAAGCTTCCCCCGGTAGGTTTGGGGAATATCCTCGTGAACCCTCTGGGGAAAGGACTATCCAATGGCCCCCACTAAAATCGAAGATGGAGTCGTCGTCAGCCTGGTTTACAAGCTGACGGTTGATGGTGACATACTTGACCAGTCGTCGGCTGACGACCCGCTGCAGTACCTGCACGGCGCGGACAACATCATCCCCGGCCTGGAAAAAGCGCTGACCGGCCTGGCCGTGGGCGATAACAAGCAGGTCGTGGTCGAGCCGCTCGACGCCTATGGCGATTACGACCCGGATGACGTGGAAGACGTGGAGCGCTCGCTCTTCCCGCCGGAGGTGGAACTGGAAGAAGGTCTCGTGCTGGCGATGCGCGATGAATCGGGCAACCAGTTCGAGGCGACCGTGATCGAGGTGGACGACGAGTATGTCGCCCTCGACTTTAATCACCCGCTGGCCGGCGAAACGCTGACTTTCGACGTCAAAGTGATCGATCTGCGCGATCCGACCGTGGACGAGCTGGCGCACGGCCATCCACACGCGCCGGGCATGAACGTGCACTAAACGAGTTGGGCCGTACCATCATCAGGCACAACACTCGATCGGGGCGAGGACTTGGGGTGGAGACACCCGGCCTCGCCCTGGTGATTCGGGGGCGGTGGGGCCGATTCGTCAGCCGGGGGGGATTACGGCTATAATGTCGCCCGTACAGGACATCAGCACGATGGCTGCCGCACCGTGTGCCACCAGGGGCATGATTATTCTGGGTGCGGGCCTTTGGGGGGCATAAACCTGTGCTTTTTGTTATGACAGGAGGAGACACCATGCCCTTCGCCGCCATTGATTGCCGACGGCGCCTGCTGCCCGTTTTACTGGCTGCCGCGCTGTTATCAGCGTGCGCCGGGACCACGCCGGCTGCCGCCCCCAATAACCAGGAGCCGATCCCGACCGCCGTGCAGCTCACGCTGGAAGAAGCCGAGGCCGTCGCCGCCACCTTCCTGGAAGCCTGGCGCAGCCGCGATTATGCCGGCATGTACCGGCTGGTCTCCTTCCGCAGCCGGGACGCTTACTCCGAAGATTATTTCGTCACCGCTTACGACAACGCCCGCGCCGCTATGTCGCTGACCGGCCTGGACTTCCAGATCCGGTCCAGCATCCGCCAGGGCAACACGGCCGCCCTCAACTACGAGGTGACCTTCCACACTGGCCTGCTGGGTGACATCATCGACAGCGACCGCACCATCCGCCTGGTGGTGACTGAGGAGGGCTGGCGCGTCGCCTGGGCCACTACGGACATTTTCGCGGAGATGGCCGGCGGCTCTGTGCTGGTCATGGAGCGCACCGTGCCCACCCGCGCCAACATTTACGACCGCGATGGCCGCATCCTGGTCAACCAGAGCGGCGTGGCGATCCCGGTCAACGTGGTGCAGGAGAACATCCCCAACTATGACGCCTGTTTCAGCAACCTGATGCGGGTGCTGCGCCTCAGCGCCAGCGAATTGCAGGCCATCTACAACAGCCGCGCCCCGAACTGGATCACCACCGTGGGCGAGATCGACGCGGCCACCTATTCCACCGAAAGCGACGACCTGATCCGGCTGTGCGACGCCGAGTTCGACGAGCGCCCCACGCGCCGCTACGTGTCCGGCGGCCTGGCCCCGCACGTGATCGGCTACGTGGGCTTCCCGCAGCCGGAGATGATGGCCGAACTGGCGATTCGCGGCGTGCCGGAAGATGCCATCGTGGGCATCACCGGCATCGAGCGGGCTATGGACGAAGTGCTCACCGGCCAGCCGGGCGGCCGCCTGCAGATCATCTCGCCGGCGGGCGACGTGTTGCGCACCCTGGGCGAGGTCCCTGCCGGGCGCAGCGAAAGCGTGCACCTGACGCTCGATTCGCGTTTGCAGCTCATCGTGCAGCAGGCCCTCTCCGACGCCTACAACGTCGCCAACTGGGGGCCGGTGGCGCGCGGCGCCGCCGCCGTCGTCATGGATGTGAACACCGGCGAAATCCTGGCCGCGGCCAGCTACCCTTCCTATGACCCCAATCTCTTCAACCCGGACGGCGCGCGCCCCGATGCCGGGGAGCGCCTGGTCGACATGCAGAACAACCCGCGCAACCCGCAGCTCAACCGCGTGACCCAGGCCGCCCTGGCGCCCGGCTCGATCTTTAAAATCGTGACCATGATCGCCGCCGCCGATTCCGGCGTGTACAGCCTCGATCACCAGTACGTGTGCAGCGGGTCCTGGGACGGGCGCCCGCTGGGCGATATCGTGCGTACCGACTGGTACGCCCCCGGTCACGGCGCGCTCGACTTACGCGGCGGGCTGATCAACTCCTGCGACCCCTACTTTTACCAGACCGGTTACGACCTCAACCAGCGCGATGCCAACCTCCTGCCGAACTACGCCATCCGCCTGGGTTTTGGGCAGGCCACCGGCCTGGACGTGCTGCCGGAAGCCGCCGGCCTGATCCCCAACCCGGAGTGGAAGCGGCAGAACAGCAGCCAGGTATGGGGCGTGTCGGACGCCGTCAACATGGCGATCGGGCAGGGCGACGTGCTGATCACGCCGCTGCAAATGGTGCGACTGGTGGCGGCTGTGGCCAACGGCGGTGACCTCATGAAGCCGCAGCTGGTGCACCACGTTGGCCTGATCGGCGAGGAGCCGAGCCAGACCTTCCAGCCAGTGGTGGAACGCAACCTGGGCGTGCGGCAGGAGGTCATCACCGCCGTGCAGGAGGCCCTGTGCGAGGTGCCGGTCAGCGGTACGGCGGACTATGTGTTCGGCGCGCGCAGCTCGCTGGGCCAGACCACGGTCAGCCTGTGCGGCAAGACGGGCACCGCCCAGACTGGCGGTGAGACCACGCCGCCCCACGCCTGGTTTGCCGCCTACGCCCCCCCCGAAGAGCCGGAAATCGCCATCGTGGTGGTGGTGGAGAACTCGCACGAAGGCTCCTGGGTGGCCGCGCCGATCGTGCGCCGCATCCTGGAGACGTACTACGGCACCTACGACGTGGCCTACCCCCCGAGCTGGTGGCCGCCTCGCTGGTGGCAGGGCGACTATGAGCCGCTGGTGGGGCCGGGCGCGTAGCGGTACGAGGTGGGTGCTGAGATAAAAAAGAGCCGGACGGTCCTGGTGGGCCGCCCGGTTTTTGTTTTTAGGGGAAGCGGGCCGGGCCTTCCCGTGAAGACCCAGCAGGGATCGTCTCTTACTTCCACTTGATGGTGCAGCCGACCGGCGGCGTGGTGGCCGGGGCCGGGGCCTGGCCGGCCAGCACCGCGTCGAGCGCGTCGCGCAGGTAGGTCGCTTGGACGGCTTCCGGCTGCTCGTAGTTGTCGTCTATCGCGC
>DAOUEM010000270.1:0-12711 GCA_034430555.1 Anaerolineae bacterium | reverse complement strand
TACCTGATCGGGCGCTTCGCGGCGGGCGCGGGCAAGAAAGCCGGCGAGTTCTATACCCCGCAAGAAGTCAGCCGGCTGCTGGCCCAACTGCTCGACCCCCAACCGGGCGAGCGCATCTGTGACCCGGCCTGCGGCTCCGGTTCGCTGCTTATCCGGTGCGCGGAGGAAGTCGGCGAGGACCCCTCCAGCCGAATGGGCGACTACGCCCTCTACGGCCAGGAGAGCAACGGCTCCACCTGGGCGCTGGCCATGATGAACATGTTCCTGCACGAGGTCAACCAGCCGCGCATCGAGTGGTGCGACACGCTCAAGAACCCGCAGCTGCTGGAAGGCGACCACCTGATGCGCTTTAACGTGGTGGTGGCCAACCCGCCCTTCTCGCTGGACAAGTGGGGCGCGGAGGCCGCCGGCAGCGACCCCTTCGACCGCTTCCACCGCGGCGTGCCGCCCAGGAGCAAGGGCGATTACGCCTTCATCACCCACATGATCGAGACTACCTACCTGGAACCGAGCCAGGACGGGCGCGTGGCCGTGATCACGCCGCACGGCGTGCTGTTCCGGGGCGGCGCGGAGGGCAAGATCCGCCGGCAGCTCATCGAGGAGAACCTGCTGGACGCCGTGATCGGGCTGGGGCCGAACCTGTTCTTCGGCACGGGCATCCCGGTGGCGATCCTGGTCTTCAAGCGGAACCGGCTGCGCGCCCAGGACCTGGCCCGCATCCTGGAGACGGTCCGGGCGCGGGCGACGGTGGACAAGTACAGCCACCTGGCCGACTTCGAGGAGATTGAGGAGAACGACTTCAACCTGAACATCCCGCGCTACGTGGACACCTTCGAGCCGGAGCCGCCGGTGGACATGGCGGCGGTGGGCCGGGAGATCGCCGATCTCAAGGCGCAGTTGGCTGAGGTCGAGGATCGTATGGCGGATTACTTGCGGGAGTTGGGACTGTGATTCCAGAAGGCTGGCAGGCTCGAAGGATCGATGACATTGCCACTGTATCGTCCGGAGGTACACCGAGTCGGAAAAAACCAGAGTACTGGAATGGTCATATTCCATGGATAACTACAAGTTCAATTGATTTCAACACTATCTACACTGCTGAGGAGTACATAACTGAACAAGGGCTTGAGAATTCATCTGCAAGGCTCTTCCCACCTGGAACCGTTCTCATGGCAATGTATGGGCAAGGCGTGACGAGAGCTAAGGTTGCAATGCTTGGAATTGAGGCAGCAACAAATCAAGCCTGCGCATCCATCTCTGTTGGTCACGAAGTCCAAGTTAGTTATCTGTTCTACTATTTGGCGCACCGCTATCTTGAATTACGTGAACTCGCGCATGGTAGTAATCAGAGCAACTTGAGTGGGCAGCTAATCAAGGGCTTTCGAGTTTTACTCCCTCCTCTCCCCGAACAGCGCAAGATCGCCGCGATCCTCAGCACGTGGGACGAGGCCATCGCGCTCACCGAGCGGCTGATCGCGGCGCTTCAGCAGCGCAAGCAGGGCCTCATGCAGCGGCTGCTCACGGGTCAGGTGCGCTTTCCGGGGTTTGAGGATGCGTGGCGTAAAGTCCGGTTAGGGGAAGTTGCGGAGTTAATTGCCGGTGGCACTCCAAGTACTCGCGTGCCCGAATACTGGGATGGCGATATTCGATGGATGAAATCGGGAGAAGTGCACCTTAAACGAATTTACGAGGTTGAAAATCGCATAACGCAGGCGGGGTTAGATAATTCAAGTGCTGCGATGCTTCCAGTGAACTCCGTTCTAGTTGCGTTGGCTGGTCAAGGCAAAACGAGAGGTACAGTAGCTGTCAACAAGGTGAAGCTGAGTACAAATCAATCTGTTGCCGCGATAGTGCCAGACGCGGAGGAGCTTTTTTACGAATACCTCTTTTATAACCTGGATTCGCGATACCACGAACTTCGCAGGCTTTCAACAGGGGATGGAGGTCGTGGCGGGTTGAACCTTGGGATTATAGGTTTTATCAAGGTTCCTCTACCGCCGGTCGACGAGCAGGAAAGAATATCCGAAGTCTTGCGGGAGTGCGATACAGAAATTGTTCTTTTGACCGATTACACAGACTATCTACGAGAGCAGAAAAAGGGCCTGATGCAGCGGCTGCTGACCGGGCAAATCCGCGTGGCGGTGGATGAACCGGCATCAAACCCGGGTGTAGAATAGGGGTATCAGTCCATACAGAGAGGCAGCATCATGGCAGACCAGGTGTCCATCGCCGTCGATATTCCCGCGCCAGAGGTGGCGGCTTTTTGCCAGCGCTGGGGCGTGGTGGAGTTCGCCCTGTTTGGCTCGGTCCTGGGCGACGACTTCGGCCCGGAGAGCGACATCGACGTGCTGGTGCAGTTTGACGAAAACGTGCGCTATACCCTGTTCGATCTGGCGACGATGGCAAACGAGCTGGAAGCCATCTTTGGGCGCAAAGTCGATTTCCTGGATCGCCAGGCGGTGGAAGCCAGCCCGAATTACATCCGGCGCAAGCACATTCTGAATACGGCGCAGGTGATCTATGCGGCGTGATGATGCCCTGCTGCTGGATATGCTGATTGCCGCCCGTAAGATCGGCCGCTATGTATCAGACCTGACCGAACAGGATTTTTATGCCAGTGACCTCGTGCAAAGTGCCGTGATGCGCGAACTACAGGTTATTGGCGAGGCCGTCCGCATGGTGAGTGAGGAGACAAAATCCTTACACACGGGCATCGCCTGGCAGGCTATCGCCGGGATGCGCAACCGCATCGTGCATGAATACTTCAATATTCGGTTGGAGGTTGTCTGGCAAACGGTGATAGAAAGTATCCCGCCGCTTGCCACAGAGTTGGAGCGTCTCGTGCCGCCCGAAGACGACAGCGGCGACGGCGCTGATAACGCTTGCTGACCGGTCACATCCGCGTGGCGGTGGACGAGTCAGGGTAGAATCAAGGGTAGCGTGTTTGGTGGAGTGAAGGAAAAACGACCATGCGACAGATTATTCTCTATACCGATGAAGATGGATACTGGATCGCCGAGTGTCCCAGCCTGCCGGGCTGTGTCAGCCAGGGCGACAGCAAGGAAGAAGCCATCGCCAACATCACGGACGCGATCCGAACCTACATCGAAGCGCTGACCCTTGCGGGCGATCCCGTGCCGGGAGATACCATGAGCCACCAGATTGTGGTTATCGCCGCATGAGCAAGCTGCCGATCATCGCCGGGCAGGAGTGTGTTCGGGCCTTGGAAAAAGCCGGGTTCTACCAGCTGCACCAATCCGGCTCACATATCATCATGCGCCGTGACGATCCGAAAACGACCATTTCTGTGCCCAATCACCGCGAGATTCGGCGTGGAACCCTGCGGGCCATTATCCGGCAGGCGGGCATGACGGTCGAGGGATTCATGGACTTGTTGTAGAAACGCCCAACTCAGGGGGAAGCGATGACCGTGTCATCGTACCGTGAAGAGCTGATCTCACAGATTCCGGCGTTGCAATTGCTGATGGCGCTGGGCTACCAGTACCTGCCACCTGACGAAGCGCTGGCCCAACGCGGCGGCCGCGAGCGCGAGGTCGTGCTGGCCCCGGTGCTGGAGGACTGGCTGCGGACGCACAACACCATCACGCACAAGGGGCGCGCGCACGCCTTCAGCGAGGCCAACATCCGCGAGGCCAAACGCCGCCTGGTCGACGTGCCGCTGACGGACGGCCTGGTCCGCACCAACGAGCGGCTGTACGAGCTGCTCACGCTGGGCACCTCGCTGGAGCAGGCCATCGACGGCGACCGGCGCAGCTTCTCACTGCACTACATCGACTGGGAACACCCGGAGAACAACGTCTACCACGTCACCGAGAAGTACTCGGTCGAGCGCCGCCCGGACATCGTGTGTTTCGTCAACGGCATCCCGCTGGTGGTCATCGAGTGCAAGCGGCCCGACCTGCGGGTCGAAGCCGGCGGCCTGCCCTACGAGGAAGCGGTCAGCCAGATGCTGCGCAACCAGGGCGAGGACGAGATCCCGCACCTGTTCGCGATTGCGACCTGGCTGGTGCTGGCTTGGAAGACCGCCGGCTGGTGGGGATTGGATCGCTGGGTGCTGCCCGCCCTCGGCACGCCCTGGAAGCCGGGGTTGATCTTCCATGAACGGGGCGGCGGCGGGGAGGATCAGGCGGCGCAGTAGGTTCACCAGGCCTGAAGGCACTGCTGCGCCAGCAGACAGTGGAAGTGACAGCCCCGGCTTCGCTGCTGGGGCCGCGCCCTCAGGAGTAGGGTGGGAGGTGGCCTGAAATAACGCATATTCGTTGGCCGCGATACGTGCGAGAGGAGCACGCAGTGAATAAGCGATCAAAGGAGATAAGTGGTTTTGCAATCGGGATGCTGGTGGTCATTGCGCTGATCCACTTCATTGATGCGCCGAGTGACTTCCAGGATGCGACATATAAGGGCATACTGTTCCTGTTGAATGGGCTTGGCGCACTGGTGGCAGTCATCGGAATATACCGCCAGGAAAGAAACTGGGGATGGCTGCTGGGCATCCTGGTGGCGGGAGGGGCGCTCGTCATGTATGTGGTCAGTCGAACCGTCGGGCTGCCTATCGTCGGCGTAGAGAGCGAATGGTTTGAACCATTGGGGGTGCTTTCTGTCATCACTGAAGGACTTTACCTCATCGCCAGTTATGTGTTCCTGGTACGCCGCTGATTCGGTCCCCATCAGCCTGGGCGTATGAGGTCTTGTCACCTTTTGATTTGTCTGGCTGGCTCGTGCCAACATGAGATCCGCCTGCCAGACCACCATATATTTCTCCACATTTCCGTTAGGGTCTTGGACCTGAAGCACAAAAGTGAGGTAAAAAATGATGGATATCCCGACCAATGCGCCAGTGCAGTGTACAGATGGACCGGGTGGGCGTTCGACATATCTAATAATCAATCCTTTCACCCAGACAGTGACACACCTGGTCGTTAGAGAAAAGCAATTCACGCATCCAGAACGGCTTGTGTCGATAGACCAAATAGCAGAGAGCACGCCTGACCAGATTCAGCTCAACTGCACGAGGCAAGAACTCGAAGCAATGCCGCACTTCAAGGAGGTTGAGTATATCCAGGTTGACGAGCCATTCGAAGGTGTGGCGCCCAATGAGTATTTCATGTGGCCTTACGTGTTCCCCGAACCTATGCCTGAATATGGCACGCATTATGTGCCAGTAACGCATGAACTGATTCCTCCGGATGAACTGGCTATTCGTCGAGGGGCGAGAGTAGAAGCTACCGACGGGCACATTGGACATGTTAACGAATTCCTAATCGATCCGAAGACGGGTCATATTTCTCACCTGGTTCTTCGTGAAGGTCACTTGTGGGGCGAGAAGGAAGTTACAATACCAGTTTCAGCATTAAAGCGAATTGGAGAGGATGTTGTGTATTTACAAGTCGATAAGGAGCGTGTCGAAGCGCTACCAAGCATCCCATTACGACGACATCGTCGCAAGTAATAGAGACTGCTTATATAGGTTGCGCCAATCTACCCACAGGTAAATTATCCGATCAATCGCGCGATGAGGAAAGCGGTGGCTGCGGCCAGCCCTCCTACCAGCGCCGTCTGCAGGGCGCTGCGTAGCGGGTTCAAGCCCGTAAAACGACCCTTGACGTAACCGAACACGAAAAGGGCCAGACCCGTCAGCACAACCGACACGCCGAGTGCCGTACTGATGTTGCCTGCCAGGATGTATGGGGCGAGTGGGATCAGACCGCCCGCGATGTAGGATGCGGCAATCGTCAGGGCGCTCCGTAAAGCGCGTTGGGGGTCTTCCGCTTCCAGGCCCAGTTCGAACTGCATCATGAAGTCCACCCAGCGGATTTTATCCGCGCAAATGGCTGCAACCACTGCCCCGACCTGCTCCTCGCCGAGGCCGTAATTGCGGAGTATCTGGGCGACTTCTTCGGCTTCTTGCTCCGGTATGTGTTCGATCTCTTCCAGTTCACGCGCTCGTTCGGTGACATAGTGTTCGAGGTCGGTTCTGGCCGCCAGATAGCCGCCCAAGCCCATGGCAATCGACCCGGCGGCGATCTCAGCCAGGCCGGCTGTCACGACAATGGTGGTGACCGTCACCGCGCCGGACAACCCTGCCGCCAGGGCGAAGGGCACAGTCAGACCGTCTGACATGCCGATGACAACGTCGCGCACGATGTCAGTGGCAGTAAAATGCTTCTCGTGATGTTGCATGGTGGGCATTGGTATTCCTTTCTGGGATTTCGCCAGAGAGCCTGACAGAGATATCAGAAAATCCAGGCCATCACGCGTCGGCATCGACAGCTCTCGCCCTTACGAAGGAATGAGGAATCACAGGCTGGGGACGTCGAAAGTCAAATAGGGCTGTACTGACCTTGCCCCGTTTTAACGGACAGTTTTCATTTCGTAGAATTGCCGTTCAAACGCCAGCGGGCTGATGTAATCCAACGACGAGTGAGGGCGCTGGCGATTGTACCAGACTTCGATGTATTCGAAGATCACCCGCCGGGCCTCCGCTCGGGTGGCGAACTGATAGGTAACCTATTCCGTCTTCAACTTCCCGATGAAGCTTTCCAGCGGGGCGTTATCGTAGCAGTTGCCCACGCCGCTCATGCTGGCCTGGATGTGCTGTTCAGCCAGTAGGGCCTGGATCAGGGCACTGGTATACTGGCTGCCTTGGTCGGAATGATGCAGCAGGTCGCCCTCCGGCAGTCGCCTCCCCAGCGCCATGAGCAGGGCGTGCTCGACCGAAGAACCAGTGACGGATGGACTTTTGGGCCCCCACACCCATTGCTCTGTCGTTGAAACCGTCTACAGCCAGTTGGAGAAAATGGGCGTGCAGCGTCTTCATGCGCGTTCGAATGGCGGTTTCTTTGCCAAGCTTCATACTTCTCTATTGGCTCTCCTCTTCAATTCACTCGTCTAGCAATCAAGGTCTGATAATTCCCTGTAACCCACTATTGGGTTGTTCACTCAGGTGGCGAAACTAATACATCTTGTGCAGCACCACTCAGAACCGGGAGTCGTGATATATCAGTCTGATCCGCCACTCTTAGCAAATCAACAAATAACCAGGCTTTTGTCATGTCCGGTAGCAGCGCCACTACCCAGTCGCCGTCCTCGTTGCGACCAATCAGATTGACGGGTGTCCCGTAAGGTATTTGGCCTAGTATCTCGGATTGCGTATTGGATTCGCTACGCGCGTTGATGGCGTTTGCATTGACCACAGTCCGATATTGTGCGGTTCCCTCCACGCGGCCCAGCACCCACGCGACCCATGCGTCATGCCAGTCGCCCCTGGTGCCGCGCAGGTAATCCGTGATACTCTGCCCAAAAGCATGCTGGGAAGGGCAGCCTTCCGGGGGATTGCCGTAAAAAAGCTGCTGCGCGAAAATCTGTCCAGACTCCGCGTTGACCAGGCTCACTTCCAGATCGGGACGCGTCCTGACGATGAAATGATTACCTTGATAGGAACAGGTTTGAACACGGGTGTTTACAGTATCCACACATACAACCACGTTCACATCCTGTACCTGATTGGCAAGAAGCTGCACCGGAAAGCCGCTGAGACTACCAGCACCATGAAAGTACAATTTGTAGGGTGGCCCTTGTGCCGGTGCATTGCCATAGGGTGTTGCATTGCGGCACAGTTGTTCAGCGCCCGACATTGTATCCAATGGAGGTTGAAAACCGGCGATATCTGGACCAGACACTGGGGGCAGACCAAGCACGCTGGCGTTTTCTTCAGTTGGTGTCTCCCAGCGAATGCGCCGAGCCTGATTCAATGTCATCCATACCGGTCCTTCACATGCATCGCCGCCGGCATAGACCATGACCAGTTGGTTCTCCCCGGCGTAGCCCACGGCAAGCACCATTTCATCTTCCTGAATGGCACATTCAACCCCCTCCGATGTTCGGGCTGAAGTATTGGTGTAGGCATTTCCTAACATGCTGGCAACACTGACTGTTGTTGTTTCTTCTGTGGGGATACTCCATACCCATCCCGCTGCCGTCAGTTGTCTGCCATCCAAGACGAACCGCACACTCATGTAGTCAGAACCCTCGAGTTGATGTAAGCGATTACCGCTCGCCACATCCCAGATTTCTATGACATTCTCAGGGTTCCCATACGATACCAACAGGTCCCCATCTGGACTGAATGTCAAATAATTCGTATTGTAATTGTATTGACCATCATGTCCGGCAACCTGCACCTGCCAGACTTGCTCGCCCGTAGCGACATCCCAAAGGTACAACTCGTTCTCATAGACGCCAGTAGCCAGCCATTGGCTATCCGGACTGAACGCCAACCCCCATAGGTGATTCTGTACCAGCCCAGAGGGGGTCTGCAATCGCACAAGATTTTCTCCGGTTTCCGCATCGACGATCTCTATCCAAGGGAACTGCACCGTAGCTATCAATTGGCCATCAGGGCTAAAGCTCACATTGTCATAACTTTCACCGCGGCCGTTTTCCATGTCCCATAGCCACATAGAATATAGGCCCTGCCCCAGTATCCATTTCCCGTTGGGGCTGAATTCGAGGTGATACATGTCAGCTACAACCTCACTCCAGACATTCTGACCGCTTGCTACGTTCCAAAGGCTGATTTCATCACCGTTAGTGGAAACGAGCAAGCTGCCATCATGATTGAATGTAAGGCTGTTGGAGTATCTTGTATAGAAATTCGCTGGCAGACGGTACACTTCCTGGCCTGTTATGGTATCCCATAGCACCATTTCAAGATCAGATTGTGTGGCAATCAAACTACCATCAGGGCTAAGCCCAAAAACATCCACATTATCGTATGTCCAGCTGCTACGTATATCGCCGGTTGTCATATCCCATACGGTTATCTCCGGTGGTTCTGCCGAGTCGGTCAGATAGTAGACGAATCGTACCAGAACCTGATTGTCGGCACTGAACTCCAGTCCCGAATATTCTGGTCCTTCGTCCAGGACAACGATTTCTTCACCGGTGGCACCATCTACAATTTGTATGGTCCCGTCATTACCAAAGATTGCCACCAGGCTGTTATCAGAACTGTATAGGTTCCCGCCTGAAACTGCCGTTAATTCGATCTGGGTGATATTGTCCGGCGAAAGAATCGGAGGCAACCCACTGACATCTTCTTCAATAGTCGCAGGAGCCTCCCATCGACCGGAACACTCCCCGATTTCCCAGGTCCCAGTCGCGCTTGTGCCATCTTCGCTAAACACGCCGCTCATTGTCGCTTGCGGATTGGAGAAGGTGAATGCCCCATCGATGATGGGGACACCCTCCCATCCGCGATCGCCTATCGCAATTCCGCCCGACATCACGCTGCCACCACATTCAAAATCCGCGAAAGTGAAATCGAAGTGGGAAACGCCAACACCTTCATTGAAGGTCATCACGAATGTCCCGAATTCTGCCGAACCGTCCCATTCCACCGGTGAAAGTGGTGCCTCTGCTTCTTCCTCTGGTTCGGGGACTACTGCAGCCAGACCTACGCGAATATATGATGCGTCGTCGCCACCCGTAAAGACCATCTCGCCAAAAAGGTCTGTATGAACGCGTAGCACCAGTTGATCGCCTGCGGTAACGGCAACAGGTTCGCCCAATGTTGCCGTTTCGTTGAAAGTCTGATGTGAATCCGGGTTATCGGCGACAAATTCCGTTCGGGTCAATTCATTGGCGGCGCCGGCCTGGTTCAAGATGACCTGGACATCGAAAGTAGTGCCATCACTCATGCCCAGCAAAATCATATTGAAGGTGAAGTCTGTGATGACGATGTCTTCGGATACGGCAAACTGGTACTCTTCGGTGTCATCTCGGCCAAAGCCGAAGACGAGATACTGACTCCCTGATGTCGGGCAGGCCTGGCTTTGCAGGGCATTCGCATCAGGGCCAGGGCACATGTACCATGCCTCAACGGCAGCGTCACTGTCTGTTGGGGTCGGGGCAGTGGTGGCGGGCGGTGCAATAGGCGATGGCTCAGGTGTGGCCGACGGCACCGGCGCTTGAACATCCAATGGTCCCGAATATTCGCGGGCGCACCGGAACCCGGAGAATTCGTACCATCCGTTCACAGGATCATCGGTGCCAAAGCGAATGGTGGTACGAACGTCGGCCATCGGCGAGAACCATCCCCCGCCTCGCAGCAAGTGAATATCGCGATTTTCATCATATCGGCCATCGACTTCAAATGGGTAGATCTGATACATGGTACTCACCCACTCAACGACATTGCCGCCCATATCATGAGCGCCTACCCAGCTTATCCCCCCTGGAAAACTACCAACCGGCGCGGATTCTTCATAACCGTCGTAGTAACCCTCGTCATAATGATTGACAACCGTCTCATCAAATTCATTCCCCCAAGGGAAGATCAACCCACTCGGTCCTCGCGCCGCATATTCCCATTCGGCCTCTGTAGGCAAGCGCCCCCCACGCATGTCGCAAAAAACAGTTGCCTCATCAAGGGTGATGTTCTCACGTGGGTAGTCGCCTCGCTCCCTGGAGTTGTTGTCGGCAGCCGCTACCCCGCCCAACCGTTCGAACTGCGCGTTGGTCACTTCGAAGTGATCAATCCACAATGGAGCGTCGAAGCATATTTCGTGGGCAGGCATCTCGTCCTCATACCAGAACCGCTGGCACTCGTCACCGAGAACCTCCTGGCACAACTCCATAGCGAGATCAACGCCTTCTTCAGTGCTACCCATGGTGAAACATCCCGGTGGGATCAACACCATTTCGACACCGTCAAACGGCTGGATCACAGGCGTCCAATCATCATTCTGCGCGACAGTCATTGCGGTGAGGTCGGCGGGAGCGGTATCCGGCATATCTGCGCCAACACATGGTCCTGCCAGAGTGCGCGCTACGTCAAGCAGCGTATTCGCGGTGGTTGTGTCTTCGTTGTCGAGTGTATCCTGTGCCTGTGAAATCAGCGTGTCCAGTTGGCCGATAAGGTCATGGCTACAATTGCTGTCCTCGGCGCCACCGGTATCCCCAACACATGGTCCGGCTAGAGCATGGGCGATAACGAGCAGGGTATTTGCGGTGATTGTGTCTTCGGTGCCTAATGCATCCTGTGCCTGTGAAATCAGCGTGTCCAGTTGGCCTATCAGATCATGGCCACAATCGCCGTCTTGAGCTCCGGCAGGTACTACCATGAACACTGTGAACGCCAGCACCAGTACGAAAAACGCAACCAGTGTTGTCCTCATACTTGATCCCCCCAAAAAGTCCGTTTCCTATACCCGTTGGCTCTGCCGCACAACTGCTGAATTGGAATTATAGGTAGTCGTGAAATTCAGCGCAAAGGATGTTCCGTGTCAGAATTGGTGGGACAGATCGACAGGGTAAACTAAAGGAGACTTTCAACGCCAAACAGAGCAATAAAGGAGCAGGCAGATGGCGACGGAAGGCTCAGCGGAAGCGACAATCAGAGGCATCAAACGAAGCGCCCACGCTCGATTTTGAAAACCCGTTCTGGATGGCTGGAACCATCTTCGCGTAGCGCAGCCCCGGGAAGTGTTCCTGCGGGAAGCACTCCCGCGCCCGGGCCAGCATGCTGCCGGACTGGTCAATGCCAAGTATGCCCAGCCTCAAGCAGCATCCCATCATAGCGCCCGGCCCCGCAGGCTGCATCGAGGATGGCGCTTTGCGCGCCCAACCGCCCGAGGAACTTCTCGATAAACTGGCGGTGCGCCGCGTTGGCGTACAGCCCGAATGTCACCCAATAGGCCGGCGCCAGATGGTCATATAGCGCCTCGGCCTGTGCACGCATCTTTTTCAGCCATTCTGCTCGCTCCACTGCTGATACCTCATTGGAAGCTTGGATCAAGGATAAGTGAATCATGCAACCGGGTAGTTTGATTTACCCTCCATTTCCGTGGGTACCACCTGTCTGCTATAGTATGATCATCAATTCCACACCATGATGGAATAGAATCACTTTCTGTAAGGAGAAGCCAGAAAATGAACAAGTACCTCGTGCTTTCGGTGATTATAATTCTAACGATGGTTGGAGCAGCCATCCCTGCCCGTGCGCAGGGTGTTTCAGGTTGTCCAGGTACGCTTGAAATACGCTTACTCCTTGGGGGAATGGGGCGTGTACTTGAAGCCGATATCGAGGTGGTCCACGAACCAGCCCTGGAGGCCGCGCAACCGAAGATTTTGCCAGCGGGTGGTCTGTTTACGGTACTGGATGGTCCAGTTTGTGAGGACGATACGGCTTGGTGGCAGGTCGATTTCTATGAGACTGGCGAAAAAGAAGGTGTTGTCATCAGCCAAACCGGCTGGATATACGAATGGTTTGATGGGGATTATGTAGTTGAGCCGCTACCTACTGTCACCCAGACTTATATCGCGCCGGACGCCTCAATTACTTTCATGTACCCAGAAGAATATCAGGTAATCGCAGATACACGCGATCTGGTGGTGTTGTCCAACAGTGCCAGTGGTACATTTGAATCGGGCAGCGTTATGCTGGCGGTCTACAAATCGGCATATACGGTGCCGAGTCTAACCAACAGCACCGGCACTCCGTTGGAACTGCTGGTCATCGATGCTGCTGCAGGAGCCGATCAGGGCGTTACCTATGGTGATCGTATTCCCGTCAATTTGGGGGCCAATCTGGCCGCCTACACCTTTACCAGTTCGCCTGATATGGGGATGGACAGCACGGTAGCGATTGTCGGGTATGGAGAAGAAGATGCCGCTTCGATGGTGATTGGC
>DAOUEM010000269.1:0-7959 GCA_034430555.1 Anaerolineae bacterium | reverse complement strand
ATGAGCGACGGGTCGATGCTCAAGTATTATGCCGGTTCGCAGCAGTTTTTCCAGTTCAGCAATTTAGCGGGGGGCAGCGTCGGACGGTTAGGCAGCGCCAACACCATGCACCTGGATACGGGCCTGATCTTCCCCGGCTTTTACGTGATGGACGCCGCCAACCAGCTCTTTTACGAGACTACCATGAACGGCACGCGTATCAACAGCTATAAAGCCCCGGAAGGCACCAGCTTCCGCGATTTGAGCGGGCTGACCATCGACGCTTCCGCCGAAAACATGTACGTGCTGGCGCGGGATACGCTCTACCACATTCCGAAGTGCGGGGAGTGACCCCCACAGACACGGCGCTGCAGGATGAGGGTCGGTCAGGCCGCATGACGAAACGCTTCCCCCACCGGCTTTAAGTCCTGGCAAGCAGGTTTGTGATCATGGACCCAGGTAAGCCGTTAATTGTTGTTACCCTCATGGGCGGGTGCCTGGCGGTGCTTTATTACACCGCGATCCTGATCGGCCTGTACAAGGACTCGCTGATGGCGGACTTCCGCCATTATGGGGATGAGCGGCGCTCGTATCCACTGCCCCGCTTTTTCTGGTCTCTGGCGCTGGTGCTGGTGCTGGTGACACCTTACATCCCGTATTCCTGGCTGGGCGTGTCGGTTTTTTTGATGGCGCTACTGGCGGCCAGCGCCGGTTATATCGTCCACCGGGTGCCCCTGCTGCGAGAAGCGCTGCCCCACTGGTACTACCGCCTGATGCAGGAAACCACCCGCCAGGAACGGCGGGCCATCGCCTATGCCTGGCTGCGCCTGCCCTTCCGCACCCGGCTCCGGCTCAACGGCGATCGCTACGCCTTTCGTATCTTCGTGGACGAGGTGCGGCTGACGGTGATCTACGGCGCCCGCGACCCGGACGATCCCTGGGCCATCTGGAATTGAGGACCGGCGGGCCGGCGGCGTCAGGGGCGCATCAGGTAAACGGACGGGCGAGATCAACCGAACGCGGTATAATGCCCCCCTTGAAGACATCGAACAGCATACAGGGTATGGTCATGCGAATCTCTCCGTGGATGGTCCTGGTATTTTTGGTCGTGATCATGCTGATCACCGGCATGACGGCGGTGCTGGTTTATGGCGGCGTGCGCCAACTGGCGCTGCAAGCCGGGGCGATCGCAGCTTTGCCGGTTTTCGATCCGTTGGGGCTGCGGCCCTCGCCTACCCCGGTCGGCATGGTGAGTAACGCTGCCGCGACGGCGACTCCGATTCCACCGACGCCGGCATCGGTCGACGCGGCGCCAGGCACGCCGGCGCCGACGCAGGTCGCAGCGGAAGTCCCCGTCTACACCGATCCTGGCCGGGTGACCATCCTGCTGCTGGGCATCGACCAGCGCGGCGGCGAGGCAGGTCCCTTCCGCACCGATACCATGATCGTGCTTACCCTGGACCCGGTACGCCGGACGGGCGCGATGCTCTCCATCCCCCGCGATCTGTGGGTGAACATCCCGGGCTTCCAGCCGGGCCGGATCAACACGGCCAATGCGTTGGGAGATTCGTTTGACGTACCCGGCGGCGGTCCGGCGCTGGCGGCGGCGGCCGTGCAGCAGAACCTCGGCCTGCGCATCGATCACACGGTGCGCATCAACTTCGACCTGTTCCTGACGGCGGTGAACGCCATCGCCCCGGTCGAGGTCTGCATCAGCGAGACCATTCACGACACGCAGTATCCTGATGGCAGCCTGGGTTACATGACCGTACATTTTGATCCCGGCTGCCAGGACCTGGACGCCGTGCAACTCCTCCAATACGCACGCACCCGGCACACCGAAGGCGGCGACTTCGACCGGGCGCGCCGGCAGCAGCAGGTGATCACGGCCCTGCGTGACCGGGTGCTAAGCCTGGGCGGGATCGCGGCCCTGATCGGGCAGGCCCCGACGCTGTGGGAGGCGGTGCGCCAGGACGTGCAAACCACCCTCAACCTGGAAGAAATCCTCAGCCTGGGCGGGCTGGCCCTGGACATTCCCGGGGAGAACATCGTGCAGGCTGTGCTGGACAACAACTACGTGTACCTGGAGACCACCGCCAGCGGCGACCAGGTCCTGCGGCTGCGGGGCGATGCCATGCGCGCCCTGGTGCAGGACCTCTTCAACCCGGTGCAGCTCAGCCAGGATGATTTGCAGCGGCTGGCTGCCAGTGAAAACGTGGTGCTCAGCGTGGTCAACGGCACCACGACTCAGGGCCTGGCCGCCGAGATGCGCGACTGGCTGATCGGGCGCGGTTTTGGCGTGGCGGAAGTCGGCAACGCGCAGCTCACCAACTATACCGAGACCATCATCAAGGACTACACCAACAATCCGTATTCGGCGCGGCTGCTGGCCTCGCTGCTGGGCCTCCCGGTGACGCGCGTGCGGCCCGGCAGTGATAACGCCACCCTCTATGATATCCAGATCGTGGTGGGCACGGATGCGATCCCGCTGCTGCGCGGGGGGAGCTAAGCGGACGCGTCGCGTGGATGCGCCGCGGCACAGCGAGTTTCGCGCGCCCGGTGTACAATCAGAGGCGGTAAACGTTGGGCCGGTTGTGATACCCCCGCTGCGGGGAGAGGTGCATCATGCGACGGATGGGAATGCTGCTGCTGATAGGTACGGTGCTGTTAGCCGGGTGCATCGGCGGGACACCCGCGCCACCCACGGCAATACCGACCATAGTGCCAACCGCGACAGTGCCACCCACTATTACACCCTCTCCGACGCCCAGCGGCACGCTCACCCCGACGCCGACCATTCCGCCGCCCACCGAGGTCGCTCTCATGCCCGGCTACGGCCAGTTCGAGGCTGACCGGCCGTTCGTGGTGGCGATCCGGCCCGACCTGCCCGCGCAGCGGCTTTTCCAGGCAGCAGCGCTGTCCGCCTACGCCGTGACGATCGCACCAGCCAACGCGGACCTGGATATCCGTATCTCCCTGCTGGACCCCACCGGCACTCCCCTGATCATCGTCGATCGCGGCGGGCCGGGCGCAGAGGAGCGTATCGCCGAGATCAGCCTGCCGGTCAGCGGCAGTTATGAGCTGCGCGTCGAGGCGATCGCCGGGGCCGGCGATGTGACCGGTGAATTCGCCTCGCTGGAGCCGGAACAGATGACCGGCGGGGGCCGCTTCGACCCGCTGATCGAAGACGCCGACCTGGCGACCACGGGCGCTTTCCAGGCGCTGGATGTGGTCCATACGTACACCGTCGACCTGGCAGGCAGCAGCGTGATCTTCTTCGAGTTGACGCTGGATGACCCCGGCCTGGAGCTGGCCTTCACCATCTACGACCCGAACTACAGCCCTCTGGGCACTTACCGCACCGAGGGCACGACGATGGCCCGATCCGCCGACACCTTCATCCCGTTTGACGGCGCCTATATCGTCGTGGTCCAGAACCTGAACGACGGCACCGGGACCTATACGCTGCGGGTGGTCGAGGAATAAGCCCGGCATCCCCCCTGAATCGAAAAGGACGCCGCAGCGGGCGTCCTTTTTTTGTGCCGGGAATAACCAGCCCGGTTAACGGAAGTTGATCTCGCCGATGCCGCCCTGCGCGGTGATCGTGATCTTGCGCGCGGCGCTCTCGTAGCCGGGCGTTTCCCACACCCCTGCCCCGCCGACCACGTGATCCTGCCCTTCGATTTTGGCGAGGCGCTTGGGTACATTCAATTCGCCCAGGCCAACCCTGGCCGCAATGCGGACTTCGGCATCCCGCGGCAGGTCGACGTTGACTTCGCCGACGCCGGCCCCGACTTCCAGGTCGAGGTCCGCGCCATCGAGAATGCGCACGTTGAACTCGCCCACGCCGCCCTTGATGCGCGCCTGGTAGTGATCGGCGGCGGCGGGCAGGGTGACCGTCATCTCGCCGACGCCGCCCTGCACCCACAGCCCGGTCAGCCACGCCGCGCCCAGGTCGAGGGTTGCTTCGCCGGCGCTGCCCTGCACCCGCAGGTCCAGGGGCACGTCCGGGCTGAGGCCAACGTCCCAGCGCAGGCTTTTGCCCATGCCGATGGAGCCGTAGATGCCGTTGATCCAGTCCATCGGGCGGCGGCCCTGGCGGAGCCGGATGCGTTTTTCGGTCTCGCCGCTGACGTCAAAATCGACCGCGCCGAAGGCCACCACGTCCGCCTCGATCAGGTTTTTGGAATCGTCCAGCATCTTCACCGTCGACTCGCCCATCGACAGCGTGAGGTCCACGCTGGCCGACACCGTATCGCCAACCGGCTCACTGTAGAAGTCCTCGCGAATGTCCGGCTTGACCAGGATCAGGCCCGCGCCAAAAGCGATCAGCAGCACGGCGATCAGTGTGCCCAGGTTGCCGAACAGCAGGACGACGCCCACCACGATCAACACGATAGCCCAGAACGATTGATCCTTCAGGTTGATTTCCATCGAACAGGTTCCCCCCGTATGCTAACAAACCGTCGAATTCAGGTGCCGATAAAGTCGGGTGAGCGGGCGAGGGACAACCGGCAGGCGTTCCCCCGCCCTGAGTAATGGATCAGCGAATGGTCAGGCCGCCAATGCCGCCGTCGAAGGTAATGGTGATCCGGGAGTCGGCGCGGCTGAAGCCTTCTGTTTCCCACACGCCGTCGTCATCATCACCGGAGACCAGCGCCAGCCAGCCGGGCGTTTCCACCCCGCCCAGGCCGGGATCGGCTTCCAGGCGGACGGCAGCCCCATCCGGCACGTCAATGCTGACACCGCCAACGCCGCTGTTGATGTCCAGCGTGAGCGACGCGCCTTCCTCGATGGTGATGTCCACTTCACCCACGCCGCCGTCGACCTGAGCCGTGTAGCCGCTGGCCGCCGGTAGGATGAGGTTGATTTTGCCGACGCCGATATTGGCGTCCAGCGCGGTAAGCTGCAAGCCACTCAGGTCGAGGTTCGCCTCACCCACGCCGCCGTTGATGGCCAGGCGCAGGTCGACGTCCGGGCTGAGGCCGATATCCCAGTGTAGTTCGTCCTCGCTGCCCAGCCAGCCAAAAAAATCGAAGGGACCGGTGAAGTTGAAGCCGTTGAAACCCTCGCGCAAACCCAACCGGATGGTTTTATCGGTTTCGCCTTCCGCCTGGAACTCTACTTCGCCGACGTAGGTCAGGTCGGCGTCGATCAGGGCAGTACTGTCGTTCAGCGCTGTGACCGTGGCCCGGCCTACCGACAGGTTCAGGGTCACCTCGGCGGAGCGGGCATCGCCGACCGGCTCGCTGAAGGCCGCCGTTTCGACTTCGTAATTACCGGCCAGGCCCAGGCCCGGCCCGATCAGCATCAGCACGATGGCAAGGCCCAGCGTGCCCAGGCCGATCAGCGCGCCGAGCAAAGGCGCCCGCCGGCCCAACAGCAGGTCCAGCCCGATGGCGATCAACAGCAGCGGCCACAGGCGGAACAGCACGGCAATGTTAGCCCCCCCGATGATGCCCATCGTGCTCATCAGCCACACGATGCCGACCCCGATCAAGATCAGCGGCCAGAAAAGCGACCGGTATTCACTGCGAAAAGTGCTGCTCATGATGCTTACCCCCTCAGGCTTGTGACGTGCAAGCGCACATATTATGCGTGGTTCTGGTGATGTATACGCGGGAAGGCAGGTGTAGGTTGCGGACGCGCCAGCGCCAGCGCGACGATTCAGGGGGAATGTCGCGCGTTGATCGACGGATAACCGCCGCTCACAACGGCTAATGATGCCGGGGTCGGGTCGTTCAGGCCGACGATCCACAGCGAGTATTCGCCGCCGGGCGCGCTGGCGATGATGGCGGTGGTGGCATCCGCCCAGGCCAGGGCGAAAACCGGCTCGCCGCCGGGTGGAAAGCGTGCCGCCGCCATGCCGGGCCGGGCCAGCCACATCTCGCCGGGCGCCCCAGCCGTGAAGGTGAAGAAGTCCTCGGTCGGGTGCCAGGCCGCCGGTTCCAGCGCGCCGGCGGCCCCGGTGCGTAACTGCTCCGGTTCGGACCCATCACCCCGCGCCAGGACCAGGGCCAGGGTATTGTCCTCAACGCGGCCCACCTGGGCCAGATAGGTCAGCCACGCGCCGGAGGGCGACCAGCGCGGCAGCCCGAAGAAGTTGGCCGCCACGCGGTTGATTTCCCGGGACTCTCCCGCAGTATCCAGCCGCCACAGGGCAGCGGTGCGGGGGGTCTCGCCGGGCAAAGTGGGATAGATGAGATCGGGGTCGGGGATGGCCGTCAGCAGCGCCGACGAGTCGGGCAGCCAGTGGAGCCGGGGATAGAAGGCGTATTCGCTGGCGGTGGCGGGCGCGTCAAAAGACAGCAGGTCGGTCACGGCCTGCCCCTGCGCGTCCACCAGCCGGATCAGACCTGGAGCGCCCGCGTACCCGCCCGGCGTGACCAGCGCGAGGCGGCTCCCATCCGGGCTGATGGCAAAATCGCCGCCCTGGCCATCCGGCAGGACCCGCGTCACCTGGCCGCTGTCGAGGTCGGCGCGCCACAGGTCATCGGCCTTGCCGCCGCCGGGCGCGGGCACCGTCATGACAAAGATCGTATTAAACAGGAGGGTAGTTTCGTCCAGCCAGGCGACCTGGCCGATGTGCCGCGTGAACTCAACCTGCTCGCCACCTGCATTCAGCCGGTCCGGCCCGATCAATTCGCGCTCGGCCACGCCGTCGACATCGACCACCCACAGCGACAGGGCGCTACCGGCCGGCCCTCGCGTGAAGGCGACGTGCGTCCCCGCCGGGCTGAGCAGCGACCGCACCACCGACCCGGCAGCTATGCGGCGCGGCTGTGCGTCGCCGCTGCGCCAGACCACCAGGCTGCCCCCATCGATCCAGGATACGACCAGACGGCTCTCGCCAGGGACAGACTCGACCGGAGGCGGAGCGGCCGTGGGAGCGGCGGTCAGGTTGCAGCCAGCCAAGGCCAGGGCCAGCACGATCAGAACCGCCCGGCGCCTTGGCACGTGTCGCCAGGTGATCCTGCCAGGGAGAGAACGACGGGCCATCAGGGACCATCCGGGGGCGCCAGGCACCCGGCAGCGGAGGCATCGTACGCGCCCAGGAAGGTGCGGTCCAGGGTGACGAGCGGCGTGATGGCCCCGCTGTCCAGGTCGATCCGCCAGAAGGATTCGTCCACGGCCTGGTTGACCAGCGCCGCCGAAGCGTTGTCGCTGACCGCCAGTAGAGAGGCGTCGTCCAGCCAGGTGTAGGTCCACACGCCGTCCTCGGGCGGGCCGAGCGTCCGGGCGACGCCGCCTTCGATTTCCAGGGCGACCACTGCCATGTCCGGCGTTTGCGGGCTGCGGTAGATCAACGCGCCGCCGGCGGGCGACCACATGAATAAAAAGCCCGCTATGTCGTCCTCGCTCAATGGCAGCAGCAGCGCACCCGGTCGAGAAAGATTTTCCGCCAGCCAGAAACCACCGCCCGGCATGGTATAGGCGACCAGCGATCCGTCCGGCGCCCAGGTCACATCCGCCAGCGGAACCGGCAGCACGGTGAAACTCGTGTCTCCGCTGGTCACATCGACCTGGGCCGACTGCACCAGGTACCGGTTAGCCCCTTCGCCCCGGTAAAAGTCCACGACCAGTGCGGTGCCGGAGCGCCACGATACCGTGGTGGTAGGGATCGCGGGGTCGCCGTCCGCGGCATCGCCCGCGGCATCGCCCGCGGCTTCTGGCGCGGCTTCTGGCGCGATGATTGGACCGAGCGTGCCGGTTGCCAGGTCGAATACGGCCGCTTCCCAGCCCCGGTTCCGCACCAGGACCAGGCGAGCGCCATCCGGAGAGAGCGCCGCGGCCTGCCAGTCGTCGGCGTCCAGCCGGGTCGCCTGGCCGTAGAGCGAGACCCGCCAGATGGCCGTCACACGAGCGGCGTTGCGGCGCACCGTGCCGTTGACGATCAGGCCGCTGCTGTCGGCCAGCCAGATAAGGTCGCCCACCGGCGCGCTTGTCGACGGGTCGAAGTCGTCGCCAGACACCGCGAAC
>DAOUEM010000268.1:0-10762 GCA_034430555.1 Anaerolineae bacterium | reverse complement strand
TCCGGCAGCCGTCGCCAGAAGCGATACAGGTAGTGATGGGTTTTGTCCTCGCCGCTGGGGGCAGCGATGGAATGCACCACGAACCCGCGCGGGTCCAGCTTTTCCGTCACGCGCTTGATGTTGCCCCCCTTACCGCCGGCGTCCCAGCCCTCGTAAACGATCACCACCGGGCGCTTCTGCACGTAGACCTGGTAACCCAGCTCGCGCAGCTCCAGTTGGTAGCGGGTCAGGTCCCGCACGTAGGTCTCACGATCCAGCGAAACCGAGAGATCGACTGTATCGAGCATGGCTAACCCTCCTCTGCGGCGGCTTCGGCGACATCCATCGCCTCGCGGACTTCGTCTTCGATGGCGTCGTCGGCGTCGTATTCGAGGTGCGCGTCGTCGGCTTCGGGCGGCGGTGCATCGTCGCCCAGGCGATCTTCCAGGCGGGCGATGATGGTATCGAACACCTTCTTGCGGGCGAATCTGCGGTCCGTGGCCTCGACGATGGTCCACGGCCCCCACTCGGTGTCGGTGCGCTCCAGCATCTCCTCAATCGCCAGCACGTATTCATCATATTTCTGGTGGTGCGTCCAGTCTTCCGGCTGGACGTGCCAGGCTTCCAGGGGGGTCTGCTCCAGCCGCTTAAAGCGGCGCTTCTGCTCATTTTTACTGATGTGCAGGAACAGCTTGATGATCACCGTGCCGTCGTCGGCCAGCATGCGCTCGAAGTCGACGATATCGCGGTAGGCTTTGCGCCACTCCTCCTCGGGCGTGAGCTGCTCCACGCGCTCGACCAGCAGGCGCCCGTACCAGCTCCGGTCGAAGATGGCCATCTCCCCGTAGTTGGGCGTTTTCAGCCAGAAGCGGTACAGCCAGGGGTGGTTCATCTCGAAAGTGCGCGGGGCCTGGATGGGATGCAGCTTATAACCGCGCGGGTCGAGCCGGCTGACCAGCGTCGAGACGGTCGAGCCTTTGCCGGCGGCATCCCAGCCTTCAAAGACCACGATCGACGCCACTTTGTGGTCCCAGCAGGCTTTGCTCAGGTCGTAGAGCCGCCGTTGCAGGCGGGGCAGCAGGCGTTTGAACTGCTTCTTGGGGAACTCTTGCGAGAGGTCAACCTTTTCCAGCATAAGGGCTTCCTTTGACTGAATGGTTGGCGGTGCGGTGGGGGCGGAATCCAGGATAGCGGCGGGCTGGGCGCGGTCCCCATCGGGCGGTGGTTGGGCCGGGGCGGGGGTGATGGGGCTGTCAGGTGGCCGGCGGGTTGCTTCGCCTGCGGGAAAAACATTGCTCCCATTATAGGGGAAATGGCCGGGGATGTGAAATGAGATTGCGCGGCGGGGTGCGTTTTTCGTAGGGGCGATGTGCCGCATCGCCCTGGGCGAACGGCGACCAGGGTCGCTTCGGTTCGCCCCTACTGGTTCCAATGTTGCTTCATCAATCCGTGTCCGCCGGGTCTTCGTCCTCCGCCACGTAACCCGCCGGGCGGACGTACTTCACCTCGCGCCACGGCTCGAGGGCGGCCTGCACCGCGTTTTTCATCAGGTTGCCGGAGATGTGCATCAGCGTATCGCCGTACTGCGGGTCGATGCCCATGCTGGCCTGGCAGGGGTAGTGGTGATGGTCCAGGCCGCTGGCTTCGATGGCCGCGTCGACCGGCGCGCCGGCCAGTTTGTCCGCCACGTAACGGGCACAGCCGCAGCAGGCGTCGCGCGTCACTTCCAGGCGGGTGATGGTGCGCGTATCCTCGTCCACTTCCGCCCGGAAGGCGGGCGCGCCGTAATGCCGGGCGAATTCGCGGATCAGCGGGTCGTCGTAGGCTGTTTTGAAGCGCAGGGCGTTGAGGTGCGTTTCCGTCAGGGAGCAGAAGGGCTTGGGCGCGACGCAGGCCACGCCCTGCCGTTCCAGCCAACCGTGCAACTGCCGCGCCAGCCCGACCGGCAGCCAGGCCACGTTGTCGATGGGCGCGATCACGGCCCGCGCCCCGGTCATCTGGGCGATGTCCGGGATCAGTTCGGCCACGCCTTTGACTTCGGCCAATGAGAGGATCAGGTCGCAGGCGGGCAGCGAGTCGGGCAGGTAGTCTTCCGGGTAGTCCACCACCGGGGGCAGGACGTGGGGCGTCTGCCACGTTTGGACCTGCCAGTCCGCCGGGCTGTGCTGCTGGATGTTGGCCACGTGCCGCCGGCCATATTCGCCCGTGATCAGGGCCAGGATGCGCACGCATCACCTCGAATCTCGTCTATTTCCGGTCGATTATCTCCCAGTATACCCGCTGAGTCGGTCCCGGCGCTTGATCTGGATCAAGTGACCGGGCGAGGCAGGGACGTCACCGCGCGCCTGTGGTACACTGCTGTGCAAATACGAGGCTCGTGCCAGGGTACCGGGAGCTGCCATGTCCAGAGTCGCCTTTCTCAGTGTGCCGGCTTACGGCCACGTCAATCCCAGCCTGCCGGTGGTGACCGAGCTGGTGCGCCGCGGCGAGACGGTTTTCTACACCGCCACGGAGGAATTCCGCCCGCACGTCGAGGAGGCCGGGGCGTCGTTCCGGGCTTATCGCGGCTTCCAGATGCCGGACGAGGCTAGCCTGACCGGGCACCCGCTCCGGCTGGCGGCGGCCATGGCCCGGATGGCGCAAACGCTGATCCCCGAAGTGCTGGACCTGCTGCGCCAGGACAGGCCCGATTACCTCATCCACGACGGCATGAACCTGGCCGGCAAAGTGGCCGCCCGCGTCCTGGACCTGCCCGCCATCGCCTCGATCCCCATCTTCGCCATGAGCACATCGAACCGGCGGCCCACGTGGGGTGAACTGTCGGGCATGATCCGGCTGTCGCTGACCGGGCTGCCGCATGTCGTGCGCTTCCAGCGGTTGGCGGCGGCGATTGGCCGGTCCTTTGATGTGCCCCCGCCCAGCCTGACCGACATCTTCAATAATCGCCAGCCGCTGAATATCGTCTATACCTCGCGGGAATTCCAGCCGGCGGGAGATACCTTCGACGACAGCTACCGCTTCGTGGGGCCGTGCCTGCGTCCCGATCCCGATCCCGGCGACTTCCCCCTGGACCGCCTCGACCGGGCGAGCACGCTGTACATCTCGCTGGGCACGCTGCTTTACCGGCGGCCCGGCTTCTACCGGCTGTGCCTGGAGGCTCTGCGCGATTATCCCGGCACGGTGGTGATGTCCGTGGGCCGCGCCACCGATATCGAAACGCTGGGGCCGCTGCCGGATCACGTTTTCGCCCGCCCCCACGTGCCGCAAATCCCCGTGCTGCGGCGGACGGCCCTGTTCATCACCCACGCCGGCATGAACAGCGTGCACGAGGCGCTCTATCATGACGTGCCGCTGCTGCTCTTCCCGCAATCCTACGAGCAAAACGACGTGGCCGACCGCGTGGTCGCCCTGGGCGCGGGCCGGCGCCTGCCGGAGCGGGACCTGACGCCGGACTCGCTGCGGGCCGCCGTCGATGCGGCATTGGCCGACCCGGACCTGCGCTTGGGCTGCCATCGCCTGGGCGAGACCTTCCGGGCGGCGGGCGGGGCGCCGGCGGCCGCCGCCGCGATTCTGGCCTTCAAGGCGCAACGCGGGTTATGATCGCGCGGCGATGATGTCGGTGGCCGCTGCCGACCAACGTTATCGCCAAGACCACATACCGTCTCTCGCCGTGTTGGCGAGGTAAGTTCTTCTTCCGGTATAATATCCGTACATATGAGCGATATGAACGCATTAACCTGTTGCTGGTAAATATCAGTGGCAATCTAGCTTATAAACAACTGATGGGACGCATCGATGACTAACAAACAGGAAACACAATTTCAGTTGGATATGCCATTTTCAGAGGCTGATGAGCCGACCGGTGATAGAGCATCGCCGTTCGTCAAATGGGCGGGCGGAAAACGTAACATCATTGATGAATTGAAGGCTCGCTTACCAGATGAATTCAATCACTACTACGAACCTTTTGTCGGCGGCGGTGCCCTGTTTTTTGAGCTCTATGACCAACTGCCAGCAGCTTATCTCTCAGACGTGAATTTTGACCTGATTTTAGCCTATAACGTCATCAAAAATGACTCTGATGAACTCATTGAATTACTGAAAAAACATGCAGTAAAACACAGCAAAGACTACTACTATAAGGTCAGGTCACAGCACGAATTACAAGGCCCGGTAAAGATTGCAGCGCGTTTCCTGTACCTAAATAGGACCTGCTACAATGGCCTCTATAGAGTGAATAAAAAGGGGGAATTTAACGTTCCGATGGGGTCATATAAGAACCCTAACATCACGCAAGAGGACAACATTCGAGCCTGTTCAAGCGCACTTCAAATAGCCACTATAGAATACAGGTCATTTGATAAAATTACACCACAAAGTGGCGATTTCGTTTACTTCGATCCGCCCTATCACCCGACCGACGAAAATAACTTTACCAGCTATACAAGCCAGGATTTTACCGAAAAAGATCAGGTAAGTCTCCGGGACTTTGCTCTTTATTTGCACCGTCAGGGTGTCAAAGTCATGTTATCCAATTCCAATGCCAAATTCATCAATGGCCTGTACAAAGCTAAGCCGTTCCATGTTCGCATTGTCCATGCTCCCCGCCTTGTGAATTGCAAACCGAACGGGCGAAACAATGTAGAGGAAGTGTTGATTACGACCTATGAGTGATAATGCGCCGTCAGGTGGTACACAGGCGAATCTTACAGGCAATCGGCTTGAACAATTTGTACAGGACATCCTTGAGGGCTTGGGTTATACCTACTTTGACAAGAAAAAATTCAAGCCAGCGATTTACTTGCACCAGCCGATTTATTCACGCCAGTATTATCTAGGCCAAAACATCTACAACACCAGCACCTTTTGCGACTTCATTGTTTACCATCCCCAGAAACATCCTGACTGCCTTGTTATCGAAACCAAATGGCAACAAAGTGGCGGGTCTGTTGACGAAAAATACCCATTCCTGATCATCAATATCAAGACGAAATATCCTCACAAAACAATACTGCTCTTAGATGGTGGTGGCTACAAACAAGGGGCTGAAAAGTGGATACGTAGTCAAGTTAGAGACAACTTTTTGGCAGTCTATAGCATGTCTGAATTCCAAAAATGGGTTAATAAGCGTGGTTTGTAGTGGATTTCTCTGATAGTTACCTCAGAAAAACCGCGCGTCTATAACATGCCGTTCGTGCGCGAGCTGTACGCGGGCTTCACCATCGAATCCGTACAGGCGCGGCGAGCGATCAACACCCGCCCCGATAAACGCGGCCCGGTGGGCGAGGTCGTGGTCCTCAACTATTGACCGCCCTGCCGGTTCGAGGCCCAGGCAGTGGTAGCGTGAAGCCGCTGCGCAGGACCAGCCTCCAGCCCAGGAACACCACCAGGAACACCACCAGGCAGGTAAACTGGAAACAGGCGAAAAAACCGTCCATGACACTCCCCCCGCTAAGACAGTTGAAACGTCAATTAATATATATGTTAACTATGGTTAAATATATCATGAACCGGAGACAAGTTCAAGTGGGAAATCGCCATTGGCCAGGGCGCAGGACGATAATCTGTCAGGAGATATTTGTGGCCGGTGTGTGATTGCGGTATTGTTATTGCGAATTATTCTCAATTACAACGCGCTCACCATTCGGAGGGAGCCATGATTGCCTCACTGCTACTCGCCTTCCGCGAAGGCCTGGAAGCCGCCCTGATCGTGGGTATTATTCTGGGTTATCTGCACCAGATCGGCCGCACGGAGCGACGCCGCTCGGTCTGGTTGGCCGTCCTCACTGCCATGGCCGCCAGCCTGGGGATGGCGATGGTGTTACAGGCGCTGGACGCTCATTTCGAGGGCCAGCTTGAGCACGTGTTCGAGGGTATTACCATGCTGCTGGCGGTCGGCGTCCTGACCTGGATGCTGTTCTGGATGCGGACCCAGGGTAAAAGCATCAAACAAGACCTGGAGAACGATATCAGCATTGCCATCCGGCATCGCCACAGTTGGGCGCTGTTCAGCCTGGCTTTTCTGGCGGTGTTCCGCGAAGGCATTGAGCTGGCCTTATTTTTGACGGCGACCAGTTTCACCGGTGAAGGGATTGCCGTCATCGTCGGCAGCCTGGCAGGCCTGGTCCTGGCCGTGCTGGTGGGATGGGCCATCTATAGCAGCACGCTGCGCCTCAATGTACGGCGGTTTTTTGATGTCATCGGCATCTTGCTGCTGATATTTGCCGCCGGGTTGTTCGCGCACGGAATCCATGAGCTACAAGAAGCCGGATGGCTGCCGGTTTATATCGAACATGTGTGGGACCTCCAACCGGTCCTGGACAGCCAGGGGACAATCGGGTCGATACTGCGGGTGCTGGTCGGCTATAATGACAATCCGAGCCTGAGCGAAGTCGTCGGTTACGTGGGCTATTGGGGGGTGGTGCTGTTCAGCCTGCGCTGGTGGTCCAACCGGGTGGTGCGCCGCCAGGTGGTCAACGGCCAGCCTGCTTCGTGAGCCAGGGCCTGCCCGGTGGTGCCCCGTCCGGGGTTGCAAAAATCACGGCGGCCACGTATCCTGCTGGTAGAGCGTTTATTGATCAGGATGATAGTTGTTATGAGCAGCAAAAATCCTTCATTTGTATCGCCAGAACCGGGGCATAAGGTCGCCGGCTACGAGATTCGCCGGGTGTTAGGCCGGGGCAGCGTATCCGAAGTCTACCAGGCCTTTTCCGCCGAGATGAACGTCGAGGTGGCCCTGAAGCTGATCGTGCCCAGCCTCAACAGCGAGGCCGAAGCCGCCGCCTGGGAGCGCCGTTTCATCCAGGAGCTGCAGGGGGTGGTCGGCCTCAGTCACCCCAATATCGCCCGCACGCTGGATTTTGGGGTGCGGGGCGATGCCTATTTTATCGTGATGGAGCTGGTGCCCGGGTCGAGCCTGCGCGATCTGCTGTCGCAGGGGCGCAAAGGGTTGCCGGAGGACCAGGCCGTGTTCATCTTCCGGCAGGTGGCCGACGCGGTCGCCCATGCCCACGGCAAAGGCGTGCTGCACCAGGATATCCGGCCCGGCAATATCTTGATGGCCGAAGCCACCAGGCCGGTCGTGGTCGACTTTGGCCTGATGCGCATCCTGGCCGATGATGGCACCACCACGGCCCAGTTCAGCCCGCGCGCCCCGATCTACATGTCCCCGGAGCAGGCGGCGGGCCGGGAAGCGACCCCCGCCTCCGACATCTATTCGCTGGGTATCCTGCTCTATGAAATGGTGACGGGCGACGTGCCGTTCAAAGGGGCCAGCGCGGCCCGCATCATGGTGCAGCACATGCAGGAAGCGCCGCGCTCGCCCAGCGCCCTCAACGTCGACCTGGACCCGCGCGTGGAAGCGGCCATCTTGCAGGCGCTTGCCAAGGAACCGGGGCAGCGTTTTGCCTCGCCGCGCAGCATGATCGAAGCCCTGGAACAATCCGGCGGCGGCGAAGAATACGATACGGTCACCCTTTCCAAGCATGACATATCGGAGTTCCGGTATCGGGCGCAGGCGGCGCAGCAGGATCAGGAAGAAACGGACGCAGAAGACAGCGGCGGGTTATCCAATATGCTGGGGCGGCTGGCGCGCCGGATCTTGCCCCCTCGCGAGGATTGAGCCGGCGGCGATCGGGCACCGCCGCGGGTCAGAAGGGCGGCGGTGAATCGAAAAACAGCGCCCACCACAACTGCCAGTTTTCGCTTGCTGGCTCGTCTTCATCCAGGATGCCGACCAGCGTTTGCGGCTGGGGAGTCGGGGTGACGAGGGGCGGTCCGCCCGGCACCGGCACGACCAGCACCTCCCCTTCGCGGATCATCTTGCCTTCCTCCCGCGCCCAGGCGGCCACGTAATCATCGCCGCGCACGTAGTCCAGTTCCTGCTGCAAGGCGGCCTGCTCGGTCTCCAGGATGGCGATCTCCAGTTCCAGTTCTTCGCGGATGCTCTGAATCTGCTGGCCGGTGGTAATGCGGTTGCTGAAGTTGATGGCCAGCAGCAGGCCGATCGCCAGGATCGAGGCGAACAGGATTTGCATGCCGGAAAGCTGGCGGCTGCTCGCTGACCGGCCCCCGGGAGGCGGTGAAGACTCGTTCATGGGGGTATGATAGCCAGGAAGCTGCCGCTGCGCCAGGGAATCCACTGCCGCGCCAGAAGACCCGCCGTCGAGACCGCTGCCGGTCGCGGAGTGGGCACAGGTCGCGGCGGACGCGCGCCGGTTGCCGGGGAGCCGGGGTCTGGTGGCCTTCACCGGCGATGACCTGTTCCGGGATGGGCGCGGTGAGGCCCTGCGCCGGAGCCTGGCTTGACGCCGGGAGTTACAGGTATGAGCCGCCCTGAGTTCCGCACCATGACCAGCAAGTACGCCTGTTTCGACTGCCGCAAGGCCTTTCTGATCGGTCGTAAGCGCCAGGTGAAGTCTACCGCTGACGAGTCGGCCATCTGCCCGCAGTGCGGCTCGCCGATGGCCCGGATGGGCAAATGGTTCAAGCCGCCGCGGCGCGCCAACAAAAAACAGTGGGCCAAGGTCCGGGCGCTGGTCCGGCACGGGTTCATTTTTAGCTCGTACGGCAGCGGACCCGGCTATCGCCCGCGCACCAAACGCGAGATGCCCGAGTTCCTGGAAAAAAAGCGGGGGCAGCGGCGGCTGTCGCCGGGCGAACGACTGCTGGCGAAAATGGAGGCCGATGCCCGGCCCCGGTCCTCCAAGCGCAAACGGTAGGGGAGACGCGGTGCGTCGCCCGCCGCGGCACGCCGCCCGACCTTGACAAGCGCCCCGCCGCCCTGTTACACTGCTCACAACATAGACAACGACTCGGATGGAGCCAATTAAGCGGCCCCCTTTTTCCCAGAGAGCTGCCGGTCGCTGCGAGGCAGTAAAGAGCAGGCCGCCCAATCCACTCCCGATCACGTCGCCCCGGTAACGCGGGGCCGGGTGCGCCCGTTAACGCGCAGGGTCAACGGCATTAAAATGCTTAAGACCCGCCAAGGCGACCGGCTGTGAGGCCGTCGCGAAACCAGGTGGCACCACGAGCCTCCTCGTCCTGGATGGGATGAGGGGCTTTTTTTATGGGTTAGGAGCCGGACATCATGGACTTTTTGACGCCTGAACTGTTCAACAGCCTGGTGTGGGCGGTGATCTTGATCGGAGGGTCGCTGGCGATCCTGCGGCTGCTCCGCGATCTCACCGGGCCGCCCCGCTGGTCGGATGACAGTTCCGGCCCTCCGGGGCCAAACGAACAACCACCACCCAAACGCGAAACACCGGCGGACGACGTCGCGAGAGATGCCGCGGCGGACGCCGCCGCCGAAGAGACCCACTAGATGATCTTCAGCCAACCATGTGAGCACAACCAGCGAATCGCTGTTCAGGAAGGACGAGGCACATCATGCTAGATATCATGCTGATTCGAGAGGACAAAGAAGCGGTCAAAGCGCGCATCGCCACGCTGAACGACGAAGACGCGGTGGCGCGGGTCGACGCCGTTTACGACCTGGACGAGCAACGGCGCGCCGTCCTGCAGGAAGTGGAAGCCCTCAAAGCCAGCCGCAATCAGCTCAGCAAGGCGTTTGGGCGCTTCCGGGGCGGCAAGGGCCTGACCGACAATCAGCGTCTGGCGACCGCCGTAGAAGCCAGCGCCGCCCTGGCCGCCGCCGACGTGGACCGGGCGCTGGCCCTGTTCGCGGAGCCGGTCGACCGCACCGACCTGGAAACGCCGCCCGACCTGGACACGGCCCTGGAAGCGCTGCAAGCCAGCATGGGCGCGCTGGCCAACCGGATCGGCGAGCTGGACGAGCTGGTCCGCCAGATCGACGCCGACCTGCTGGACAATATGCAGTGGATTCCCAACCTGCCGCACGAGAGCGTGCCCGTTGGGGCCAGCGACGAGGAAAATATCCCCGGCCCGGCCATTGGCGCGATCCCCGAATTCGACTTCGAGCCGCTGCCGCACTGGGACCTGGGGCCGCAGTTGGGCATCATCGACTTCGAGCGCGGCGTCAAGCTGGCCGGCACGCGTGCCTACATCCTGGCCGGGATGGGCGCGCGCCTGCACCGTGCCCTCACCAACTGGATGCTCGATTATCACCTGGAACAGGGCCGCGAGGAAGTGTACACGCCCTTCATGGTCAAGGCAGAGGCCATGTTCGGTAGCGCCCAGTTCCCCAAGTTCCGGGAAAACGTCTATGAAGACCCCGACGCCGGGCTGTTTTTCCTGCCGACGGCCGAGGTCAGCATCACCAACATGTTCGGCGGCGAAATCCTGGACGAGGCCGACCTGCCGCTGCGCTTCATCGGGCACACGCCCTGCTTCCGCCGGGAGCGCATGAGCGCCGGGCGTGACGTGCGCGGCATCAAGCGCGTGCACCAGTTCGAGAAGGTGGAGCAGTACAGTTTCACCCACCCGGATCACAGCTACGCAGAGCTGGAGCTGATCACGGAAACGGCGGAGGCGATGTGCGGCTTGCTGGGGCTGCCTTATCGCCGCCTGGAAATGGTCACCGCCGACCTGGGCTTCGCCGCCAGCAAGAAGTACGACGTGGAGGTCTTCGCGGCGGGCTGCGGCGAGTGGCTGGAAGTCTCCAGCTGCTCCAATACGGAGGCCTTCCAGGCGCGGCGGGCCAATATCAAGTTCCGCCCGGCGGGCGGCGGACGCGCCCAGTTCGTGCACACCCTGAACGGCTCCGGGCTGGCGCTGCCCCGCATCCTGATCGCCATCCTGGAGAATAACCAGCAGGCTGACGGCGGCGTGGTCGTGCCGGAGGTGCTGCGCCCCTACCTGGGGG
>DAOUEM010000267.1:0-14642 GCA_034430555.1 Anaerolineae bacterium | reverse complement strand
CACCACCCTGACCAGGAGGCGTGCTGCCCTGGCCGGGGGGCACGACGCCATCTAACCCTGGTGGGCTGTCGGGATCGCTGGTGCCGGGGTCCGCCGTGCCGGGGTCGGTCGTGCCGGGGTCGGTCGTGCCGGGGTCGGTCGTGCCGGGGTCGGTCGTGCCGGGGTCGGTCGTGCCAGGATCGGTTGTGCCGGGATCGGTCGTGCCATCCCCGGTCGTGCCGGGATCATCCACTGCCGCCGGATCGCTCGTATCGCCGGCGGGGTCCGTGCTGGGATCGTTCCAGTTATCCACCAGGGCGACAATGTCGCCGGTTGTCAGCGGCGGCACGATCACCACCGGGTTGTCCAGTGAAGCGACCGGCAGCGCGTTGACGTTGCCCGGATCATAGGGGACCGGGAAAACAGGCGGTCCGGCAGGACTGCCGCTGGCGTCCAACGGCACGGAAATCTGCGTGCCGGCAAAGCCCGTCTGGGTCACGCCGCCGGCCGTTACATCGACCCAGCCATCCAATACATCCACCGACAGGGTGCCGTTGGGTTGGGCCTGCAGGAAGGCGGTGGCGTTGCTCAACTGGACATCCACGCCGTTGACGAGCAGGGTGACCTCGGCCACGCCTTCCGGCGTCTGGATCAGGATGCCGCTTTCCGGCGCTTCCGGGCACAGGGAATCATCGGCGCCGCTGCGCAGGGCGAAGGCCTGCATCGGGCCGTAATACGGCGTCCAGCCTTCCATCACATCCAGGGAGTCGAGCGGCTGCTCGCTGCGAGCCAGGTCCGCCGACAGCCAGCCGACCCGGCCGCTGTCGGGCATCTCCACCCGCAGCCACGAGCTATCGGCCAGCCGGCCCTGGGCGACGACGGTCTGGCCAGGGGCCAGCGTGCCGATAGCACCGGCCCGCGCCGATGGCCCCAGCCGCACATTGACATAGGTGGTGGCGCTGACGGTGACGGCGATCCGGGCGACCGGCTGGACCTGGTTTTCCACGGTGACATCGCCAAACAGCAGGAAGGTGACATCTTCCGGTTCCGCATACTGCATGTAGGTCTGGAGGTTCATCAGCGCGACGCCCCACATGCCGGTCGTGGTATCCATAGAGCTGAGCTGCAGCGACTCGATGTCCAGCAGATCGGTGGTATCACCGGCCTGGTTGAAGGCGATCACGCCGCTGGAGGAACGCAGCTGCGCCTGCACCAGGACATGCCCGTAACAGGCCTCGTTCTGCGCCAGGCCGGCGCAGGCGTCGTCGGTCGTTTCCAGGGCTACCCGGACGACGCCGGGGCAGCTTGCCGCGTCGAAGGCATTGTCAGAGGGAGCATTGATCGTCGGCAGTATCATCGACGCTGAGAGTAGGATGATGATGAGCCTGCTGAAACATCCCATGATGTTTAACCTTCATGCCTAGATAATCGTATGAATGGGTCCTGCCGGTATTTCGTCTTATACTGGACGAAGGATATAAGCCCGCTGTCTACATTATAATGGAAAGTTGGTGGCGGTAGATAAATTATTTGTAAATCTTTCCTCATTGGTAATAGCCTCGCTGGTGCCTGCGGTCGACGTTGCGCGCTCATCCAGGCAGACCGGGCAGCCAGCGAGGCGCCGGGTCGGAGCGGCGATTCGATTCCAGGCTGGCAAACAACCCGTCCTCGTGGCACACTCTAGGGTGTCGCTGCTTCTTCCGGTTCGACCAGGGGGAAGCAACCTCCAAATCGAAACCTGAAGTGAGGCCTGTGCCCTGAACCCGAGGAGAGCATCATCATGGAAATGCGTTATCCATCATCGCCGGAAGCTGTCAAGCGGTATACTACCGATCAGCTCCGCGCCGAGTTCCTGATCGAAAAGCTGTTTGAAGACGGCCAGATCAGGATGACCTACAGCCACATCGACCGTATCATCGTCGGCGGCGCGGCGCCGACCACCGCCGGCCTGGAACTGGTGGGCGACAAGGCGGAACTGGGCGCCGACTTTTTCCTGGAGCGGCGCGAGATGGGCATCGTCAACGTCGCCGGGCCGGGCCGGGTTGTGCTGGATGGCACGGCTTACGAGATGGCCAAGCTCGACGGCCTGTACGTGGGCATGGGGACCCGGTCGGTGTGCTTCGAGAGCAGTGACGCCAACCAGCCGGCTCACTTTTATTTCACCAGCACCCCGGCGCACCACACCTATCCGACCGTGCACGTGCCGATCGGCGATGCCGAGCCGATCCACCTGGGCGACGACAGTCATTCCAACAAGCGCACCATCTACAAATACATCCACCCCGATGGCCCGAAAAGCTGCCAGCTTGTCCTGGGCGTGACGCTGCTGGCCCCCGATAACATGTGGAATACCATGCCGGCGCACACCCACGCCCGGCGCATGGAGGTCTACTTCTACTTCGATATCGCCAGGGAAAACGTGGTCTTCCACCTGATGGGCGAGCCGGACGAAACGCGCCACCTGGTGATGCGCAACGAGCAGGCCGCTATCTCGCCCAGCTGGTCGATCCACGCGGGCATGGGCACGGGCAATTACGCCTTCATCTGGGCGATGGCCGGCGAGAACCAGACCTTCACCGATATGGACGCTGTCGCCATGGCCGAGCTGCGCTGAGGCCTTTGTTGTTGTAGACGATACCTGCTCCCCGTTTGCCGGCGCGGGCTGGCAAACGGGGAGTCCTGGTTTTCTGCCGTATGTCTTGTTGGGCGTCTGCCTTCCAGCGCACCTGCCTGGCGGCGCGACTGTTCGAGAGGACCCGCGTGACCCTACCCACCGGTGATTCCGGTTTGGTGCCGATACCCCAGCTCACCGCCTGGGAAGCAGCGCTCAGACGTATCGCCGCCGAACCACTGGCTTACTGCGAAGATTTCCCGGCCGTCGCCCGGCGGCACGAAGCATTCTGGCAGCGTGAGGTGGTCGACCGCCCGCTGTTTCTGGGTAGCGCCAACACCAACCCGGCGCGCCCGATCACGCGGCGGCTGGAACTGCTCGACCAACCCGAAGCCTGGTTCCAGGCCAGGCTGCTGGACCTGGCGCAGACTCAGCGCGTGGGCGATACGCTGCCCACCGTGCGCGTCGACTTCGGCCCGACGGCGCTGTGCGCTTTTTTCGGGGCGTCGGTGGCGTTTGTTTCCGATACGACCTGGACGCACGCCTTCATCGACGATGAGTGGTCGAACGCGCCCGACTGGCAGATTCCGCCGGATAACCGCTACTGGGTCCGTTTGCAGGAGTTGGCCGAAATGGTCACCGCCGACGCAGCGGGCCGTTACATCGTGATGCTGCCCGATCTGGGCGCGCCAAGCGATATCCTGCTCAATTTGCGCGGTGCGACGGCCCTGTGCCTGGACGTGATCGACCAGCCGGACCGCCTGCAGGCCGCCATCGACGCCATCGATCCCGCCTGGCAGCAGGCCTTTACCCGGCTGCACGACATCGTCATCGGCGGTGGGGCCGGCCTGACCTATTACCTGGGACTGTGGTCCAGCCGGCCGCATCACCTGCCGGCCTCGGACTTTAATGCCATGCTTAGCCCGGCCCAGTTCGAGGAGCTGGTGATGCCGTCCATCTTGCGGCAGATCAAAACCGTGGGCCGCGCCATCTTTCACCTGGATGGCCCCGACGCCGCCCGCCATGCCGATACCCTGATGGCCGTGCCGGAGCTGCAGGCGATCCAGTACGTGGTGGGGGCGGGGCATTCGGCGCTGCCCAGGATCGACATGCTTAAGCGAATCCAGCAGAGCGGCAAAGCGCTGCAGGTGCTCTGTTCCTTCGAGGATGTGCTGCCGCTGGCTGACGAATTGGCGCCGGAGGGGCTGGCCTTCCTGGTGGACGAGGTGCCGGACGCCGACTCGCTGGACCGGTTATTCGAGGTCTTTAGCCGGCGGTATTTATAGCGCCGGGAAGGGTGAACCACGCGAACCGGTCGAACGTCCATCAGCCGGCTGGTGAAAACCGGCGTTCTCCCGGTACACTAGGCAGGCGTTGGTCAGGCACCCGTGGAAAAGACGGGTCGCACAGGGAGGGGATTCACCAGTGGATGCATTGGCAGCGATTCGCAAGCGAAGAAGCGTGCGCGACTACACCGGCGACCCGGTGCCGCGCGAGGACCTGGAGACGATCGTCGATGCCGCAAGGCTGGCGGCCAGCGGCTTTAACCGGCAGCCGTGGGATTTTATCGTGGTTACGGACCGCGCCATGATCGAGCAGTTTAAGCCGGCAGCCAACTGGATCGAGAAAGCGGGGGCCGTCATCGCCGTGGTGGTGGACACCACCTCGCAGTACTGGCTGGAAGATGCCGCCGCCGCTGTGCAGAACATGCTGGTCGCGGCCACGGCGCTGGGTTATGGGTCCTGCTGGCTGGAGGGCAACACCATCCCGATGGAGGACACCTTCAAGCCGCTGCTGGGCGTGCCCGCCGACCGGCGGCTGCTCACCCTGGTCCCGATCGGCGTGCCGGTGGGCTGGCCCACCAAAGAGAAAAGGCCCCTGGACGAGGTTTTACATTGGGAGCGTTTTTAGCGTTCGGCCAGTGAGAGCAGCAGGTTGTAAAGCAGCCAGCGCCCCGCCAGGTGATCGCCCAGGCCGGACGGCTGGTCGCCCAGGCCGCCCTGAAAGCGCAGGGTGGAGGCGATCAGGCGGCCCGCGCCGATGCGCATTTCCACCAGGTAATCGGCGGCGGTGAACTGGCGGGCATCCAGCCGGCGCAAAATGGGACGCAGGTAGGCGTCCGGCAGGGCCTGCTCCAGGCGGGCGGTATCGAAGGCGCGGTCGGTCGCCAGGCCGTAAAACTGCATGTCGACGAAGCCGTCATGCGGCAGGGTATTGGTCGCCCGGTGCCGCCCGATGATTTTGATCGACTCGCGCCAGAAGGGCACGTCGACGGTGGGCAGCGGGCGGTCGCCGTTTTGCAGCAGCAGGACGGAGCCGCCATTGCGCAGGAAGTAGACGACGTGCGGGGGCAGGGCGCTGGTCAGCAGCACGTTGATGTCCTGCAGACTGCGATCATCCGTCAGGGGGACGGCGGCATGCCACAGGTCGCCCAGCCCGGCCAGCGCACCGGAGGGGTCGAGGATGCCGACGCCGTCCGGCCACCGGTTCACCGCCGGGAAGACCCACAACACCCACGCGTTTTCCACACGCTGGCCGTGCGCCGGTTCCAGGGTGACCTCCAGGTGCAGCGTGGTAGCGGCGGTAGTCTGCGGCGCGAGGAAGGCCAGGTGCCCGATAGCCTGCGGACGTCCCCCGGCCAGCGGTCCCGGCACATCCCACACGCCATCGGCGACCCGCTTGCCGTTCTCGCCAAAGGCCTGCCAGATCAGGGTGCCGGCGGGCAGGGGCGGCCCGGCGTGGGCCAGGATCACGTCGAAGGCGACCAGCCCACCGGCCAGGAAGCTGTACGGCTCCAGCGGCACGGGACGGTCGCCGCCGTGCGTCCAGCGTCGGGCGCGGCCCCGGCCCAGCAGCAGAACTGTGTCCGCATTGAAGGCGCGGAAGGCGTCCGGCGGGTACTTCTGCCGGTTGAGGTCGTCGAGCACGGCGGACGTCGCCAGCGGCGTATCCCGCAGGCCGGTCACCACGCAACCGCCCATGCCGGCCCGGGCGCGCACTTTCTCCAGGATGGCTTTGCGCACGGCGAACGACTGCTGCCGCGAGATGCGCACCAGGGCCTGGTCCGGCAGGCCGAGGTCGAGCTGTGCCATGCGCTCGCGCTGCGCCGGGTAGCCGACGAAGGCGCGCGGGTGCAGGGGATTCCACTCGGTCAGCCACCAGGGCAGCTCCCCGCCGTAAGCGCCCGCGATCTCGTCCAGGTCGCGGTAATCGTCCGCGTCGTTGAACTCGCCGAACAGCCAGGGGCGCGGCGTCCGCCAGTCCCGCCGGAAGTGATCCACCAGCGGGTCGAAATACTGGAGATCGGCGTAAAAATGGTAGTCGCTGAAGTCCGCGAAGTCGAAAGGCAGGCCGCCGTAGGCCTCGCCGGAACCGCTGTTGTCGCAGACCAGCACGCCGCTCGTCCGCTCCCGCACGATGCCGTCCAACTGAGCCAGCAGGTCGGCGTCGACGGTGTGATTCAACTCGCAGCCCAGGCTGTACATCACGACCGAGGGGTGATGGTGCACGGCGGTGACGATGGCTGCGTACTGCCGCGCGGCCTGGGCGCGCAGCTGCGGGGTGACCTCCGGCAGCCACAGGGGCAGTTCCAGCCACAGGAACAAACCTTCCTCGTCCGCGATCTCGAAATAACGCGGCGCGGGCACGAACAGGCCTAGCTTGACCAGGTTGAAGCCCATCTCGCGCACGCTGCGGAACTCCTCGCGGATGGCGGCGTCATCTGGCGCGGGGCACAGGACGTCCGGGTACCATCCCCAGTTGAGCACGCCGCGCAGGCAGGCCGGCTCCCCGTTGAAGAGGAGCTGCTCCCCGGCGTGGGTCAGCGCCCGGAAGCCAAAGGTCCGCGTGACGACCAGCGGCGCGATCGTGCTGTCGCCAATGCGAATCTCCAGCGTGTACAGCGTCGGGCGGTCCGGTCCCCAGAGCAGGGGGGCCAGGACGGCCAGCGACGCCTGGAGGTGGCCCTGGTTGATGGTGGACTGCCACTGGGCGACGCTGCGCCCGTCGGCGGCCAGGATGCGCACGCTGGCGGCCATACCGTCGGCGTGATGGGTGTCCGCCGTGACGGTCACTTCGCCGGTCTGGCCGTCGGGTTGCAGGTGGAGGTCGCTCAGCGCCGGGCCGAGGAAGGCCGTCAGCCGCGCCGCCTGCCAGATACCGCCGAACATCAGGCACACGTCCGGCAGGAAGCCGACCAGCGACTCCCGGACCGGGAAGCGGTTGCCGGGCTTCCAGGCCGTCAGGGTGATTTCGTTGTCCTCGCCGGGGCGGATGGCCTCGGTCACGTCCAGGGCAAAGGGCGACCACGCGCCGTCATGGGCCCCGACGGGCTGGCCGTTCACCGTGACCTCGGCGTGTGTGCTCACCGCATCAAACTGAAGCTGGAAACGCCGGCCCTGCCAGTGGGCGGGCACGGCGATCAGGCGGCGGTAGACGGCCGGGCCTTCGGCACGGCGCGGATAGCCCTGCGCTTCCCAGTTGCCGGGCACCTCGATCACGCCCGACTGCCCGCCGAGCGAAAAGGCCCACTCGCCGTCGAGGGAGAGGGTGTCCGCCAGTTCATTGAACCATGGGTTTGTCAGACTCATGTGCCATCTGCCGATTTCGTGTAGTCGTGCGACGGGCCAAGCGCTATTTGCGCGCTGCTCATTTTCCAGAAATTGCGGCCCCCGTATTTGGCCCACGACCTCATTTTATCTACTAATGGCCTATTCTCATAATCGGCCCCGGCAGCTTTCAGATCAGCGCCGTATTCCCCGCGGCCAGCGCGCAGTCGAAGCGGGCCAGCCCGGCCTCCGAACCGGCGGCCCATACCGCGTCGCTGAAGGTCACCTGCGGCGCGATCCGCTCCGGCAGGCGGAAGGACCACGATCGCTCCCGGTCGCTGCGCACCATCAGGCGGACCGGCAGGCCGTTCGCGATGGTGCCTGACAGCAGCACGCCGTAAGCGCCCATCAAACCCGCGAAGCTCGCCTGCGCCAGGGTAGAGGGGCAGCCGTTCAGCAGGATGGTGCCGGCTTCGTCCACCTGCACGAACATGCTGTGGATGGCGTGGACCACCGCGCCGGCGGCGGTCGTGCTCCAGGACAGCACGCTCACCCCGACCTCGGGATCGACCCAGGGAAACTCCTCGCTGGTCTCGCTACCGATGGTGAGCAGGCGCTCATTGGGGGCCAGGAGCGGGCCGGCGCTGGCCGGCGCGCGGCCCAGCAGGTCATAGCCTTCGTCCGCCCGGCCCTGGAGGAAAAATGCCGTCGCCAGGACGGCGGCCGCCCACATCCGGTGCAGGTTTTTTGCCCCGTCGTCGCCCGGCCGGCTGAAAACCGTCAGGTTGCGATCGGTGCGCAGCGCTTCCTGCAGATGGGTGAGCGTCTGGCGGGCGCGATCACCGGTCACGTCCACCGCGAAGGGGAAGACGACTCCGGCCTGCGTGATGTGCCACAGGTCGTCGTCGCCGGCGATCCGGTAGTGCTGCCCTGTCTGGTCGACGGGCAGGGCATCGCGCAGTTCTGTGGCCAGGGCGCGCCAGGTCGCCTGCAGGTCGGGGTCGAAGTCAAGAAATTCGGCGGCGTTGGCGGCATTTTCCAGCGTTCGGATGGCCGCGCACAGGGTGAAAATGGCGTTGGCCTGTGGCTGGGCCTGCTCCTCAAAGTCGATGACCGGGCGCGTGGTGAGACGGCCTTTGTTATCCCGCTCGACCACGTCCTGCTCGAAGAGTTGGGCGCAGGCACGCAGCAGCGGGTACAGGCGCTCCAGTGATTCCTGGTCGCGCGTATAGAGGTAATAACGCCAGGCCGTCTCCGCGATCTGACCCACGTGAAAGCGTTCGTCCATCCCCTGGCCGTAGGGACCGCCTTCCTGGCCGTCTTCCAGGCTTTCCCGCGGGAAGCGCGCGCCCTTGTCGCCGCCCCAGTTCAACGCGACCGGCAGCGTCCGCCGGCGGAATTCCGGCACGTGCGCCGCCAGCGCCCGGTGATTGCCGGACAGCAGCGCCAGGAACGGGTAGAAGTCCTCATGACGGGTGCGGCCTTCGCCATGGGTGCTGAGGTAGGCCGGCGGGATCGACCAGGGCGAGGCATTGCAGCGGATAGTGTACAGGCTGGACTGGCGCAGACCCTCCAGGGCCGAGCCGCCGAGGGTCACCCGGCTGGTGTTCCAGAAGTCGCCCCAGGCATAGTTATGGGTCACCACCAGGTCACGCACCTGGGCGAGGTCGGGAAAGTGCGTGTACTGGCGGCGGTCGCTGAGCATCACCCAGAACCACAGGTCGACCAGACCGCCGGGTGACAGCGTAATCTCGTGGCTGAGCCGCGCGCCGCTGCTCCGCGCGAAGACCTCGCCGACCGGGTGCCAGCCCAAGCGGATTTCGCCAAGCTGCTCGTTAACCTGGTAGACGATGGGCAGGCTGCCGTGCTCCGCCTGCGGCTGCACGCGGACCTGGAGGTCGTTATTGGCTGGCTGCTGGACGTTGTAGCCGGGGCGCGTGTCCAGGTGGCTCATGTGCGGGAAACAGAGCCGGGGATCGACGTGCGTATCGAAATCGTAGTCGAGGGCGAAGCTGAGATGCCGGGATTGATTGCCGCGGTTTTCCAGCCGGGTATTAAAGATCAACACGTTGCTCGTCAGCGCGACCAGGCTGCGCGTCTGCTCGTTGAGCGTGCCGTGGTACAGCGTGGAAAACACCGATCCCCGGCTGTAATCCAGCGTTTGCTCCCAGAGGGTGTCCTGGACCGGGCTGCCGTCAATGCTCAGCAGGCGATTGAGCTGGCCAAACCGCACCAGGGCATGCGTGGGGGTGTTCAGGCGGCGGCCGGCCCAGAATAACTGGCGGTTGGCCGCTTCGTGCTCCGGGCAGGGGCCGTTATGGTAGCCGTTCGGGCTGATCGTGGTCACGATCTGGCCGTTGCCAATGATCGGCGAGGTGTAGGCCGGGGCATCGCTGCTTACGGTGGCGAAATTGGGGTCGTCAGACACAAGTGTACCTCTGGCGCTGATCATACCGATTGATCTATATGGACGGGGTGAAAGCGGTTATCCGGGTTATTTTAGCGTTTTTGCCGACGCGGCGCGCTGCCAGCCTGGCGATCAGATCACTTCCAGGGCGTTTTGATGTCCGGCGATTGCGGGAACGGCGCCTGTGGTGCCATCCAGGGGCCGGAATTTGTTTTACCTTGAGGGTTAAGCCTGACTCAGGGGCAGGATACGACCACCAAAACGTTGATGAACGGGGCGATGTCGCCGCCGCTGGTCGAACCGGGGCACTGAAAACTGGTGCCGGGCGCTGTCGCATCCCATGCGCCTGCCGGGGTACGCCCTCGCCAGGTTACCTCGTCGATTTCAAAGGGTGCAAACGGTTCGTCAAGCCCATCATGTGACAGTGTAATCGAAAAATCGGCGCCGCTTTGAACGCTGCTGATGGTGACGCCGGGCGGAAACACTGTTTCCCCATTGTTGAATTCCGCAAAGTTGCCCGTCCAACGACCGGTGAATGTCGGGCCGGAACACAGCGGTGATAGGACAAGGGGAAACGATTCGGGCGAGGTGATCACATTCACCCTGGCGAGCGCGGTAGAGACCGCCGGATCGCCGGAAGAATCGGTGCCGTCTATACCATTAAAGTCATATATCTGTAAGTAGTACCATTGATTGATGCTGGTCATTGTTCGCACGGTTTGTTGTATGAGGTAGATCGGCTGGCAGTCTACTGCCCCGGCGCGAAGCGATAGACCGGCCAATCTGCTTCACGGGTGAAGCGGGTCATATCCGGGAAGAAGCGCACCTCGGCGCGGTGCAGGTTGAAGGGGGGCAGCGCCTGCCAGGGAATGTCGGCGTTCACCCGGTGAATGGCTTCGGTGGCACGCACTTTTTCCGCATCGCCGGTAAACGTTTTATGCAACAGCGTCACGTGAGCGGTAAACGGAGCGGGCTTGGGCAGCTCGCCGGTATGCTGGTAGATGGCATCGCGCAAACGCAGCAGGTTCAGGTAGTCGCCTTCATGCACAAAGTCCAGCACGGCAGCGATCACCGGGCCGAAGGGACACAAGCCTTTGAAACGCAGCGCCGGCGCCGGGATGCCGGCGGTATTGGCGAAGGCCATCCTCACCTGGGCGAACAGCGCCGCGCGCGCCGCAGGCTCCGCAAAGGGCAGGTAGGAGTCCCCGGAGACCAGGCCGGTGACGGTCAGGTGCAGGCTGGAGACGGGCAGCAGCCCGATGATGTCCAGCCCGAGATCCAGGATGAACTGCTGCTGGATATCCGCCAGGGCGACATACGCGGCATGGTTGACCGGGTCATCGATAAAGGGCGGGGTGATGATCGCGATCCCCGCGTAGGGCTGCGCCCGCCATCCTGCTGCCGTCAGGCCGAATCGAACCGTCGGTGCGGTCTGGGCGACGTACCTGGCGACGCCAGACGGGCTGATACCGTGCGCCAGCTGCTGCTGATAGCTGGCATAACTGAGATTGGCGGTCATTGGCGGTTTCCCCTTTCGGACCCGGCGATCGTCTGGCTCATCGCCCACCTGCTGCCGGTTCCGAGCATAGCGCCATTCGAGCGATCGGGCAACGCGGCCTCGACACTACGTGTATTTGATCTGGGTCGCTTGGGAGTGGATAATCGCTTGCGGGCAGGTTCCCTGCGGGAGTGGAGTATTGGGATGGCACTATCTGGAGAAGTGGCCGCGCTGTTGGGTGCGGTCGTCTTGAGTGTTGGCACGGCCTACAACACCCTGGCCGGGCGTAAGTTCGGCTCGATGATGATGATCCGGGCCAGCGTGCCGATGGCGCTGGTTACTATCGCCATCCTGCACTGGCTCACGCTGGGGAGTCCGCTGCCGGTGGCTGCCGGGCCGGAGCGCTGGTTCTGGCTGGGGGCGTCGGGATTGGCGGGATTGGTCGGGTCGTTTGTGACCATGGTGGAAGCGTTTATGCGGATCGGCGCGCGCCTGACCGCTCTCATGCTGGCGCTGGCGCCGGTGTTCAGCGCAGTGCTGGCCTGGCTCTTCCTGGAGGAAGCGCTGGACGGGCTGACCATCGCCGGCATGGCACTGACCATCGCCGGGATCATGTGGGTGGTGGCCGACGGCAACCACGAGCCGCAGGAGGTGTCGTCCCACGACTACCGGATCGGCCTGCTGTTTGCGCTGGTGGCCGCCGTGACCCAGTCGATTTCGCTGGTGCTGGGCAAACAGGGCCTGGTGGGGGACTATCCGGCGCTGTCCGGCAACCTGATCCGGTTTATCGCCGGGGTGGCTGCCCTGTGGGGATATACCGTGCTGCGCGGCCAGGTCCGGCCGACCTGGCAGTTGATCAAACGCGAGCGGGCTTCGCTGCACCTGGTGTACCTGGGCGCATTGTTCGCAGCGGTGCTGGGGGCCTGGCTGCGGCTGATCGCCGTGCAGGGCGCGCCGGTCGGCGTCGCCAATACGATCCTCAGCCTGCGCCCGATCTTTTTGCTGCCGATCGGGGTTTTGGTCTTCCACGAGACGATCACGCGGCGGGCTATCCTGGGCACGGTAGTGGCCTTCGCGGGGACGGCGCTGCTGTTTCTGTGATCCCGGTGGCCTTATGGCAGGGCGTCGAGGTGGGGGCGCAGCGCTTTTTCCAGCCGGATCATGGCGTCGATCATGGTGTCCTGGATGGCCGGCCATTGGGCTTCGTCTTTATAGTCGACGTCCAGGGGGCACTTGATGTGGCTGGACTTGTAACCGTCGAGGCGCTCCCAGGTCAATGTTTCGCCAAAGGCCGCTTCGATGGCCGCTTTTGACTGGGCCAGTGTGTCAAAGATGGCCTTGTTTTTCATCTTGTCACGAGTGCCGATATTCAGCAGGACGCTGGCCCCACGCCGGTGCAGAGCATAGCGGAAGGTTAGACCGGTGAGGCCAGCCGTCGCCGCGACGGCCGCACTCGACTGCGGTGAGATGCTCAGGTGCAGGGTGGTGCGCTGGCGGGCGCGCTCCAACAGCGATTCCCAGAAGGCGTAGTGACCCTGGCGGCGGGTAGCCGGCACCGTCGGGGGCTCAGCCGGCTGCCGGGGCAGGGCCTTCAGGAGCTTTTTGAAGGCGGCGGCGTAATTCGCGCGGAAGTCGATGGTCTGAATGCGGCTGACCCGGTACGGCTCGAAACAGTCGTCAATACGAATGGGCACGACCTGCTTATCGTTGTTCAGGCCGAAGCTGACCTCGTCCAGCACGTTCTCCGAAGCGCTGGAAGCCTCCGACATGACGAACAGCAGGACGGTGGCTTCCACCAGCTTCTTCTGGATGAAGTTGTCCCAGCGCTGACCGGTGGGGATCATCCCGTCAAACCACAGCGGCACGTGGTTCTGGCGGAGTTCGTCCACCAGCTTGAGGACAAACGCCTCATCCGTATGCGCATAACTGACAAACACCAGGTCCATGCAGGCTCCCCCTATCCGGACCGGCCCCGCCCAGTATGGCACCGGTCGCGGCCCGACACAACCGGGTTAACCCGGCTGCTCAAAACGCAGGAAGTGCAGGCCGTACCCGCCCAGCCCCACGTACAGGCCCTCGGCGGTGATGGTCTCGCCCTCGCGGAGGAAGGTGTCGCCGCTGAAGCAGTCGCTGAGCTTCCACTGGGCGCCGCCGAGGTCATCCCAGGGCAGGCGCACGTGAGCCTGCGCGGCCTCCGCCGACAGGTTGACGGCGATCAGGCGGCGTTCGTCGGCGTGCCGCCAGCACCAGGCTACGATGTGCTGCCAGGTCGGGTTATCCGGCCAGCCCTCGTGCGGGCAGAGCTGCCAGTCGCCGGCTTTGAAGAGCGGCTTGCTGATCTCGGCCAGCAGCGTGCGGTAGAAGGCGCGCAAGTCGCCGTCGATTGGCTCCGGCGGGCGGCGGCCCAACTGCACCGGCAGTCTGACCCGGAAGCCCTCGAACTGCCCGTCGTGGAAGAGGCGCGCCCCCGGCAGGCTAGCGGCGGTAACGGCGGCGGCGCGTTCCTGGTGGTGTGGGAAGGCATCGGCGGCGCGGGGTTCGTCGTGATTTTCGATGAAACGCACCAGCTTGCTCTGGTAAGCCGGGTCGGTGGTCAGGTGCAGGCGGACGCTCGCGCCCGTATCGTGCCGCAGGCGGTCGTAGAGGCGCTTGTCGTAGCAGTAGTCGAAGCCCTGCTGCTGCAATTCCCATTCCATGTCCCAGTAAGCTTCCGCCATAAACAGGAAGGTAGGGTGCTCGCGCCGGGTCGCCTGGATGACCGTCCACCAGAATTCCACGGCGGGCGCCTGGCCGACCAGTTCGCCCCACGTCGACCCGAAGATGCGGTTGACCAGCAGCATGGCCATGTCGCAGCGCACGCCGTCGCACCGGCCGGCGATGTCGTGCAGCGTATTGATGGTGACACCGCGCATATCCGGGTGGAAGGCGTTGAGCTGCGCGGTGTCCGTCCAGGCCGGGAAATGCGGATCGCGTCCGTGGGCGAACACCTTCCCGTTGGCCGGGAAGAAATAACCGGGACGTTCGGCCAGCAGGTCGGGTGTGCCCTGTACGAAGTATTCCGGGTGTTCGGCGATCCAGGGATGGTCCACGGCGACGTGATTGGGCACGTAGTCCAGCAGCAACTTGATGCCGCGCTCGGCCAGGGACTGACGGGCGGCGGCCAGCCCATCCGGCCCGCCCAGTTGGGTGTCGACGACGTAGCGATGCACGGCAAAGGGAGAGCCGACCACGTCCAGGCGCGTGTAATCGGGCAGGGCGCGGCGGTATTCGCCTTGCAGGCCGGGGTGCTCGCGGGCGATGTGCATCCCAGCCGGGCTGCGCTCCCAGACGCCCATCAGCCAGATGGCGTCGAAGCCGTATTCGGCCAGGGTATCCCACTCGGCGGGCGGCACGTCGGCCAGCGTGATGGGGCGCTTGTGGCGGGCGCTCAATTCCGCCAGCCAGACCCAGGTGTTGATCTCGTAGATCGTCGGATGCGGCGGCCAATCGGTCATGATCGGGGTGTCCTTCTGCGGGTGCCTTTACCAGAATCCTATCATAAACGGTCTGGCCGGTTCGTCAACTGCAAGCGCTCCTACAGTCGGGGGAAGAACGTCCTGC
>DAOUEM010000266.1:0-3963 GCA_034430555.1 Anaerolineae bacterium | reverse complement strand
ATGCACGACTTCAGCAGCCTGAAAGAGCTGGACCGCATCAAAAGCGACTTCGTGCGCAGGGTGTCGCACGATATCCGTTCGCCGCTGACCACCATCCTGGGTTATGTCGAACTGCTGGGCAAGGCAGGATCGATCACCGAACCGCAGCAGCGCTTCATCGACCGGATTACCTTCAGCGTACAGTCTATCAAAGTGATGCTGTCCGCATTGATGGAGTTGAGCCAGATCGAGGCCGGTTACGACCTGGAGCTGCAGCCCACGCAACTGCCCATGATCGTGCGTTATGCCGTTGACGGCAGCCGCCAGGCGTTCGAGGACAAAATGATAACTTTCCGGGTAAGCCTGCCCGAACAGGCCCCCACCGTGCTGGGTTCGCCGACTCACCTACGCCAGATGATCGGCAATCTGCTGGATAACGCCCGGAAGTTCACGCCAGAAGGGGGGACGGTGATGGTTTCCCTTGCCGTCGAAGGCGACTTCCTGGTACTGCGAGTCTCGGACAGTGGGATCGGCATTCCGGCGGAGGACCAACCTCACATCTTTGAGCAGTTCTACCGGGCAAAAAACGTCCAGACGGCATACGAGGGCGCAGGACTGGGGCTGCCAATCGTCAAAAGAATTGTGGACCGCCACAATGGCCGCATCTGGCTGGAAAGCCAATCCGGCACCGGCACGTCTTTCACAATTATGCTGCCTGCCCAGCCGGCCCCTGCCCTGCGGAAAAACGACAGCTAGCGGTTACCCTTCCCCGGACAGCCGGCTGGCGTACTGGGTCTTGTAGTATTCCAGGTACTCGCCGGTCTTGATCTTGCGCCACCACCACTCGTTGTTTACATACCAGCGCACCGTCTCCCGGACAGCATCCTCAAAGGAGTGGCGGCGCTGCCAGCCCAGGGAGCGCAGCTTGTCGCAGTTCATAGCATAGCGGCGATCGTGGCCGGGACGATCCTGCACGTGACGGATCAGGCTTTCCGGCTTGCCCAGTCCGGTCAGTAAACGGCGGACGACATTGATGTTAGGCTGCTCGTTCTCACCGGCAACATTATAGGCTTCGCCCGGCACGCCGTGATGCAAGACTGTGTCAATGCCTGTCACATGATCATCGACGTACAGCCAGTCGCGGACCTGCATACCGTCGCCATACAACGGCAAGGACTGGTCGTCAAGGGCTTCGGTGATAAAGAGCGGCAGCAGCTTCTCCGGGTACTGGTAAGGGCCGAAGGTGTTGCTGCCCCGCGTGATGACCACGTCCAGGTCAAAGGTCCGGCGGTAGGCGCGGATCATCAACTCGGCGCTGGCCTTGGAGGCGGCATAGGGGCTGTTCGGCTCGAAGGCATCGGTTTCCACCGAGTAACCCGTCTCGATATCGCCGTAGACTTCGTCGGTGCTGACGTGTAACAGACGGGTCACGCCCAGCACGCGCATCATATCCAACAGAATATAGGTGCCGACCACATCGGTATGGATAAACGCATCCGGCGAGAGGATGCTGCGGTCCACGTGTGATTCGGCGGCAAAGTTGACGATGGTATCGATGTCGTGCGCCTCCACCACCCGCTGCACCGTCTCGCGGTCGGCGATATCACCGCGCTCAAAGCGATAACGCGGTTCATCGTGCACGGGCAGTAAATTATCCAGGTTACCCGCATAGGTCAGCTTGTCCAGAACGATAATGTTGTAATCCGGATAAGTCTTTATCAGGTAACGGACAAAGGCGCTGCCGATGAACCCTGCACCACCGGTGACCAGGATGTTCTTCATGGTTTGTAGCTCCCAGGGTAAAACCGCGATAGTTCAGCCTGCCCCCCGAACCTTATAACGCACTTCGCGCGACCGGCTATCGATGAAAAACCGGCCCGGCTCCTCCATAAAATCCAGCATGGTATTAAGGCCTTCCAGCACACCTAAAACGTCCACCTGCTGACCGTGGATGTCCAACGACATGGTGTAGCGGAACGTCTGAAACAGCGTCAGGCGGACGCGCACCCGACTGCGACCGGCGTCCCAATACTCGGTGACGCGGGTCTCATTGGGGAGACGCGGATCGATCAGGGCCAAAAGGGCACGCAGCAGGGCCTCGTAGTCCGGAAAAGGGCCATCGGACGAAAACGCGACCGGCAGGATCACGCCCATTCCCGCCCTTACAACCCGACTTTACTGTGATCGCCCAGGTTCAGCTTCAGCGATTTGGGACGATAGGCGCTCTTTTGCACCAGGGCATGGCGTCCAATCAAGCTGTCATGGATGCGGACATTGATATCGCGCAGGACGCTGTGTTCCAACACGATCGAGCGATCGATCTCGCAATTCTCGATGACGACATCGTGGTAAACGCTGGTGAAGGGGCCAATGTAGCTGTCAACGACGCGTGTATGCTCCCCAATGATGGCCGGGCCCTGTATTTTGCTGTTGATGACCTCGGCGCCGGCCTGCACCGTCACCCGCGAATCGATCTCCGACGCGGCATCGACCGAGCCAATGATGACCGGCACGAGTTCCTCCAGCACCTTGCTGTTGGCCTCTAGCATATCGCCCGGCTGTCCGGTATCGATCCACCATCCCTGGTGGATGTGCGGATACACAGTGTAGCCGTGATCCAGCAGCCACTGGATAGCGTCGGTGATCTCCAGTTCGCCGCGCGAGGACGGTTTGATGGCCTCGGTGGCCTTAAAGACATTCGAGTCAAACATGTAGATGCCGACCAGTGCCAGGTCTGACGGCGGGGTCTTGGGTTTTTCGATCAACAACTCCACCCGTCCGTCAGCCGCCAGCTTGGCGACGCCGTACTGCTCCGGCTGTTCGACACGGGTTAATACGATCTGGCTGTTCCACTCCGGATGCTGGTCAAAATCCGTGATGAGGCGGTGAATGCCGCCCTGGATGACGTTATCGCCCAGGAACATCACGAAACGATCGTCGCCCAGAAAGTCCCGGGAAATCTTCACGGCGTGGGCCAGACCCAGCGGCTCATCCTGTGGGATGTAGGTCACGGTGATGCCCCAGCGACTCCCATCACCGACTGTCTGGCGGATTTCCGGACCGGTGTCGCCAATCACGATCCCGATCTCGGAAATACCGGCATCCACGATCGCCTCGATGACACGAAAGAGAATCGGCTTATTAGCCACCGGGATCAACTGCTTGGCGCGGGTGTACGTCAGCGGATACAGGCGAGTACCCTTACCGCCGCTCAGAATCAAACCTTTCATAGGTGGCGCGGTCCCTTCCCTACTGTCCGTAGTACCCACCGACGGCAGCGTCGCGGGGGGCATTGGTCAGAACGCTGCCCAGCAGGCGCACGTTAACCTGCGCGAGCAAGTCCCTGGTACGAATCGCATGATCACGGCGCGAGTGCCCGGCGCGCATGACAAGCATCACGCCATCCACTTTGGAACCCAGGATGACGGCATCAGAGACGGCCAGGGCCGGCGGGGCGTCGAACAGCACGATTTCGGCGCGCGCCTTGAGCACGCCGATCACCTCATCCATTTTACGGCTGCCCAGCAGGTCAGCCGGGTTAGGCGGAAGCTGGCCGCTGGTCAGCAGGGACAGATTCTCTATTCCAACGTCCTGAAACGGCGGCTCGGCAATAGCCCCCGCTTGCAGCATCATGGTAGTCAGGCCGCGCTCGTTGGTGACGCCCCAGATTTCATGCTGCTGTGGCCGGCGCAGGTCGCAGTCCACCAGGATGGTACTGCGTCCGCCCTGAGCCAGGGTGACGGCCAGATTAGCGGCAGCCGTGCTTTTGCCGACATTGGGCGTCGGGCTGGTTAAGACCAGGGCATGGACGGGATCGTCTACCGTGGAAAACAGCAGGTTGGTGCGCAGCGAGCGGTAGGCTTCAGAAGCAGGCGCACGGGGATCGGTCAGTGTGATCAAGCCAGGGGAAACCATCAGCTTTACTCTCTCTCCTTGTACAGACACCTGCAGCAGCTAACTCTCTTCAGGAGGAATCGCGGCCAG
>DAOUEM010000265.1:0-1906 GCA_034430555.1 Anaerolineae bacterium | reverse complement strand
ACCAGCAATTCGTCAAGTATTGCTTCCATTTTGGCTTTCATTTCCGCCCGCAGCTCATCGTTGGTTTGTCCCATGTTGTCCCCTCCTCTTTGTCGGCTTATAGTCTACTCCTTTCTGCCCCCAATCTGGTATGCACCCGAAACAGGCCTGCTGATCGGTGTGAATGACGCGCGCGGGCAGGATCGGTTATATTGTATACAGAATAATAGAATCGAAGTAGTCGGCAGGAGAAGCCGGTATGCCCGATCCCACCGAACAGACCACGCACACCTACGACCAGCACGCCGCCACCTACGCCGCCCTCAACGCCAGCGCCGACCCGATCCTGCCCCTGCTGGACCGCTTCTGCGCTCAACTGCCCACCGGCGCGCCACAGGGTGGCGTTGTCCTGGACGTGGGCTGCGGCCACGGGCGGGACGCGGCCCTCTTCGCGGCGCGCGGCTACCGTGTGCTCGGCCTGGACCGGAGCATCGGGCAGTTGACGGTGGCGCGGGAGCAAGCGCCGGGGGCGGGCTTCCTGCTGGGCGATATGCGCCGCCTGCCCTGCCGGTCGGATGCCGTCGACGGGCTGTGGGCCTGCGCCTCGCTGCCGCACCTGCCGCGGGACCAGGCCCCGCTCGCCCTGGCCGAGTTCCGCCGCGTCCTGAAGCCGGGCGGCCTGCTCTACCTGGGCGTGAAGGCCGGCGACGGCGAGCGCTGGGTGGCCTCCGAGCATTTTGACGGGGCGGCGCGTTTTTTCACCTTTTACGGGGCGGCAGATATCGAGGCACAGGCGGGCGACGCCGGTTTTAACGTCGTCGAGCGGTTCGAGAGCGAGGGTTGGATCAACCTCTTCGCGCGGGCATGACCCGAATCCGCCGATAACCCTCACCTATAGACTCGTAAATCACTGCCCGGGTTATCGCTGCCCCGCCCCCGCCACCCGCGCTAAAACCCGTGCTAAAATGGAGATCACACGTAGGTGGGGGATCAGGAGGCTGGGCGATGAGCTTTTTCGACGAGCAGATCGCCATCGGCTGGACGTCGTGGGCACCGGTAGGCCGCGTTTACGTGGCGGCGGGTCCCAACGGGGTGATGGCCGTTTTGATGGGGCCGTGGGGCGAATCGGAGGCGGCCACGCTGCTGTGGGGGCGGTTCCACATCCCGACCCTGATCGACCAGCGCGCCACCTCGGAAGTCACCCGCCAGCTCGACGCTTACTTCCGGGGCGAATGCTGGACCTTCGACGTGCCGCTCGACCTGCAAACCGACACTGCTTTCCAGCACACCGTGCTCACCTACATCCAGACCATCCCCGCCGGGCGCACCAAAACCTACGGGCAGATCGCCGCCGTCCTGGGCGACCCGGAGCGCGCGGTGGCCGTGGGGCAGGCGCTGGCCGTCAACCCGCTGCCGCTGCTGATCCCCTGCCACCGCGTGATCGGCGCGGACGGCATGATGGTCGGTTACAGCGGCTGGGGCGGCGTGGAGACCAAAGCGGCCCTGCTCAGGCATGAGGGCGCATTGCTGATATAACCCGCGCCAGCGTCGATGGCGGTTCACAACCGGGCGACGCATCGCTGGGCGAATCACCGATTCGCCCCTACAAAAAAACACATGTGCACCGTTCGTGATAAAGGTATGCTGTTGATATGACGAACAAAAAGGACACTGAGCGGAAAATCATTGAAGCCGTCAGGGAACTATTGCCTGATTTTCCACAAGGTGAAATTGCACATTCCGAAAGCCCCGATTTTTTGATCAAAACATCACCTGAGAAGGTCATCGGAATCGATGTCACTGAATATCATCACGGTTATGGCGATGAAAACGGGGACAAAACCAAACAGGCCGACAATTCTTGGGGAAAAGCATTTAATCAAACGCGCCAAGAATTAGAGAAGCATCTTTCCAACAACAACCTTCT
>DAOUEM010000264.1:0-2565 GCA_034430555.1 Anaerolineae bacterium | reverse complement strand
ACCAGCAATTCGTCAAGTATTGCTTCCATTTTGGCTTTCATTTCCGCCCGCAGCTCATCGTTGGTTTGTCCCATGTTGTCCCCTCCTCTTTGTCGGCTTATAGTCTACTCCTTTCTGCCCCCAATCTGGTATGCACCCGGCCGGAAATTTTAAGGAAGCGGCTGTGAAAGCGCGTCAACCAATCCACCTCGCCGCCTCGCTGAAGGCCCTGCCTTGCGGCAACCCAGACTTGGCGTACACTCAAAGCGTTAACCGCCGCAACCGGCGCGTCGACCGGCGCGTATGTATGGTCAGAGGTGAACGCCATGCTCAAACACACGGAAATGGGTAAACGAACCACCCGCCGCCGCTCGCTGGCATTGGCGGCGCTGGCCTTCCTCGTCGTCTTGATCATCTGGCAGGTGCCGGACCTGAGCGGCCTGCTCTACCCCTTCCGCTTTTACGTGACCAGCGTGCACGAACTCGGCCACGGGCTGACGGCGCTGGCGACCGGCGGCCAGTTCCTGGCGTACGAGGTCCACGAGAGCGGCGCGGGGGTGGCGACCACGGGTGGCGGCTGGCGCTGGCTGATCATCCCGGCGGGGTACGTAGGCACGGCGCTGTTCGGCGCGATCCTGTTCTGGCTGACCAACCGCACGCACTACACACGCTTCATCGCGATTGCGCTGGGCGTGCTCTTCGCGCTGGTGACGGCCCTGTTCGCCCGGTCGTCGACGGCATGGCTGGCCGGCGGTTTGACGGCGGCGGTCCTGGTCCTGCTGGGGTGGAAAGCCAACCAGACGATCACAACCTTCGTGCTCAACCTGCTGGCGATCCTGACCGGGCTGAACGCCGTGCTGGACCTGTGGGGCCTGCTGCACAGCCTGAACAGCCGCGTGGTCTCCAGCCTGGGCGGGGTGCCCAACGACGCTTACAGCATGGCCCAGGAAGTCGGGCTGCTGCCGGCGGCCGGCTGGGCGATAATATGGATATTGTTCGCGGCGCTGCTGCTGGGCATCTCGCTATATTACACCTTCTGGCGGCCGTTTCGGGCGGGCAAGCTGTAGCGGCGCTGCAGCGGCGCTGCCTGCGCACACCAACCCGGCCCGGATCGTGTGACCCGGGCCGGTGCTGGTTTCCCCAAAGACTGCGGTTACGACATCAGCCCAGACTACTGCATCGGGGCAATGCCGTTGATGTTGGCACAGGCCTCGCTGAGCGACAGGTAGCGGGCCTTGATCCAGACATGGACGCCTACCCCACCCTGCGCGACATAGAAGCTGCGAATCCACTCGTCGTCGGTGGTGCGGAAGTCGGCGGGCATGGCGGTATTGTAGGGCACGTTCTCGATGATGGGCGCGGCAGTAGTCGGCGCGGTGCGGGCGCGCACGGTGTAGGTGGTGCGGACTAGGCAGCTTTCGATGGTGCCCGGATCGACCACGGTCAGGTTCACTTGCGGGCCGCTTATGGCTTCGGCTTCCCCGGCAGGCGCGCTGGTCTCGCCGCCGCCGGTGGTCACGGTCACGGTGCCCTCGCCGATCGGCGCGGACTGGGCCAGGCCCTCGCAGGCTTCGCTCTGGAACAGGTAGCGGCTGTAAATCCAGCCCAGCCTGCCGACGCCGCCCTCGCCTACGTAAAAGGCGCGAATCCAGTTGCCATCCGCCGTGATGAAGTCGGCGGGCATGGACGTATCATAGGGCACGCTGTCCTGAATCGGGGAGGCCGTGGTGGGCGCTTCCCGCATGCGGACGGTGTAGGTGCTGCGCACGAGGCAGTTTTCCACGCTGCCGGGCGCCACGACCACCGGCTCGTACTGGCCGGAATAGGGCACGGCGTTAACGGTCGTGGTAGTGGTGGTCGCCCCGCCGGATGTTGCGCCGCCGCCAGCAGCAGGAGCGGGCATCGCGGCAGCCCCCGGCAGTTCAAAGGTCGACGTAGCATCCGGCTGGACCTCTTCCATGAAGTCAAGGGCCACCAGCCGCACGCCGTTTTCGGTGTAGATCACCAGCGTCCAGAACATCTGCACGCCAGGCCCATCGGTGGGCGACTTGCCGGAGAAGTACAACTCGCCGATCGAGCCGTCTTCCGGGCTGACCAGGCGCACGACCAGCTGCGGGGCCTGTTCCAGGGTGGCCGCCGCGTAAGGGAAGTAACCGCCAGGCACCACACCGACCAAACGACCGGTGCCGCCGCCGTCAACATGCGTGATCTCAAGATCGCCATCACGGACAAAACACGCCAGGACATTGACGGTATCGCCGTAACAACTGCCCTGTGCGCCGACAATCCCGGCGGAAAAAACGAGGATCAGGGCCAGAGCCAGGCCGAACGCCGGTAAAAATTTTCTCGTCATCACAAATTTCTCCTTGGACTGCTCATTTTCGTGTGTTGCCCCCGGTGTATGCTCTCGCTGGATTATAGCCTGTGACCGCCGTGAGTCAACAGTCCGTAATCTCTCAAGGCAAATGCGACTCAGCGAATTGAGCAGGCGTCATCATATCAAGCGAAAGATGAGGCCGCCGATGGTGATAGTAATCCAGAAACTCGTCGGCAGCTTGCTGGGCAAGAGCCAGTTGTTCAGCCCGG
>DAOUEM010000263.1:0-9194 GCA_034430555.1 Anaerolineae bacterium | reverse complement strand
CAACATCCTGAGCAAGTGCCATAATTGGATCAAGCGTCACGCCGACCGTTTTAGAGAGATCGACTCCCTCATCGAATACGGCTGGTGCTCGGAGGGTATGCCCTCTGCCCAGAAAATGCAGCCGATCTCCTTCATAGGCGCCGGTGATCGGAATGTCTGGACTGGTGATCAGCAGATGCCCTAGATAGACCGGTTCCTCGTCGGCGCGCAGTCGGCGGTGAAAGAGAAGCATATTGCTATCGGGCAAGTACTCACTCTCGATGAACAGCTTATTAAAGGCGGGATGGCGCTCAACCTGGGAGCTAAGCAGCACCTCACCATAACTGGTCACCCGTAAGCGACGTAGCTGATCGCTGTGGTTAATCAGATTGATCTGCCGGATTTCCAAATCGTCATCCGCTGTTATCGTCACCTGCATATTGACCGTGATGTCGTGATCACGGCGCTGGAACTCGGCTTGATGGGGATAAAACGAGACGTGCTGGTAATCACGGGGAACTGCCGTTGGTTGGTACCCCGCTGACCAGACCGCACCACTTTCCTGATCTTGCAGATAAATCCAGGTACCCCAGGCGTCCAGCGTGGTGTCCGCTTCCCAACGGGTCAGGGATAAACCTTGCCACTGGCTGTAGCCGCTGCCGGCGTTAGTGATTAGGGTGCTGAGGCGGCCGTTGGAGAGTGTATGCACCTGCGGAACCGTCGTATCATCCGGCACCTGCCAGGGAGCAAAGTTCACCTGTACGGGCGGCATTACCCGCTCGACAGTTTCAATGGGATGGAGGTCTTCGATGGGGACTTGAGCAGGGATTCTTTCTTGCAACAGCAGGGCAAAGCTCTGGACACGCGGGTCGGCATGAAAGCGCTGGATCATGAGATCATGCATCAGGTAATTGGTCAGTGAAGTTAGAATCATGCCCTGGTGATGCGCCATGTAGGATCGGATAATCGCATGATCCTGGCGCAGCGGCACACGAGACGGGGTATAGTCAACTGCTTCATAATAACCGTAGAGTCCGCGCATTTTTATAGCGTCGAGTTGATCCATATTCTGGCGTACTGCCTGCGGACGCAGGCGCAGCGCCAGCAGGGAAGCATAAGGTGTAATGACTAAATCTTCAGCGAGACCGCGTTTAAATCCCAGATCCGGTACGCCAAAGGCACGGTATTGATACGTCATACTGCTGTCGAAAGCATAGTAGGATGACTCGGAGATACCCCAGGGCACATTCTTCGATTGCCCATAAGCAATCTGATCGTTGACTGCTGCTCGGCAGCTTTGGGTGAGAAAGGTCTGCTCGTAACTTTCCGCGAACAGTGTCGGCATCAGGTATTCAAACATCGTCCCACTCCACGAAAGCAGCGTGAGGGTATTGGTCGCCCGTGTAACCGGTCGTCCTAAATGCAGCCAATGACTCGGCGGGACCTCGCGCTTGGCAATCGCCAGGAAACTGGCGAGGCGCGCTTCAGAAGCCAGTAAATCGTAAAAGTTATCGTCGAGCCTATCACCTGCGACGTTGTAGCCAATATGAAACACTTTGCGTTGCGTGTTGAATAAAAAACCGAAATCCATCGCTTGAAAGCGGGTTTCAGCCCTGATCGCCAATTCTCGATAACTCTCCAGCAAGGTATTAACCTGCGCTTGCGTTGTATTGAGTTTCTCCTCAAGCTGAGCGCACCAGGTTTGTGCCTCGTGAATCTGATCCGCTGAGCCAGACCCCGCCTGTAACTGCGCCTGCAGGCCATTGAGACTTGATGCAACTGTTGCGCAGATCGCTGTCAGTTCGACCAAACGCGGTGAAGTGGGGAGTGCCGCCAATAAATCCTGCCAGGCGGCAGCCATGAGCGGATCAACACCTGCCTGAACAAACAAAGCGGGCGGTTGGCTGACAGGCAGCAGCCAGGGCAGCAGCAAATCCATATCGCGCTGCATACTCGTCAGATGATGGTGAAACCGCTCGGAAGTGATCCGCAAAGCGTTTAGTGTTTCGGCCTTCGGAGAAATTGTCTCTGACTCCAGCACAGCAATGATTAGGCCGGAAAGCCTCTTCCAGACTTCTTCATTCAACCAGGATATGAGCCATGCCCATTGATCAGGCACTTGTAAAATAGCCTGAATTGTTTGACCAAGTGAAACCATATAAGTACGCAAATGTGCAACCGGTACTTCCTGGCTGTTGCTGTAAAGCTCATCAAGGCCTTTCTCTAAAAGTCCGAGTGTGTCGAGTAAACCTTGCCAGCGCTGTGGGCGAATCACGAAGGATTCTGGAAATGCCAGACAAGCCTGCTCAATCACAATCAGGCATCCAGCAAGATTACCACTGTCCACGGTCGAAACGTAACGCGGTGAAAGTACCGCCAAACTCTCGGTGTCGTACCAGTTGTAGAGATGACCTCGGTAGTGCTCAAGTTGATCAAGGGTCTCGAAAGTCGCCCGCAAGCGCGTGATCAAATCGAGTTGCCCGGTATATCCCAGATCATAGGCTGCCAACGTCGAAGTGAGCAGCAAGCCGATATTTGTGGGTGAGGTGCGATGGGCAACCATGCGCGGCGCTTCTTGAAAATGATCAGGTGGCAGCCAGTGGTCTTCAGGTCCAACCGTTTGCTCAAAAAAGAGCCACGTTTGTCGGGCAAGATGATGTAACGCGACCTCCTGATCAACCGATAGATCGGGTTCGGTGCGTGTATTCGGAAGACTGATCCAAAATGCAATTTGAGGGGAAACGAGCCACAGCACCAGGATCGACGTAGCGAAAGGAAGTGCGGCCGGGTTGAACGCAACGATCAACAATGCAATCGCTCCAACCTGCGCTGGAACCAGAATCATCTCGCGCCAGGTAGATTCTGAGCCTTGATCTACTTGGAAAAATCGAGCAGTTTGGGCAGCCGTCGTCCATTGCAGCATCCGCGTCCGCGTGACGAACAAACGCACTAACGTGGTGCTAACAGCAATCAGCGTCAGGAACGCTTCGTAAGGCAGAAAAATGAGCGCGAGTAACCAGCGTAGCGCGTCGAAGCGGAGTGGGCGCAACACGGCGTGCACGGATTCCATCGGTCGTCGCCGGCGCAAACCGTTGAACAGCGATAGGAAGAGCGAGAAGCCGAGTACTGCCAGAGCGATCAGCGTCCAGAACAGCGGTGAGCCGATCAGCCCCAACCACGCCGTTATCAGGAGCACGAGCAAGGCTGGGGTGACCAAACTACGCCGCAAATTATCAAAGATTTTCCAGCGATCTAGCGGAGAGAAAGTATTCGGCAGGGTCTTCCCCGCTTGGCCTGTAGGAATATGCGGCAGGAGCCATGGCAGCAACTGCCAATCTCCGCGTATCCAGCGATGCAAGCGGCGGGTATGCGCGAGATAGCGAGCAGGATACTCCTCCAGCAGCATAGTATCGCTCACGAGCGCGACGTGCGCGTGAATACCTTCAAACAGATCGTGACTCAAGAGCGTGTTTTCGGGTATTCGATTGGCAAGACACATCTCAAGAATATCGACATCGTAGATACCTTTGCCGACATAGCTGCCTTCGCCAAACAAATCCTGATAGACATCAGAGACGGCATGAGTATACAAATCTAAGCCAATGTCACCTGCGAAAATCTGGGTAAAGCGGGTTTGATTGGCGCTCGCGGGTTTGATCTCGATACGTGGTTGCAGAATAGAATAGCCGGAAACCACTTTGCCACTGGCTGGATCATATTCAGCGCGATTGAGAGGATGCGCCAGTGTAGCAACGAGACGCCGTGCAGTCCCTTCAGGCAAAATTGTATCCGCATCCAATGTGATCACATATTTGATGTGTGGCAAGACACTCAGATCACCGAACTGCACAGTGTAGGAAGTCGCTTCATCCCCTCGGAGTAAATGGTTGAACTCCACCAGCTTGCCCCGCTTGCGTTCCCAACCCATCCAACTGTCCTGTGCTGCATTCCACTGGCGTTCCCGTTGAAACAGGTAAAACGGCGGGGCGCCCGGTCGATATTTGGCGTTGAGTGCTGAAATTCCCACCTGAATACGATTGATCAAATCCTCATCTTCGGGCATATGCTGGTTGGGTGCGTCGGCGTAATCCGTCAGCAAAGCAAAATACAGCGCGGAATCGGCGTTCCGTAAAAAATGTAATTCCAATTGTTGCAGCAGCGAATCGGTCTCGGCGGCATCCGTCAACAAGGTGGGAATGACCACCATGGTCTGGTATTCAGCCGGAATGCCCTCTTGGAAGTCCAACCGAGGTAAAATGCGCGGCATGACACTGCTGGTGACTGCCCAGTTGACGAGGCTGCTCGCAATCGCCGTGGCGGGCAGGAAAGTGAGGAGGCCTACACCAAGAATTTGCATCCCGCTGTCGCTCGTGGATGCGATATAACTGGCGAATATCAGCATGAGTAGAAATGTGAGTAGCCCCATACTGACCAGATAGATGGGAGTTGGGTGAGCAAGCAGCCAACGGCGTAAAGCAAGCCGCCCAGATGGGCGATACTGAAACCAGTCTTCCAATTGGCGATGACCTTTGCCAATCAGGTAATACCCGACGTGCGTCTGACGCGAGGAGGGAGCGGCCTCCTGGCTGAACGTGATCGCTTGCCTGGTGACGTCTTCCTCAGCCTGCTTCGCTGAGCGCGCGAGTCGTTCAATAACCTCTCGATAGCTGTTGCGCGTGTCAAAATCCATTACTGCATAGACGTTCGCTGGATCGAGCCGCAGGATGTGATCCACGAGGCTGACCCTCTCAAAGAAAACTTTCCAGTCCTGGATGGCGAGCAGCCGTAAACTCGTAATGCAGAATCGCACAACGCTGTCATCCACGACAGCAGGGGCAAGTGGTGGTGCGTCGATATATTGGCCAAGCGTATTTGCTAGGCTGCTCAGAATACCCAGGCGTAGCATGGTGGGAAACGCCCACAGCTCTCCCATCGTTAAGGGCACATCGGCTTGGAACGCTTGCAGAAAGCGGACAATCTGCTCACTGTCAAGCTGGTAGCTACAGTAGTTGATAATTTCGCTGGCTATCGCGTAGTTTCGCGGGATGTTCATCCAAGCTGGATTCTGAAGCTTTGGTAGTTCTCGATAATAGCTGGGTGGCAGGTCTTCGCGAACTTGACGTATGGCCTGCTGCACCACGAAAAAGTTGTCTAGCAGCCACTCTGCCGCGTAAGAAACAGGCATTTCTTCTTGAGCAGCACTGTTGAACTGCCGATAGGCATCGGTTATGAGCTTTTCGTGTTGCAGCAGTCGATCCAGAAGCAATGGCTTAACTGTCGAGTACTCAGCCAGGATGTACTGTCCGGACAAACGACTAGCCAGCATTTCCAGGGGATCTTCACTTAAGAATTCTTCTTCTCGGCTACTCAGCTCCCGCGCATCGGTAGTATGGGGTGAAGGTAGATTATGTGGCATTGGTTTGACGTATGGGCTGCCTGGTTTCCACACCTGAACGCATGACTTCAGGCGATTCCTGTTGCAGATCCTGGACAATCAATAAGGGGGTTGTGCCATTCGTGATGAATCGATTCGTGATACTCCCATAAGGCCATCGTGCCTCACCGGAGTAACCATGGGCGCTCAACACCAGTAGATCAATCTGCTCCTGTTCGCTCACGCTCTGGAGCATGGCGGCAACATTGTCGCTGACTAATAAGCGGGTCTGCGGATGGGCCGGTAAGAAGTCGCGAATCTGTTCCAGATATTTGTTGCCTTCCTCTGTGTTGCGTTCGATGAATCGATTTACTAACTCTTCATCTTCTTGACTCAGCGGCATATGGCGGGCCATTTCTGGCTTACTGACGACATGGACCAGCAAGAGTTCCGACTGATATGCCTCAGCAAGCGCCGCTGCCATTGTCAGTGCAGACCCTGCTCTTTGTGATCCATCTAGAGGGACCAACAGTCTTTGATAACGCAGGTCATCAGTGAAAGCAGTGACAGGCTGGCTTGTCCGAATAATCAGGGTTGAGGTCCGTACTAGCTGAAGGATGTGCTGGACAATGCTGCTCACGCCTCCACTGTTGACGCTCGTTTCACCATAGCCGCTCAAGATCAGCAAATCCGCTGGAGTGGAGTGTGCCAGTTCCGCGATTTTCTCGGCAGCACTCCCTTCGAGAAGAATGGTTTGGACGGACAAATGGCCCTCTTCTAAACGGGCCTGCACGGTGCCTAGATACAGATTAGCCGCCGATCTCTTGAAATACCAATCCAGAGGATCTGCTTTTGGCAACCGTAGCGATGCCGAGGGTTGTTCTAAGATATGCACCAGAGTAATTTGAGCGTTAAACGCTTTGGCAATGGCATTGGCATGAGGCAGCACACACTCTGCGAGAGGCGAGCCATCCAAAGGAACAAGGACGTGATCCATCATGGGATCCTCCTAAAGAAGCCTTCTTTTCTTATGTTTCTTGACGCCATCGATTATTAGGAAAGATGCGGTATCGCTATTTGCGCATGAACAGAGATAGGCGCGATATGCGATCTGAGACAACAATATTTTTTCCCATGCTTCGCCTCGCTTTGACAGGTTTAGAGAAACCTTGATAGAGCATTTGTGCAAGAGCCGAAGGAGAGCATCCACTATAATCAGTGGATTGTGTTGGGTAATTGATCAGACTGACAGCAAACTCGAGTCTTCGAGCGTGAGGCGCAATGACCATATTTTATGAAAGCCTATCACCGGCTTATTGTCACTCATCCTCCCGCCTTCCTCAGTATCCTGCTTTGCCTCTTCGCCCTGTCCGTTCACCACCGCGAGCGCCTCCGGCTACTGGCCCTGGTGTGCAATGGTGCCATGATCGCGGCGCGTTCAGTGCGTTGGCGAGCGGCGCGGAGAGTCAGGCTTACGCAGGTATATGTGACCGCTGGCGCGGATGTTGACGTTGGCTGCGTAGTCATGCTCTTGCTCTCCTGTAGGTCGATCCGCGGGCGGGGCGCATAGTTACTCTCGAACCCCGTGCCCCGGCATTAACCCGTTTGTCTTCAGTTTACGGCCTCGCACTTCCTGCAAGGCCATTCGTTTTAGTCAACAACCCGATTGCCGGTTTAGTAGTCCGGCATTCCGCCCGGCATGGCTGGCGCGTTCTTTTCGGGAAGATCGGCAATGAGTGCTTCGGTGGTCAGGATCATAGCCGCGATACTGGCAGCATTCGCCAGCGCGCCCCTGGTGACCTTGGCGGGGTCGATAATACCAGCTTTGATCATGTCGACAAACTGACCGCTCATGACATCGTAGCCGATGTTGGTGTTTTTCTTGTCGATCTGTTCGGCCATGACTTGATACTGGACCACGGCGCCGTCCAGACCAGCGTTCTGCGCAATACCTTGCATCGGCATTTGCAGCGCCTGGTACACGATTTTTACGCCGGTGTTCTCGTCATCATACGTCAGGTGGAGGTCGTCGAGCACATGCCTGGCATTAATCAGGGCTACCCCACCACCGGGCACGATCCCTTCTTCCACTGCCGCACGGGTCGCACTCAAAGCGTCTTCGACACGATGCTTTTTTTCCTTCAGCTCGACCTCCGTGGCTGCACCCACGCCAACGACGGCGACGCCGCCGCTGAGTTTGGCCAACCGTTCTTGCAGCTTTTCGCTGTCATAGTCGCTGGTCGAGCTCTCGATCTCGATCTTGATTTCTGCCACGCGGTCCAGGATGGCTTTTTCGGCACCAGCACCGTCGACAATAGTTGTGTCGTTCTTGTTGCTGATGACCTTGCCCGCGCGGCCCAGGTCTTCGGGGATCACGGAATCGAGCTTGCGGCCCATTTCCTCAGTGATAAGTTCGCCGCCGGTCAGCACGGCGATGTCGCGCAACATCGCTTTGCGCCGGTCACCGAACCCGGGTGCCTTGACCGCCAGAACGTTCAGCGTCCCGCGCAGCTTGTTGAGCACCAAGGTCGCCAGCGCTTCGCCGTCCACGTCTTCCGCAATGATGACCAATTCTCGCTTGCCAAGCTGCAGCAGCTTTTCGAGGATCGGAACCAGGTCGTTGGCCGCAGAGATTTTCCTGTCATGGATCAGGATATTGGCGTCTTCGATGATTGTTTCCTGTGTTTCGGGATGGTTGATGAAATACGGCGAAATGTAACCGCGATCAAATTGCATGCCTTCGACATAGTTAGTTTCGAATTCCAGGCCCTTGCTTTCCTCGACCGTGATCACGCCGTCTTTGCCGACACGGTCCATCACATCCGCAATCAACTCACCGATTTCCCGGTCCTGGGCGCTGATGGCAGCAACGGAGGCGATTTCTTCCCTGGTGCTGATGTCAATGGCCATCTCCGCGATCTTGGCCGATACCTTGGCCGTTGCCGCTTCGATACCATGCTTGAGCAGCATCGGATTGGCACCAGCAGCCAGGTTACGCAGGCCCTCGGTGACCATGTAGTAAGCCAGGGTGGTAGCGGTGGTCGTGCCATCACCGGCGATTTCGTTGGTCCTGGTTGCGGCTTCTTTGAGCAACTGCGCACCCATGTTGGCATACGGGTCGCCGAGTTCGATTTCCTTCGCCACTGACACACCGTCGTGGGTGATGGTGGGCGCGCCCCATTGCTTATCGAGCGCGACGTTGCGGCCCTTCGGACCGAGTGTGGTCATGACCGCTTCGGCGAGTATGTCCATACCGGCCTTCAAACCATCGCGTGCTTCCTGGCCAAAAGCAATTTGCTTAGGCATGGTATTTTATCTCCTCAAAAAAATTACGATTCGACGACTGCGAGAATATCGGATTCCCTGAAAATCAGAACTTTCTTGTCTTCAATCTTGATCTCCGTGCCAGAATACTTGGCATACAGCACGCGATCACCCACCTGAACCTCGAGCGCAATCCGATTACCGTCATCATCCAACCGGCCCAGTCCAGCAGCCAGAATGACACCTTGCTGCGGTTTTTCTTTGGCAGTTTCTGGCAGTACCAGCTCACCGCCAGCAAAGGTTTCGTCCTGTTCAATCGGCTCTACAATAACGCGATCAGCCAACGGGCGGAGTTTAAGAGTCATGTTTCCAACCTCCCAGGGTGGTGTGCATAATCTCTAGCCACGTAGAGATGCATGTGAGCGAACCTTCACCCGATTCGCCCACATCACATTTGGATTAAAGAATCGCCAACGGAACTTGCAGCATGTGGCGGTGGTTCCTAAACGGCTGCCTTCTCGCGGCGAATCAGGGTAATCCAGCGATGATCGGTGGCCCTGGAGAGATAAAAAAGCGT
>DAOUEM010000262.1:0-4517 GCA_034430555.1 Anaerolineae bacterium | reverse complement strand
ATCGCCGGGCAGTACGACGCCGGCATCGGCATCATGCCCAACAGCACCGGCGACCGCACCTTCATCTTCGAGAGTTACAATGGCGGTTCGGCGGGCAACTACGCCATGATCATCATCGGCGCGGCGCCGGGGGCCGGTGGGAGCTCGACCGGGGCCAGCACCCCCAACGCGGACGAGGCCGGCATCGCCGGGATGCAGTACGGCGATCTATTCCAGAACGTGATCGACGATGCCAACTACGGGCAGATCTATGTCTTCGAAGGACGGGCGGGCGACACCGTGACGATCACCATGGAAGCCGCCTCCAACAGCACGCTTGACCCCTACCTGTACCTGCTGGACATCGACGAAACCCTCCTGGCGGAAGACGACGACAGCGCCGGCAGCCTCAATTCGATGCTGATCTATACCCTGCCGGCCGATGGCACCTACATCATCGTCGCCACGCGTTACGGCGTGGAAAACGGGTCCACCGCCGGCGCCTATACGATCAGCCTGGCGTCGGGTGGCACGTCGCCCACGACCGGCGGCTCAACCGGGACCAGCGGTGGTCTGGATTACGCCCTCTCGCCCAACTACGGTTCGACGGCGCTGCAATCCGGCTTCGCCCAGGATCCCTTTATGGTGGAGATCACCAGCGGCGGGCCGGTCAGCATAAGCCAGGCGGTGGGCGGCGTGTGCAGCGGCATCGCCAACGGTTACGCGACCGCTGCGCCTGACTATCGCCTGCAATACACGGCGGGCAACTACAACCTGCGGATCTTTTTCCTGGGGGATGGCGACACGACGATGGTGATCAACGCGCCGGATGGAAGCTGGTACTGCGACGACGACGGCGGCGGCCTGCTGCAGCCGATGGTGACCTTCACCAGTCCGATGAGCGGACAGTATGACATCTGGGTCGGCAGCTACAGCCCGGCAGCCTACGTGCCCGGCAGCCTGTATATCACCGAGCGCGACCTCACGCCAGAAGGCGTGGCGGGCAGTTCCGGCAAATAAACGCGCGCCGCCCGGCTGACCAGGTCCGGCCAATCAACGCCCTGCCCTCACCGGCGGGGCGTTTTGGCGCGCGCGTCATGCGGCCGGTCAGCGGGCGGCCAGCGCCTGGCCGCTCTGGGCGTCGAAGACCTGCCAGCCGGTCAAGGCGCCGATGCTGCCGCTTATCCTGCGCCTTCGCTGCCGAGGCGGGGGCCGGCCACAGTCACTTCGCGCCCAGCAGGTCCATCAGCGCCTGGAGCTGCTCGCCGTAGGCCACTTCTTCCGCCGTGACCTTAAAGACGCCGGTCTGGAAGTTGTTCTTGGACCAGCTGGCCCAGCCGATCAGCCGCGCCGCGTGGAAGGACACCGCGTCGGCGTCGACGGTTTCCGAGGTGGCGGCGGCCACCATCTGCTCGATCTCGGACGAGGTGCCCTGCACCGCGCCCATGGCCATCACCGGCAGGCCCGCGCTGCGCGCCAGTTCGGCGGCTTTCCGGGCGCAGTCGGCCAAAGGCTCCAGGGCATCGACCGTCGCCAGTTCTGGAATCTGGTCGGTCAGGCCGGTCGCCTGCAAGATCTGCTGCAAAGCCGGGTGGGCCTGCTTCCAGACGCAGAACTCGACAAACTTCATTTCTGTCTCGCCCGGCAGTTGCTCCGTGCCGAGCAGGTCAAGCAACGTGCGGCGGGACATCAGTTCTCTCCTTGCTGAAAATGGATAGTAGGCGCGGTGAAGGACCGCAGTCCTTCCGCCAGGGCACGCAGCCGCGCCTGTACGGTGTGATGCACGGTGCCCGGCGGGTACGAGCCGTCCGGCTGGCGTTGGCCGGCGGGATGGCCGGTCAGCAGCTCGATGCCCTGGTCGGTCGTTTCGATGGCGTAGATGTGGAACTGGCCCTCCTGGACGGCCCGGGTGACCGTCTCGTTGAGCATCAGGTTGCGGACGTTCTGGCGCGGGATCAACACGCCGTGCGTGCCGTCCAGGCCGCGCTGCTGGCAGATGGCGAAGAAGCCTTCGATCTTGTGGGTGACCCCGCCGATTGGCTGGATGACGCCGCGCTGGTCCACCGACCCCGTCACGGCCAGGCTCTGTTTGACCGGGTACCCGGACAGCGCGGACAGCAGCGCGTACAATTCCGTGCTGGAGGCGCTGTCGCCTTCCACGCCGCCGTAGTTCTGCTCGAAGGTCAGGCTGGCGGCCAGGGTCAGCGGGAAGTCCTGGGCGTAGGTGCTGCCCAGGTAGCCGCGTAAGATCAGCAGGCCCTTGTCGTGGATGGGGCCGGTGAGCTGCACCTCGCGCTCGATCTGCACGACGCCCGTCTGGCCCAGGTAGGTGCGGGCCGTGATGCGGCTTGGCTGCCCGAAGGTGTAATCGCCCAGTTGCAGCACGGTCAACCCGTTGATCTGGCCGACCACTTCCCCCGCCGTGTCGATGATCACGTCGCCCTCCACGATGCGGCGCTGGCTCAACTCCTCGTACAGGTTGTTGCGGAAGCGGCGCTCGTCGATGGCCTGGGAGACGTCCTCTTTGCTGGTGGTGTCCCGTTCGGCACGCCGGGCATAATAGGCCGCCTCGTGGATCAGGTCCGCGATCTCGCCGAAGCGGGTGCTGAGCCTTTCCTGGTCCGCGGCCAGCCACGCGCCGTAATCGACCACGCGCCCCGCCGCCGCCGCCGTGAAGGGCGGCAGGTTATCCTCGTGGCAGCGGGCGGCGACGAAAGCCGCGTACTGGGCTTCGCTGTCGGTATCGCGGTCCATGTCCGCCGCGAAATCGGCCTTGACCTTAAACAGCTCCGGGAAGTCTTCTTCCTGCTCGAACAGGGTGTAATACAGCATTGGGTTGCCGATCATGATCACCTTGACCGAGAGCGGGATGGCCTCTGGTTCCAGCGTCTGGGTGGTGATCACGCTGGTGCCGCGGCTTTCCGGTTCCTCGATACGGACTTCGCCGGCATCCAACGCCCGTTTGAGCGCCTCCCAGGCGAAGGGCTGGCGCAGGATGTCCATCGCCCGCAGGACGAGAAAACCGCCGTTGGCCTGGTGCAGCGCGCCCGGCTTGATCATGGTGAAGTCGGTGGTCAGCGCGCCATACTGCACGCGGTGCTCGATGCGCCCGATCAGGTTCTGGTAGGTGGGCAGCCCCACCACCACGACCGGCGCCCCTTCTGCTGCGCTGTGATCGACCAGCAGGTTGAAGGCGTAGGGGCCGGGGCTGGCGGCTTCGGCTTCGCCAGCGGGCGGCGGCGCACCCTCTTCGGATGGACCACCGTCGTCGTCGGCGGTGACGGCCTCCTCGCTGGCGAAGGTGTCGATGTTGTTCATGATGTGCTCGCGGACGCGGGCCAGGTGAGAAAGCACCGGCTCATGGTCGGCGTAGGTGGCTTGCAGCCCGGCGAACTGGGTTTCCAGGATGGCGGCGGTGGTCGTGCGCTGGAGTTGGGCGTAGGTCTCGCCGGCCAGTTCTTCCAGGTCGGCGGCTTCCCGCAGCGAATCGGCCAGTTGATCTTCCAGTTCGAGGCGGTTTTTTTCCATCTCGGCGCGCTCGGCGGCCTCCAGCGCCTCGTAGGCTTCCGCACTGAGTACCTCGCCGTCCTTGAGGGGGGTCAGCATGATGCCGGTCTGCGTGGTGCGGATCACGAAGCCTTTTTCCGTGGCCACGGCCTGCACCTGCGTGAAAATCTGCTCGCGCTTGTGCTGGAACTCGCGCTTGATGGCCTGGGCGGCCTCGGTGAAGCTCTGCGACTCGAAGGCGCGGGCCATCTCCACCCGCAGGCGCGGGATGAGGGCCTGCAGGGTGTCGGTCAACTGGCGGCCCATACCGGCGGGCAGGCGCAGGGCGTACGGCTGGTGCGGCGCGTCGAAGTTGTGGGCGTACAGCCAGTCATCCGGGATGGGATCGTCCGCCGCGCGGGCCTTGATGAAGCGTTCGATGGCGGTGAGTCGCCCCGTGCCGCGCGCCCCCATCACGTAGATGTTATAGCCGGGCGTCGCCATGTCGATGCCGAACTCGATGGCCCGCACGCCGCGCGGTTGCCCGATGATGGCCCGCAGGCTGGGCAAATCGGCGGTCGTCTCGAAGTCGAAGTGACCGACGTCGCAGTGCCGGGCCAGCGCGTCGGGCGCCAGCGCCAGGGGGTGCGGGCTGCTGTTCGATGTCGTCATGGGGGAAGCTCCTCACAATAAGTCATCAGTTAGCGTCAGCCGTCGGAGAGGGGCGTGGGTAGGTCGGCGGCCAGGATGGCGTCGCGGATCGCCGGCAGGTCTTTTGCCAGGAAGCGCTGCCAGACTTGCTCGATTTTTGGGATCACGTCTTCCAGCGTGGCCCCGTACAGTTCGGCAGCGGACAAGACCGGCATGGTATACAGGCAGGTGTATTTAGGTGCTTGGGTTGACCTGGCCCCTTTGAAGAGAGGTTTGTTGTTCTCCTTAAAGGCAAACAGGGCATCACGCACTACAGCGGGACCTGGCCCAATATATAGCCAGAGCCTTAACTGAGCATAATTGATGAAACTGAAATAGAGGAGGTGTCCGCTCTTGGTATG
>DAOUEM010000261.1:0-7274 GCA_034430555.1 Anaerolineae bacterium | reverse complement strand
GTGGTGATGCCGACCACAACCGTCTTGGCGGCCTCGCGCGCCAGGTCTTCCGCATTGAAGGCGCCGCCATTCTCCGTCCGGATACCGAAGTATTTTTCCCGCCCCGGATAGCGCCGGAGGTAGGCCCGCACCGCTCTTTCGTAAACCGCCGGATCGTCCACGCTGGTCCGGCTGGTGCCGGTCAGCGACTTGCTCTTCACTTGCACGGTGACCGCCGCGCCGTCGCGTAGATTCTTCCACCACAGACGCTCGCGGGCCGTCAGGAAGGTCAGCGTCTCGCCGTCGTAGAAGTATTCGACCGGCGTACTGTAGGTTTTGCCGCTTTTGCGCCCGGTGAAGGTCACCACCATGTACATGCCGCTGACGAAAAAGTGCAGCGGTGAGCGCAGCAGCCACTTCATGGGCGGGTTGTAGAGATTGCTCCCCTTCATCGATGGTCCCCCTGGCATTGTCAGTCGCGATGCTCTACAAACGTATACGCGGTGGCTGTCGGTAGGGTTGCCCGGCTCGCCATCTCGTCAGGCCTGGTCCGGCCACGTTTCCACGACCAGCGGGCGATCCAGGGTGCCGTTTTCCGCAAACCACTGGAAGGTGTCCAGCAGCGTCTGCCGGAAGGGACGCGGTCGGTAGCCCAGGTCAACGGCGGCGCGGTGGTGGCTGATGTTGGGGTTACCGCTCAGCTCTTCCAGGGCGACATTGGTCAGGCGGGGCGTGCTGCCGGCCAGGCGGTCGACGGTCATTTGCAGGGGCGCATAGAGCCGGGCCAGCCACATCGGCAGCGTGATGCGGGGCGGCGGTGTGCCCGTGATCTGGTGGGCCAGCACGGCCACGTCCCGGATGGAGACCCAATGACCGGAGAGCATATATTTGGCCCCGGTGGGAGCGTGTTGAGCTGCAGCCAGGGCACCCGCGACGACATCGCGCACGTCCACCCAATCGCAGCCGCCCTCGACCAGGGCCGGCAGCGTCCCCTGGCTGAGCTGGAGCAGCACGCTGCCAAAATGCGAAGGGCGTTGATCGAGAGGGCCGACGATGCCGGTGGGGCTGACGATCACCGCATCAAGCCCCTGCGCGATGCCAGCCCTTACAGCGCGTTCTCCGGCGGCCTTGGAGCGGTTGTAGGCGGCGCTGGCGGCCTGCAGCGCGATGAGCGGGCTGGTTTCATCGAGGGGGACGCCGAATGGCTCCTGCACCAGGGCATGAAACGAACTGAAGTGCACCAACCGTCGCACGCCGTTGGCCAGGCAGGCGTCGACGACGTGGCGCGGCCCCTGGACATTGATCGCCTCCAGCAGGGGCCAGTCGCTGTCCAGCAGCGAGATCACCCCGGCCAGATGGTAGACGGTCTCGGCTCCCTGCAAAGCGCGGCGCAGCGAGTCGGCATCACGCACATCGGCCTCGACGATTTCGACGTCTAGCCCGTCCAGGTAGCGGCGCTCCTCCGGCTGGTGGATGGGAGTCCGGACCCGGCGGCCCTGGCGCAGCAGTTCGCGCACCAGGCAGCCGCCCACAAAACCGGAAGCTCCGGTTACCACATCAGTCATCAGACGACCTCCTGGGTCTGTCCCGCTTCCGGCGCGGGTGCAGCGACTGCCTGCCTGGGGCGATGCGGTTCCGCCGCGGCCTGCGGCGTTTTACCCGGCCACCAGTTCCAGCGATCCAGCAGCACGGCGATGGCCGGCACCAGCGCCGTCCGGATCACGAAGGTGTCCAGCAGCACGCCCACCGCCACCGCGAAGCCGAGCTGCTTCAGCCCGGTGATCGTGCCCGCCATCATGGCGACGAACGTCCCGGCCATGATGATGCCCGCCGAGGTGATGATCGGGCCGGTGGCGGCCACGGCGCGGTGCACGCCTTCCCGCATCCCGTGTTGGGCCGTCTCTTCCTTCACCCGCCCCATCAGGAAGATGTTGTAGTCCATGCCCAGCGCGATCAGCATGGTGAAGATGAAAAACGGCACCCACCACGTCAGCGCGTCCACGCCGAAGACGGCCATGGAAAACAGCCGCGTGATGCCCAGCGTCGCGCCGTAGCTCAGCAGGATGGTCAGGATCAGGTAGATAGGGCTGACCAGCGCCCGCAGCAGGACCAGCAGCACGACAAAGATGCCCAGCAGCACCAGCGAAAAAGCGCGCAGCATGTCGCGGTCCATGGTGTCGCGCAGATCGGTGGTGACCACCGTCACGCCGGTGACCGCGTCGCTGCCGTCGGGGGCCAGCGCCCGCAGGTCCCGCACTACCTGGGCCGCCTCGTCCCCGTAGGGATTGTCCGCCAGCACCACCTCGAACAGAGCCGCGTCCCGCCCCGTTGTGACGTAGCGCCCGGTCAGCATGGCCAGTGGGTCTGTGCCGCCCAGCGCCTCGCCCAGCGCCTCGACCAGGGCCGGCGGCAGGCTTTCCGGCAGGTAGTAGGCGTTCTCGATGCCGCCGAACGTCTCCGCCAGGGACGCGATGTGCGTTTGCAGCGTGACCAGCGAGGCGTCCACGTTGCCGGAGAGCGCCGCCAGCGGCAGCCCGGCGATCGTCTGGCGGATGGCCGCCAGGTCGGCGTTATTGTCCAGTTCGGGACTCATCGCCTGGATCGTGTCCAGGTATTCGCCCAGGAAGGGCAGCAGGCTGATCGCCAGTTGCAGATTCTCCTGCGTCATCGTCTCGGCGCGCAGGCCGGAATCCCCCGCCGTGAATTCGGCCAGCAGGTCCGCCGCCAGGGTGAGCTGCTTGGCCACGCTGGTGATGTTGGCCAGGGCGGGGTTACCCATCCCCAGCGGGCTGGACAGGCTGCGCACGTCGGCCACGCCGTCCAGGGCCAGCATGTCGTGCGTCCAGCGGTCGATGGTCGCCAGCGCCGTTTCCCTTTCCAGGTCGTCCACGATCACGGTCAGCGGCTGGATTTGCCCGGCCCCCATGTGATTCTCCAGCGCCCGGAAGCCCTGCTGGGCCGCGTTGCCGGCGGGCAGGTCGGCCAGCATGTTGTAGGTGCTTTTCTGCCCGGTGCTGTAAGCCGCCAGCGGAGCCAGGATCAGCATCAGCACGACGATCGTCTGCACCGGGTGCGCGGACACGAACGACGAAATCCGCTCGTACAGGCGGCTGTCTCCCCGGTGGGAGGCCTTGCCCGGCCAGAAGGCGCGCTCTCCCAGCGCCGAGAGCAGGGCGGGAGTCAGCGTCAGGCCGGCCAGCAGCATCACCACCACGCCGATAGCCAGGGATGGCCCGGTCGTATTGAACAGCCCCATCTCGGCGAAGCTCATGGCGACAAAACCCACGATCACCGTGCCGGCGCTGCTGGTGATTGTCTCGCCCACGCGGCCCACCGTGCGGGTGGTGGCGGCGGCGGCGTCCGGGTGGTCGGCCATCTCCTCGCGGAAGCGGCTGATCAGGAACAGGCAGTAGTCCGTGCCCGCCCCGAACAGCACCACGATCAGCATCACGTTGGCGTAGGTGGTGACCGTCATGTAGTTCGCGCCCAGCCAGGCCACGATACCGCGCGTGATCAGGTAGGCGATGGCCACCGTCAGCAGCGGCAGCAGCGGGCTGACCGGCGAGCGGTACACCAGCAGCAGCATCACCACCACCAGGGCGATGGTCACGATCAGCGTGCGGTCGATGCTTTCCAGCGCCGAATTGGCGTAGCCGTTGAAGATCGGCGCGTTGCCGGTCAGGTAGAGGTTTAGTCCCGGCTGGGGATGATCGTCCAGGTACGCCTGCACGTCCTCCAGCAGGACCTTGGTTTCGGCGTCCAGCGGGCCGCTGGCGAACTGCACGCTGATCATCGCCAACTGCTCGTCCGGCGCGACCAGGTTGTCGCCGACCAGCGGGATGTCCATGCCCGGCGAGAGCACCTCGGTGATGCCATCCGGGGCCTCGTCGCTGTTTAGCCATTCGGTCAGGCTGAGCAGGTACGCCCACGACGCCCCCTCCCGGATGCTGGCGGATGTCGTTTCCAGCAGGATGACTGCGGTGTTGGTCGTCGACCTGCCGGGGAACACCGCGTTCAGGTGCTGCGTCGCCGCCACGTAAGGCGCGTTTTTGGGCAGGAAGTCGGTGGTATTGCTGCTGGCGACATCTTCCAGCCGGGGCGCGGTCAGCGTGATCAGCGCCGTCACCGCCAGCCAGCCGATGATGATCGGCCAGCGGAAGCGCGCGGAAAATCGTCCAATACGATCAAACATGGAGCCTCTCCTTGCTACCGGTTAATCCGTTACCTTGTCATCTTCACCCGCGGTAGGGGCCGCTGCCGCGGCGTCCGGCGTTTGATAGCCGGGTAAAAAGCGTCCCACGCCGTCCATCAGCATCTGGAACATGATGGCGCTGATTTCGTCCGGCGACAGGCCGTGGTCATCCTCGATCCACCATAGCCCCAATCTCACACCCGCGCCCGCCACGAACTGTGCCACCAGCGCCGGCGTAAAGGGGCCGTGTTCCTGCTGTGCCAGGTTGCTCACCAGGGTGCTCTCCACAAAATCGGCGAAGATATTAATCGCCATCAGGTTGAGTTCCGGGCTGCCCTGCGGCCCCAGCATGATGCGGAACAGGTCGCGGTTTTCCGCCGCGTAATGAAATACCGTGCGCAGCGCTTCGTGCGCCTCTGCCGGCTTGCGCTCCGGCGTCACGATGGCGTCGGCGCGGGCGCGCAGCTCCTCAAAGCCTTCGACGATCAGCGTGTGGGTCAGCGCTTCCTTGTCTTTGAAGTACTGGTAAAAGGTGCCCTTGCTGACGTCCGCCTCTTCCGTGATGTCCAGCACGCCGGCAGACTCGTAACCCAGCCGGGCGATCACGCGGCGGGCGGCGTCGAGCAGGCGGCGGCGGGTGCGCTGCTTGCGGCGTTCCTGTCGGGTGAGGGGAGCGGTCATGGCTGGTCTTCCTATCGCTGGCAGATATCGGCCGGATTTGACGCGGCGTCGGAAGTACTCTGCGTCGGAAATGCTTCGCGATGATGGTTATTATACGCGGCGTTCAATAATGTGTCCATAGTACAATTTCTTCATGCGTCGGGAGGGCCGTGATGACGACCGAAGAAGGAATCAAAGGCGTGGACCTCGGCCAGACGACGATAAACCAGGCGGGCGATGCGATCCAGGTTCTGGCGGAGGTGATCGCGGAGGCGGCGGGCGTGGCTGAATTTATCGCCGATAACATGCAGCAGCAGATGTCCGGCGTGAGCCAACTGGGCACGGCCATGGACATCATCCGCCAGTCGGCCATTGAAACGCAGTCCAGCACCCGGCAGACGCAGGAGTCCGCCCGCGACCTGAACACCGTCGCCCAGGAGATGCAAACCGTCATCACCCGCTACATGTTGTAAAAAGCCCCGGCCCCCCGGCAGTTGACAAAAACGGTGGAGGACGGTCCCCCCTTGCCGGACCGTCCTCCTCAATCAGATTGGCATCTGCCCTTGACGTGGTTTGGCGTCGCAGCCCTCAGCGCTTGCTTTTTCTGAAAGCTGAAGGCTGACTGCTGATCGCTATTTAGAACATGCCCACGATCTTGCCCGTCTCCAGGTCGACGTCGATGTTCATGAAGGCCGGCTTGGTGGCCAGGCCGGGCATGGTGCTCATCGCGCCCAGCAGCGGGTAGATGAAGCCCGCGCCCACGCTGGCCCGTACCTCGCGGATCGGCACGGTGTACCCGGTCGGCACGCCCTTGAGCGTCGGGTCGTGGCTGAGGCTGAGGTGCGTCTTGGCCATGCACAGCGGCAGGCCGCCGAAGCCCGCCTTTTCGTAGGCTTCGATCTGCTGCTCGGCCAGCGGCTCGTAACTCACCCCGTCCGCCCCGTAAAATTCCGTGCAGATGTACTCGATCTTACGCTTGATCGACCAGTCCAGCGGGTAGAGGAACTTGAAGTCGCTGGACTGCTCGCATGCCTCGACCACCGCTTCGGCCAATGCTTTAGCGCCCTTGCCGCCGTCGGCCCAGTGGGTGCTCTTCACCGCCGCGAAGGCGCCCTGGCCCTCGGCGTACTGGCGGACCATCTCCATTTCGGCGTCGGTGTCTTCCTGGAAGCCGTTGACGGCCACCACCACCGGGATGCCGAAGCGCAGCGCATTCTTGATGTGCACGCCCAGGTTGCCCAGGCCGGCTTCCAGCAGTTCCAGGTTTTCCTCGGTGTAGGCCTTGTCCAGCGGCGCGCCGGGCGATACCTTGGGGCCGCCGCCGTGCATCTTGAGGGCGCGGACCGTGGCCACCAGCACCACCGCGTTGGGGATCAGGCCGGAGTAGCGGCACTTGATATCGAAGAACTTCTCCATGCCAATGTCCGCGCCGAAGCCGCTCTCAGTCACCACGTAATCGGCCACCTTGAGCGCGATCTGGTCGGCGATGATCGAGGAGTTGCCGTGGGCGATGTTGGCGAACGGCCCGGCGTGCACGAAGGCCGGTTGGCCTTCCAGCGTCTGCATCAGCGTCGGCATGAGCGCGTCCTTCAGCAGGACGGTCACCGCGCCGGCCACGCCGACCTGCTCCAGGTTGACCGGGTCGCCCTGCTTGCTCAGGCCGATCACGACCCGGCCCACCCGCTCGCGCAGGTCTTTGAGGCCGGTGGCCAGCGCCAGGATGGCCATCAACTCGCTGGCGACGCTGATGTCAAAGCCCGTGCTGCGGGGGAAGACCGGGCTGGGCGAACCGTCGGCCAGCTTGTCGTCGTTAAAGCCGACCTTGATGCTGCGCAGGCTGCGGTCGCATACGTCCACCACCCGGTTCCAGGTGATGGTGTCCGGGTCGATGTCCAGCCGCGAGATACCGCGCCGCTCCAGGGCCTCGTCGCTCTGGCGGCTCTCGTGGTAGAGGCGCGTGTCAATGGCCGCCGCCACCAGGTTATGCGCCACCGTAATGGCGTGAATGTCACCCGTCAGGTGGAGGTTAAAGTCCTCCATGGGAATCACCTGGCTGTAGCCGCCGCCCGCCGCCCCGCCCTTGATGTTGAAGGTCGGCCCCATACTGGGCTGGCGGATGCAGGCTGCCGCGTTTTTGCCGAGCTCTGTGCCCAGGGCCTGCACGAGTCCGAAGGTGGTCGTCGTTTTGCCCTCGCCGAGCGGGGTGGGCGTGATGGCCGTTACGTCGACGTACTTACCCTGGGGGCGGTCGGCGAATCTTTTTACCGCGTCTAGGTGGACCTTGGCTTTGAACTTGCCGTGCAGGTCCAGGTCGTCCTCGGTCAGGCCGAGCTTGGCCGCGATTTCTATGATGGGACGCAGGTCTGCTGCTTGGGCGATATCGATATCACTAGGAACGGGCATGAGACTCTCTTCTCCTCGGATACTGGGATAAGTAAGTATT
>DAOUEM010000260.1:0-4379 GCA_034430555.1 Anaerolineae bacterium | reverse complement strand
TTGGAATCGCTGTTGATTGACAGCACCATCGTGCGTGCTCATCCCTGTGCGGCAGGCGCGTCAAAAAAAACGGCGGCCAGGCAGCCCAGGCACTCGGACGCAGCCGGGGCGGGTTCAGCACCAAAATCCATGTGACGGTTGATGCGCTGGGTAATCCGCTGCGGTTCACTCTGACCGGCGGGCAGCGCCATGATATCACCCAGGCTGAAGACTTGATCCTGGGCTTTAGCTGCGAATATGTGATAGCGGACAAAGGCTACGATGCGGATGACTTTCGCCAGACCGTGCTTGAGCAAGGAGCCATCCCCGTTATTCCCCCCCGCAGCGGGTGTAAACAGCCTGGCGAATACGATGAATGGCTCTACCGTGAGCGCCATTTGGTGGAGTGCTTTATGAACAAAATTAAGCACTATCGTCGTCTTTTCTCGCGTTTCGACAAACTCGACCGGCGTTTTCTTGGTTTCTTGAGTTTTGTCGGCGCACTCATCTGGTTACGCTGACCCTATGTCAACAGAACCTAATCAATATCCACTACTACTTTTCTCCGGATGCTGTCTGGACGGAGTTCTTTGGGGTTACGGGTATCTATCACATTGTCATACGTCAAATTATACTACAGCTTGGGTTTCTCCGTGAAGCTGCATTTATCAACAACCCTATAACCATTCCAGAATCCTGGGAATTACCGGAAGCTGCAAATCATCTATCTCTAGCCACACAACTAACCTCCAGGTTTTCGTTGCAAGATAAGGTTTCTACACCATACACGGTAATGCAATGACAGTAGGATTCGCCATAGATGCCATTCCTTGAGTCGAAGAAGTGCCCGAAGATAGCAGCAGAAACAAAAGGATGAGCGCGACACCACTCCCGCCAAATAACCCAAAGATGCGTTTGTTTCTCGGCTGTGGTTTTGCAAGCTCATCCCCTTTTGGTGTATGCCAGGTTTTGAATTGCGTGTTTCTCAGCGCTCGGCTATTCTGCGACCAAGATTAGCACATCCTTGCCCGCAACAGTCACCGGGCCAGATTGACGCTCGCCGCTGATGATGTCCAGGTAGTTGCCGTCTAAAGCGACTCGTTGTGCTTTGGCGGCATGGTTGAGGACAAAAAGCACCTGGCGGCCATCCTGCCACCGGGCCGTGACCTCGACATCCGCCGGGGATTCCAGTAATGGCTCAACACCAGCTAACGTTACTGCACAGCCAACAACCGTTTTAGCGAGGTTGGCATCGCCCATCGTCCCGACGTAAATCGCCTTCCCTTGCCCGATCTTGTTGATCGTGATCGCGGGCTGCCCGGCGTAGTAGGCCTGGGTATAGGTAGCGACGACCTCGGCGGACTGAGGCGTTAAGACTTCACACCAAATGCTTGCCGCGCCAGACACGCCGTTCTTGGACAATTTGGGATGGACGAACTCCAGCGGGTTGACCACACCGGTCGGCAGCGAGTCGTACTCTTCAACTTCGATCCCGCATAGTTCGGCAAGCAACCCCGGCAACGGCATATTGACCACCGCATTGGCTTCATCCTTGACGCCGGATCGTGCCGTGAATATCACCGTGCCGCCTTGTTCAACATAAACACGCAATTTGTCCGCCAGTACCTCATTGACAATGTACAGCGCTGGGACAATAACCAGTTTGTAGTCGGTCAAATCGTCGGCAGGCGAAATGATTTCGACGCCGATGTTCTTTTCGCGCAAAGAGGCATAGTATGCGCCAAAGTGCGCGGGATAGTCGAAGTTCAGGTTGTTGGGCTGTCCCTGGAATGCGAAGCGTGTGTCATAGGAAAGCAACATGGCAACTTCGGATCGCACCTCAGCATTGACGATGGAATCGCCGATCCGGCGCAATTCTTGCCCCATTTGTTTGACTTCTTCGTAGCGGCGACGAGGGCGGCCATCGTGATCGAGAATGCCGTGCCAGTATTCTTCGGCCCCAAAGCGGCAGGTGCGCCAGCGGAAGAACACGATCCCGTCAGCGCCATGCGCGATGCCCTGGTAAGCCCACAAGCGAATCTCGCCCGGACGTGGAGTCATACCTACAATATCCCAACCAGACGCGCCACTTTGGGCTTCCATGACCCAGTGATTCTTGTGTTTGAGGCTACGCATCGCATCATGAGCCAACGCGGTCGAGGGCGTATCCACTTCGATCCTGTCATCCCAGAAGCCACGCGGATAGTTATCCAGGGACACAAAATCAAGCGATTTTGCCAGGTCAAAATAATCGAGGTTCGGATACTTGAAGCCCATCAAGTTGTGGGTGATAAATTGCTCTGGACACGTTTTGCGTAACACGTCGATCTGGCGTTGCTGGTATGCAACGTATGTGTCGGACATAAAGCGGCGATAGTCCAGGTCCAGGCCGGGATTGTAAGCAAAAGCGGTCTTCGCAGCAGTGGGTATCTGGCACCAGTCGGTATAAACATGGCTCCAAAATACCGTACCCCACTGGTCGTTCAAATTGTCGAGCGTTTCATACTTGCGCTCAAGCCACTCCTGAAACGCCTTCTGGCAGACCAGGCAATAGCAACGATCGCCGAATTCATTGTCGATTTGCCACCCGATCACATGCGGATTGGCTTGATAATGATCGGCCATCACCTGCGTGATACGCACCGAGTGCTGGCGGTACGGTTCGTAGGTTGGGCAGTATTCGCGGCGCAGGCCATACGTCCGGCGGACACCGTTTTCATTGACGATAAAAAAGTCGGGACCGGCCATCACCCAGGGGGGCGGCGAGGCCGTCGGTGTGCCCAGCACCGTTTTGATACCATGATCGGCCAGCAAAGCAATGGCGCGGTCAAGCCAGGCGAAGTCGAACTGGCCTTTGCTGGGTTCCATCCTGGACCAGGCAAATTCGGCCAGGCGCGCCACATTGAATCCGGCTTCTTGCATCAGGCGGGCGTCTTCAGCCCAGCGTGATTCGGGCCAATGTTCTGGATAATAGTCCGCGCCGAAGTAAAATGTCTTGTTCAAGATTTTCCTCTCATTAGTGAATGTGTTATGCCTGTTTCAATTATCCTGTAACTGCGCCAGCCGTGATGCCTTCCACAAAGCGGCGCTGGAAAACCAGGAAAATAGCCAGCAGAGGCACGACGCTAACCACAGCGACGCCCATCCACTCGCGATAGGCTGAGTAACCAGGCGGGCCTTGCATGGTCATCATGGTCAATGGCAACGTGTAATTTTCTGACGACTTCAAGTAAATCAACGGGCCGAGGTAGTTATTCCAGGTTGCCATGAAGACGATCAGACCGAGGCTCGTCAATCCAGGGATAATAATCGGTAAAATCACCCGCCAAAAAACGCCGAACTCGCTACACCCGTCAATACGCGCCGCGTCAAGTAACTCGTCATGGACGGTGCTGATGTACTGGCGCATGAAGAAGATGCCGAAGGCGTTGGCCGCGCCCGGCACGATGAGTGGCAAGAAGGTGTCAATCCACTTCAAGTCGCGCATGATGATGTACAGCGGCACCATCGTCACCGTGCCAGGGAGCATCATCGTGCCCAGGAGGAAGAAGAAAAGGAATCGCTGTCCCGGAAACCGGTACTTGGCAAAACCATAACCGCCTAACGAACAGAAGAAAAGTGTGACAACGGTAAACGCGCTTGAAATAAAAAAAGTGTTCCATAAGGAACGAAGCACGTCGGCCTCTTCGACAATATATTGATAACCCTCAAAAGTCATGTTTGGCGAGATGATGATCGGTGGGCTGACGAAGATCTCCTCCTGGGGTTTAAAAGATGTGCTCAGCATCCAGATGAAAGGAAGAACCATGAATATGGCGAGCACTGTCAACGGTGTGTAAATCAGCAGATTGCTGCCGAAACGCCTAATCCGGTATTCCAGCTTCCCCATTTCGGGATGTATGCTGGGCGAAGTTCGCATAGTAGATTGGCTACTCATCGTTCACGCCCCACATACCTGAACTGGAAGATAGTCAGTATAAAAATCAGCCCGAAGTAAACGTAGGCCTGGGCAGACGCGCGCCCAAACCGGAAATCACTAAAGGCCACATTGTAGATGTGGACCACAGGGGTGAGTGTGGCACGGGTCGGGCCACCGCCATTGGTCAGCGCCATGACCTCATTAAACAGCGCAAAAGTGCCCATTGTGGATAACACCACCGAAAAAAGAATCATGGGGCGTAACAGGGGAATCGTAATGCGGAAGAAAGCTTGCACAGACGTAGCGCCATCAACGAGGGCCGCTTCTGTCAGTTCTTTGGGGATCGTTTGCAATCCGGACAGCATAAGAACCATGTTGTAGCCCAGCCATCCCCAGATGACCAACAAGCACAGCGACACCCGTGCCCACCAGATGTCTTCCAACCAGGGTATGCCCGGCAGACCGAGCGCCTCCAAACCCA
>DAOUEM010000259.1:0-1626 GCA_034430555.1 Anaerolineae bacterium | reverse complement strand
TTCGTTCCGCGACGATGAGAGCCGCAGCCCATTCAATGCCACACACCAGGAAATTGGAAAGCGGATTTTGAATGTAGCCAAGAAGCTGGGTTATGAGCGTGCCGAGGAATTGGATCGAATGAGTGAGGACATCTTTGGCAACCCCACAATGGAAAAATACTATCGCCGCTGATCAAGCTAGAGGAATATTGTATGACCTACCGCAAAAAACTCATCGAAGTTGCCCTGCCGCTTGAAGCGATCAACGTGGCGAGCGCGCGTGAAAAATCGATCCGGCATGGGCACCCATCGACGCTGCACCTGTGGTGGGCGCGCCGACCGCTGGCCGCCGCCCGCGCGGTGATCTTTGCCTCGCTGGTCGACGATCCCAACGACCCAGACGCACCTGCGGAATTTGTGGAGGCGTGCCGCGCGCTTGAGTATGGTACCGACCCGGAGAACGACACGCCGCGCCAGCGGCTGTTCAAGTTCATCGAGACGCTTGTTCAGTGGGAATCGACGACGGATGAACGGGTATTAGAGGATGCCCGCCGCCTGATCCGGTTGGCGACTGGTGGCAACCCACCGCCGCTGCTCGATCCCTTTGCCGGGGGCGGCTCGATACCGCTGGAGGCGCAGCGATTGGGGTTGGAAGCCCATGCCAGCGACCTGAACCCGGTGGCGGTGATGATCAACAAGGCGCTGATTGAGATACCGCCGAAGTTTGCCAACATGCCGCCGGTGAATCCTGACAGCCAGGGCGGCACAGCACAGGGTGGAAGCTGGAAGGGCGCAGCCGGGCTGGCCGCCGACGTGCGTTTCTATGGCGAGTGGATGCGCGACCGGGCCTGGGAGCGGATTGGGCACCTGTACCCGGAGCACAACGGCGAGACGGTGATTGCCTGGTTATGGGCGCGCACTGTGAAATGCCCCAACCCTGCCTGTGGCGCGATGATGCCTTTAGTCCGCAGCTTTGACCTGAGTAAGAAAAAAGGCCGCCGCGCATGGGTGGAGCCGCATGTCGATAATAAAACGCGCAAGATCAGTTATGAAGTGAAGCAGGCCGCCAGCGGCAAAGGCCCTGATGGGACTGTGGAGCGAACCGGTGCTATCTGTTTGGCTTGCGGGACACCTGTCCCTTTTGACCATGTCCGCGATGAGGGTAAGGCTGGGCGTATGGCTGCGCAGCTCATGGCGATTGTGACGGAAGGCCAGAGCGGACGCAGCTACTACGCGCCTGATGGCTATCACGAACAAGCTGCTAATGTCCCTGAACCAGAAAATGCGCCGGACACCGATCTACCTGAGCAAGCATTAGGTTTCCGTATTCAACTCTATGGGATGGTGAAACACAAGCACCTGTTCACCAATCGCCAGTTAATGGCCCTGACCACCTTCTCCGACCTGGTTGGCGAGGCACGGGAGCAGGTTTACGCCGACGCGCTGGCGGCGGGCCTGCCGGATGACGATGTGCCGCTGCGTGAGAGTGGGGTCGGGGCGCGAGCGTATGCCGAGGCGGTGAGTGTTTATCTGGCGTTTGGTGTCAGCCGTATGACTAACACTATATCGACAATCGCTAGATGGACAGCAAATCGCGAGCAGACGCTTACTGTTTTTGCCAGGCAAGCACTACCTATGACTTGGGAC
>DAOUEM010000258.1:0-1703 GCA_034430555.1 Anaerolineae bacterium | reverse complement strand
CGGCAGCGTCATCGACGTCTACCAGGTCATCGACGGCAGCTGGGTCTCCACCAGCGCCGAGTAAGTTCGTCTCACTGTGGCAGAGGAGGATAGTTGTCCTCCTCTGCCCTTTTCATATACACAGGAAACAACCGAAAAGCACTCAGAGGAGCCGCCCATGGCAACACAAGATGTCGGTGCGCCATCAAAATCAACAAGCGCCGGTCTACCTGAACGGTTTTTCAGTAGCATTTTACGCAGCCCGGTCACGATGGTGGGAACCATTATTGTGGCGGTTATCATCTATAAAGGGTTGGTAACCATCGCCGCCGGCAACTACAACCTGGAGACCTTCGCGCGCCAGTTGATCTTTGGACTGGCCCAGGGCAGCATCTATGCGCTGATCGCGCTGGGCTATACCCTGGTTTACGGCATCCTCTTTATGATTAACTTCGCCCATGGCGAGGTATTCATGGGTGGTACGTATGTTGGCTTTTTTGTCATCGACGCCATGACCAGAATCACAGTGGACGCAGAGGCTGAAATCAGTTTCCTGGAACAAAATCCCCTGCTGTCGCTGATCATCGTTTTTACCATCGCCATTATTACCTCGGTTATTATCGCTATTGGCCTGGAGCGGATCGCCTATCGCCCTTTGCGGCGAGCGCCCCGCCTGGTCCCCCTGATCACGGCCATCGGGGCAAGTATCTTCTTGCAGCAGGCCTTCCGTGGATTGTTCGGCTCCAGCCCCAAGGTATACCCCAACGTACACTTTTACATCCTGCCCCAGGTTTTCCCCCTGGAATGCGCCACCATCAACGGGGCCGAAGTCTGCCAGGGCCTGGATGTCGTCAGCGGACGCTACCCGCTCGAACTATTCGGTATTGAGATCATTTTCCGCCCCATCTACCTCGTGGTTTTTCTGACCGCCATTCTGATGATGGTCGGCCTGTGGTTTTACGTGCAGCGCACCAAGACCGGCAAGGCTATGCGCGCCGTCGCCGAGGATAAAAGCACAGCGGCACTCATGGGCATCAACGTGGACAGCGTGATCGTGTCGACCTTCGTCCTGGGGGCCATCCTGGCCGGGGCCGCCGGGGTCCTGTTCGCACTGTATAACCGGCAGGTCACCCATATGATGGGGTTCCTCCCCGGACTCAAAGCGTTTACGGCTGCTGTGTTGGGTGGCATCGGCAATATTCCCGGCGCGGCGGTGGGCGGCTTTTTCCTGGGCACCATCGAGTCGGTCGCCCCTTCCCTGCTGGGCATCCCCACCCAGCTTAAGGACGTGATCGCCTTTGGCATGCTCGTCCTGATCCTCATCTTCCGACCCAGCGGCATCGTGGGTGAAGTCCTCAGCGAAAAGAAGGCGTGACGCGATGACTATCTCCCGTAATTCCATTCGCATCGGCCTGGTCATTGGCTTCGGCATGGCATTCGTGGCCATCATCGGCATGTTGACCGTATTCGCCGACCGGCAGATCATCTCCGATACGGTTCAGACCTTGCTCTTCCTGGAAATCCAACCACCGGCGCTGACCTTGAGCGTGATCATCCTGTTCGGGGTGATCCTGGTGGCCGGTTTTTACGCAGTCACCCAGATCGATACCGGCGATTTCACCAGCCTGGCGATCAACGGTGCCCTGGCCGGCGGCATTCTTGTCTTGATCATGATCGTGCTGGTGGTGCTGGCCGACCTGATCAATTTCCAGGCCGATGTCATC
>DAOUEM010000257.1:0-3455 GCA_034430555.1 Anaerolineae bacterium | reverse complement strand
CGCACAACAGGCGAATACCATCACGGATCGTCTGAGAAAACAGGCGCTCCCGTTTGAGATCGTCAATCTGCCCCGCCAATTCATACTCATCGTCTTTGGTAACATCCAACCAAAACGTGAACTTCAACCGAAACCGTTTAGCTGCCACGGTCAGTTCCTCTCTCCTTCTGGCACCTAGTGCCAATGACACTTAGTGTTTTTGTACCATATTTTGTTTTATAATGCCAATTTTGTTTGATACGAGTTTTTAAAGTCACATGCGGCCAATTTGGTACCAGATGGTACCACCTGGTACCGCGTAGTGATTTGGGTTGGGCGCTGCTTTTTGCTTATAACAAAAAGATGAGTATTATTAGGCCATGAGCGACCAAAACCTGTACACCAGCCGTCAAACGGCAACCATTTTTGGAGTAGCCCTGGAGACTATCCGCAACTGGGCGGATGAGTTTCAGGATTACTTGTCCCCGACTGCTACTCCAGGGCGTGGCAAGCACCGGATGTACAGCCACATAGACCTGACGGTTTTCTCTCTGGTTGATGAGCTGAAGAAACAGGGGATGACCTACAGCGATATTCACCTATCGCTCCAGAATGGCCAACGAGGGGCCTCCCCGGCATTACCCCCCGATGAAGTACAGGCCTTGGTAGTGGGTGAGCAGGAGCGACGATTATCGCTTGAAGTCGACTACCTACAGCGCAGCCTCATGCGAACTCAGCAGGAGTTGGAAGAGGCGCGCTTGGCCCTGAAGGAAGCCCAACGCTTCAAAGAAGATACTATCAGGCTAGAAACCCAACTGGATGCTGAGAGGAAGCGGGTAGAGGAAAAACAGCAACTGATCAGCGAGCTCAAGGGGCAGTTGGACAGGGCGCAACAACGAATTGAAGAATTGCTGCGCGAGAGCGGTCAACAGTATATTAAGGGCATGATTGAAACGTTGGAGCGCCGGGGCGATTTGCCCAAGAAGGACTGATTGTTTCTGAAGGAAATACAAACACCTGCCTAATTGGTTTGCCGACCAGCAGGTGCTTGTGTGTGCCCTTGGTGAGAGGGCGTTCTTTGGGCGGGACGCTGTTGTTTTCATCCCTACCTCTAGATTATACCAAGAAGTACCTTACTGGCAAGTCTAAAGGTTGTTCCTCCCAAAGCCCTCTCACCCCGAAAAGAGTGGTGAGACGTGGCAACCGTAAGCAGTCAGCCGGATAAGCACTCCCAACAACAACGTGAACAAGAAGCTCTGACGATTCTCCGAACACACCGGCAGCAATCCGGCTACGCCCCCTGGACACAGGATGACAACGACCGCCTGCGCAGCGTTGAGACCCGGCAGAAGCAGCAGGCACAAGCTGACCAGGATTACCAGGAAGGGGCTGACCTTTACCATCAGCGTGCTATGCCTCGTCAGAAGTTGTTTGTGCCAGTCGCGGCGGTTTCCCTCCAGGTTGAGCACGTTCCCACGCCAGTCAAGAAAGACCCGCCGCCTCCGCTAGAGGTACGGATTGACCCGGAACTGGGACGGCTGGCTATCGGGCTGTCCAAAGTCGCTGAATTCCGCCTGTGGGCCATCGCGCGGCACCAGTTCGGACGACCTGGCTGGACAACGCGCCAAGAGTTGTTTGAGACTGCGCGGACCGCCGGAGCGCTGCACTCCCGGCGTCATTTCAACCGGCTGCTCAAGGACGGGGCAGGCCTGTTCTGGGGCCTGTCGGAAGATGGCCGTGTCTGGCTCCGAAGTTATGTGAAGGTGAGTCGACAGCTCGCAAGCCTGGCCGCACACACCGGTCCCGCATTGGTGGAGACCAATATCCCCGGCTCGCGGGATGTGCACCTCAGGGTAGGGGGCAGCCTGGGCACGTTCAAGGCGCAGCTCTACGCCGGCTGGCTGGCCCATCGGGAAGACCCCAAGATAGCCCGCGAGACGCTGGCCCGCCTGTTCAACTGCACCCCAGACACCTTACGAAACTGGGAACGTGAGCTGGGTGCGACCCTCGAAATTGTCACCAACTATGCCCAGACCGCGCTGCATCCCAAAGACGATGACCGCATCGCGGATTACATCCCCGAACGCGCCTACAGTTATGTCACGCGGCGCGGCCAGATACGGCTGCGCTGGCGTCAACCCAACCGCTACAAGACTAAGCATATCCGGCAACACCCGCATAAGGGGCAATCGAGAAAAGCCCGCACGGCAGCGGCGCAAGCCGCCTGGAACCCACCTGTTGAGATATGTGCACACAACCTAGCTTTTGACAGGTCCCACCGTGTATCCAGGCGCTATTATGCTGACGCGAAGGCACTCAGGAAGGCCCTGAAGCGATTAGAGCGGCGTGGGGAGCCGGCTGTCACCCCCGCGACACCGCGTTACGCCTACCGTGGCGAGGACCGCAACCGGCACGGCATCTACGAACTGTCGCTGGATGGGGAGGTCTACACGTACGCGGATGAACGTTTGGCGATTCGCAGGGAGTACGGCTGGTGGAAGGGATACAATGCGGCGATGGCACAGGCTAAGGCGAGTTAGCGGGACAAGAATTCTACCCACAGGTGTGCGTCACCTTACAGTCTTTCCTGTCAGGGCTTTTCCTGCTTAACCTACTGGCCGGGATGGCGAACGCTCCCCCCTGACCACGCTTCGTTGTCCCATGGATGGTTTCTTCATCCAACAGGCGGATCGCCCTGGGGATTCCCTAGGGTCAGAAAGGTTCTGAGCCACGTTTTTTCAGGCCTCTCAAGCACGCGTTTTACCCCCTGCGTGCCAGTTTGCGGTATAATGCTGCCCGAAGCTGTACTCCGCCTGACGAAATCCATTGAGTGATAGACCGATAGACTGAAACGAAACCCGGCAGCGGGTTTTTTGTGTTGGCTTCCTCGTTCGTTCGCCTCGTTAGTATCCTCAAGGACAAATGCATATGCCACACCAGATTCCCCTCGGCAACGGCCACGTTGCCCTCGTTGACCCCACCGAGTACAACCACCTCTCAAAGCACGACGGGTTCCTGTCCGGGACAGGTTATGCCGCTGGGTTTGTGCCCATCAATGGCAGGTACAGCCTGGTCTACATGCACCGGTTCATCATGCACGCCAGCCCCGGACAGGTCGCCGATCACATCAACGGCGCAAACAAGCTGGATAACCGGCGAGCCAACCTGCGCTTCGCGACGCCTCAGCAGAACAGCCAGCACAAACGCCTGAGTTCGCTGTCATGCACTGGCCTCAAGGGAGTAGGGTGGCACAAACGGCGCTGCAAATACCAAGCCCGCATCCAGCTCCAGGGCACCCGCTGCCACCTGGGGTTCTTCGATGACTCGCAGGAGGCTGCTATCGTCTACGACGCTGCTGCCAGGAAGCTCTTCGGGAAGTTCGCGGTGTGTAACTACCCCGACAAAAAAACGCATTGGACCGTGGCCCAACAGGTGCGTCGGAGGTTGCAGCAGCGCGGGCTGAAGGTGAAGTAGCG
>DAOUEM010000256.1:0-8037 GCA_034430555.1 Anaerolineae bacterium | reverse complement strand
CCCAGGCTGAACAGCTCTTCCCCGCTTTGGGCATCCCAAACGTTGATGGTACTGCCATTGGACGTAACAATCAGGCTGCCATCGGGATTGAATGCGGCATGACGTTGGTCAACTTCATGCTGCAATGTCAGCAGTTCTTCGCCAGTGTGCGCGTCCCAGATGCAGGTGACACCGCGGCTGCTGGGAGCGACGATACGACTACCATCCAGGCTGAAGGTGGCTTCGAAGAAAATAAAGTCGTATGCGGAATGTTCAGGAACGTTGTCGATGGTGAGTTGGCGGATCTCTTCGCCCGTTTCTGCATCCCAGATGCGAACAGTGCGGTCGATTCTACCTGCCGTCACGATGTATTGTCCGTCCGGGCTAAAATCGGCGCTCTGTACAGTGGACTCATGGCCCACGAGCTGCAGTAGTTCTTCTCCGGTTTGCGCGTCCCAGACGCGCGCGATGTTGTCCACGCTGCAAGTTGCTGTAACGATGAAGCGGCCGTCCAGGCTGAATCTCGGATAGAGTGTTCCGCTTGATGCGTCTTCAAAGACGAGCAGTTCCTCACCGGTTACGGCGTCCCACAGGCGCATGCCTGGCCGGTCATGGATAGTGGTGACGACGGTTGTTCCGTCGGGGCTGTAATCGGCGCCAGTGAACTGGTAACCGCGCAGTGTCAGCGGGAGCGCGGGCAGGTCGGCGTGATCCGACAGGGCGTCGATCAGCCATAACTCAACCTCTATGTTGTCTAGCGCACCCCGGTTTTCGATAGAGCCTATTGCGTTGAAACTTTGCCTATCAGGGCACGAGGGTGCCTGACCCATGAACAAGTCGCTGGCGATGACTTCGCCGGTTGCCAGATCGGTGAGAGTTATTTCAGCGTCGATCTGTGTGCGGATCACCTCGGCGCGTTCGCTGGAGCCTATCGCGGAGTATTGGCAGCGTTGAACGACCTGTTCGGTGACGGATACGCTGAGTTCGTAACGTGGTTCGACTTCTGACGGCGTTTGCCATTCGTACGGGATGATTCCGTCGGCCGACCCTTCTTGACCAACGAACGTTATGCCATAGGACTCGCCTGGTTCGATGCCCGGTACGGTGGGCATTTCTATGAGCATTGGTGTGGGCCTGGGCGTGGGGGATAGCGCGATCGTAGCGGTGGGGGCGACGAATTCATATGCAGTCGTCTGCGCAGGAATATCTACGTCTTCTTCTTCGCCATCTGAACCCGGCAGTCTGTTGGTAAAGACTATCAGAGTGAAGCAAAGACTCACTACTATAAATGAGACCAGGACGATGCCGAACACCCATCTCACGCGCTTCATAAACATTTCCTTTCCCAGCGCAACAAGCAAACCAAAGATATCGCGTACATTCCCCTATGCAAACTGGAAATAGCACCGTCGGACGTATCGTCCCAGCAGGTTCAGAATGCGGTGGTGGAGGTCCGCCAGGTTGAGAATCCGTTCTGCTCCGGGGAGACGGTCTGGTACAGAGTGTTTACCTCACGCACAGATGGCGTCCTCGCGTTACCCAGGAGCTTCCTGCCAACTTTTACAGCGTGCCACACTGAATAACGCTGTGTCCGATACCATAACCAGTATATCGCCCCCTTCCTAAACTGTACCACATAAGCCTGTACCGCCTTGAGCAAGTGACAACTATCCGCGGCATTGCCATCCGGGCAGCTTCCAGCCCCAGCTCCTCCAGAAGTACGCCAGCAACACCGGTGAACTTGAAGAAAAAGGCATCGGGAGGTATGCCAAAGGGCTGAGTACACGCGACATCCAGGGAACCGTGACGATCACCGCGCAAGCCATCAGCACGATCACCGACAAGGTGTGGTCGTTGGTGGAAGCCTGGCAGAGCCGCCCGCTGGCCGCGATCTACCCGTTTGTCTTTCTCAATGCACTCCACCTCAAACTGCGACGCGAAGGCAAACCGGAGGCTGCTCGCAAGCTGCTCTACCTGGTCACGATGGACATCACCCGCAGGTGGACCGCACCCGTCCGCAATTGGGCAATAGTCCTCAACCAGCGCACGATCTGCTTTGAGGACCGGCTGACGTTTTAGGATTGCAAAGGGGATTTACACAGAAAATCTGACACTCCCCACGCCGCGCCCAGATGGCGCCGGTGGTGTGGTCGTGCCAGGGTGCCGGCTGCTGCGCCCCGGCTACCCCTGCCGGAGCACGGTGAGCGGCGTCTCCCCGGAGGCTGACCAGGCGGTGAGTAGCGTCGCCAGCAGCGTGATGATCACCGACAGCGCCAGCATCAGGGCGATCAGGTCGACCGGCGTCGGCAGGTGCACGATGCCCTGCGTCAGCGCCGGCACCAGCCACAGGATCAGCGCGGTGGGCAGCAGGCTGATCAGGCCGCCCGCCAGCCCCACGATGCCGTTTTCTGCCAGCAGTTGGCCCAGCGTCTGCCAGCGGTTGACGCCCAGCGCCTTCAACATGGCGATCTGCCGGCGGCTTTCCAGGGTGGCCAGCGCCACCGTGGTCGCGATCAGGGTGGTGGCGGCGAACAGGCTCAGCCCGGCCACCAGCAGCGGCAGCGCGGCCATCTGGTTGAGCAGGCGGCTGATCATCGAGTCGAAGATGCTGATGTCGAACACGAACAGTCCCGGCACCGCCCCCACGGAAGCCATCACGTCCTTGATGGCATCGGTCTCGGCGTCGGCGATGATGAAGTCGATGGGGATGTCGCTGCTCACCATGTCCAGCGGGATCTGCGGGGCGCTGTCGCCCAGGCTAAACGGGATGAAACTGGCGTTGGCGTCCGGCGCGACGATGCCCACCACCTCGAAATCAATGGTCTGGCGGGCGAGGCGATAGGTCAGCGTCGAACCCACGCCGACGCCGTTGGCTTCCAGCTCGGGGATGTGCGGAATCGTGATGTGCGGCTGGCCAGCGTCCTCCGGGCCAAGGTAGCGGCCCGCCACCAGGGTGCCGCGCGGCGGTTCCCCGTGCACTTCCACGCCGAGCATAAACTGCAACTGCGCGAAGCGTAAGCCGGAGTTGAAGTTTTCGTCGCTAAGGTCAAACCAATCTTCGAAGTCGCGCTCGCCGTCGATCGCTTGCAGCCGTACGTTGGTGGGGAAGCGCAGGTCGCGGTAGCCGTTGACCGCTTCTTGCGCGTCCAGCCGGGCATGCACCAGCGGTTTGACCAGCGGCAGCGGCAGGATGATGATATTGCCGCCCAGCGGCTGGCTGATGCTGGTGAACAGCAGCATGTTGATGCTGCGTGTCATGATCAGGGTGCCGCTGAGCGAGGTCATGCCGATGATCAGCGCCAGCAGGCTGAGCGCCGTGCGGCTGCGGTGGATGGTCAGGCCCTTGATGGCGATCTGCAGGTTGGGGTTGCGGAAGGTCGGCAGTTTGCCCAGCACCCAGACCAGCACCCATGTCAGCGCCAGGAAGATGCCCAGCATGATAAAGACGCCCAGCGTGCCGGTGATGCCCGGCGTGAGCGGCGGCGGTAACTGGATGAAGGGGAAGCGGTGGGTGCCCAGAATCAGGTCGACCAGCAGGCCAAAGCCCACGATCATCAGCACCAGGCTCAGTAAGGACCACAGACAGCCGGCCCGCGCCATCGGGATGCTGCCCGCCCGCAGCACCAGGTTGGGCCGGATGCGGGCGGCGATGGTGGTCGGCAGGAAGCTGAAGAACACCGTGATCACCATACCCAGCGCCACCCCGATCAGCATCGGGTCCAGGTAGATGCGCCAGGGCAGGGGCACGGCAAACGCCTGCTGGCCGAGGTCGCGGGCGAAGTAGCTCAGCAGGATGCCCAGCACGATGCCGAGCAGGCTGCCCACCAGCCCGGCGATGGTCGCCTCTGCCATAAACACCAGCGATACATCCCGGCCTTGCAGGCCCAGCGTCTTGAGGATGGCGATCTCCATCGAGCGGCGGTTGACGGCCACCAGCATGGTATTGATGATGCCCACGCCGCCGATCACCAGCCCGACCAGGCTGAGCACCAGCACGAAGCGCGAGATCACGTCGGCGATGACCGTGTTGATCTCCAGGATTTCGTCTGCCGTGTCGATAGACCACCGCACGTTGCGGCCCATGTCGGAGTCCGGCCAGCGCCGCGCGCCCTGGGCGATCCGCTCGACGGCTTCTGGGGTCGGCTCCGGCAGTCGGATGTAGGCGCGGTCGGCCACGTCTTCCAGTCCGAAGGCCGTCATCTGGGTGCGGTCCAGGTACACGAAGCTGAAGAGCAGGCTGTTGGGGCTTTCGAAGGAACTTTCGGCGGAATCGGCCACGATGCCGGTGACGGTGTGGAAGTTTTCCGCCGCGCCGATACGCACTTGGTCGCCGACCTCGGCGCCGATCTGGTCGGCCAGCCGGCGGCCCAACACGATCGGGTCCGGCCCGCTGAAGAGATCGGCCAGCAACACCCCGGGAGGGTCTTCGGCCCGCACGATGTCATAAAACGGGTACACGCCCGGTTCGATGAAATAGCTCATCGCCAGGGCAGGCGCGCCGGCCTGGCCGTCGGCGATGACGGCGGTCTGCATCAACTCGCTGCCGGAGACAAACGTCACTTCGACGTCGTTGTCGGCGGCCCAGTCGCGGATGTGGGCCATGTTCGCCGCGCTAAAGGCATAGGTGACGTCGCCGGTCTCGAAGATGCTGACCGTGATCCGGTCCGACGAGCGGGTGACGACCTTGATGTCGCCGCGCAAAAACGCCTGGGCATTGCTGGTGAGGGCGTCGGTCAGCATCAGACCCAGCATCCGCAGCGCGACCACGGTCGCCACACCGGCAGCGACGCTCAGCAGCGTGAAAGCCGTGCGCCGCCGGTCGCGGATCATATTCCGGATGGCGTAGGAATAAACGAATACGAGCCGTTCGATCATAGGTGCTCCAGTGCCGGTTAGCCTCTGGCCGGTCGTGGCATGGGGAAACCCGGCCACGGTTGGATATGCCTGCTTCCGAGCGGGCCTGCCTCGGGGCCGGGTTGAGCCCCTTTGTTAAGTGTACGTGATTGCCTTGGCTTTAGTTGCTGATCAGCCGCGTGACGGAGGCATCATCGCTGTTGGCGATCCACACCGCGCCGTCGCCCCACATCAAGGCACGCGGTTTATCGCCGATATTGTCTGCAACTGCTGCCGGCAGGGGAACCTCCTGCCAATACACATGGTCTTCATCCGACGGCACGAAGCGCATGATGGTGCTGTCCCCCCGGTTAGCGACCCAGAGGCTTGTGCCATCCCATAACAGCGCATTGGGTGTTCGGCCCACCGCGATGGGTTCGCCCACCGCGCCGGGATCGACTGCCGAGTCGCGGTCGGGGTCGATCTGTATGATCGTATTGTCCAGCGAGTTGCTGACCCACAGGAATAAGCCGTCCCAGGCCAGCGCATTCGGGCCGTTGCCCACCGGGTAGGTGTGGACGATCGTGCCGCTGGTAGGGTCGATCCATTGCACGGTCTTCGCGCCCTGGTTGACGACCCACAGGCGGTGGTTGGTCTCATCCCAAAGGAGCGCCTGCGGCCCGGACGTGCGGTCGGGATCGTCGTCGACCATGATGGTCCGTTCCACGCTGAGCGTCTGCGGGTTGATCTGTTCGATGGTGTCCTCACTGCGGCTGGAGACCCACAGGCTGGTGCCGTCCCAGGCCAGGTCGGTCGGCTCGTCATTGACCGTTACCGTGCCGATCACCGTATAAGTTTCCGGGTCGATCTGCATCAGGCTGTCGTCGTCGTTATTGACCACCCACAGGTGGGCGCCGGTCCAGGCCACCGCGGTCGGGGCGTCGCCGACGGTTACCACGTGGATGTCGTTCAACAGCGGCGCGCCGCCCCGCAGGTCGACCTGCATCACGGAGTTGTCCTGCAGATTGGCGACCCAGAAGCCGGTGCCGTACCAGGCCAGGTCGTAGGGGACCCGGCCCACGACGATGGTATCGGTTAGCTCATACAGGCTCTGGAACATGCGATCGGCGATGGCGACGCGGGTGCCGGCCAACTGCGCATTGGCGATGGCTGTATTTGCCCGGGCCTCTTGCGTGGCCAGGTTGTTCAGATTCTGGTTGGCTTGGTTGTTGGCCCCGATCGCCACGACCGAGGAAATGATGGCGAACACGACCAGCAGGGCCAGCGCGACCGAGCCTCCCCGGATCAGGCGGCGGCGCACGGCCACGGCGCGTTTGCTGCGTTCGATCAAGGCCCCCGCCTCTTCGTTGATCGTCAGGGTATCCTCGCCTTCTTCCAATACCCGCAGCAGGGCATCGCCGATCAGGTCGCCCGTTTGGCGGTAAGTCTGCACCTGCTGGTCGAGCAGGTCTTGCAGGGCGTTGGGCGGGGTCAGCGCGTCAACCAACTCCTGGAAGGCGTTATCGTAATCCTTGCGCACGAAGTCGACGTACTGGACTTCCTCCATCCACACGGGCAGCTTGTGCACCGGTTCTAGCAGGACGGGGTAGATCGGCTTTTGCAGCCCGCTGCCCACCGAGCCTTCGTGCATCACCCACTCGGATTGCATGGCATTGGGCGAGAGCACCACGATCATCTCGTTAGCTTCGCGCAGGGCTTGCAAGATGGAGGTCCGCCAGCGTTCGCCGCCCCCGATCTGGCGGTCGATCCACACTTTGAACCCGGCGGATTTGAGATCATCGGCCAGCTTTAAGGCGAAAGACGCATCTGTTTTGGAATAGCTGATAAATATGTGTCCCGGCATGAGTCGATCCTCCCAACAACAATAGTTTGTCGCATGTGGCACTGTGGTCGCAGTATAGGGTTTACGCCATTATCGTCAAGTGGGCGCATTCTGTTGGAATGAGCATACCTGACGAATCCAGGATAGTCCAGAACATGTATGAGCACTTGACGGCCACCCTGCGCCTGCATGACGGTCGTCGCTACCAGGGGGTGGTGGTATAATCCCGGCCCATAAATGCCGGTCGGGTCATCACCAGCCGGCGCTGCGGCCCCTGGCCGTAATTTTGCCCAAATACACAGGAGAATACGATGGCTGATCCGCGTCTGGTCAGGCTGGCTGACTTGTTGGTGAACTACAGCGTCGAACTGCAACCCGGCGAATGGACCATGATCCAGGCGGAAGTCGTGGCGGTGCCGCTGGCGCGGGAAGTGTACCGCGCGGTGCTGCAGGCGGGGGGACACCCGATGATCCTGCTCAGCGACGAGGGCCTGAACGATATCCTCTACCGTGAAGCCAGCGACGAGCAGTTGACCTGGGTGTCGCCGGTCGAGCGGCTGCTCACCGACGAGTTGGACGTAATGATCGCGCTGCGGGCGACCAATAATACCCGCGCCATGTCGAATTTTGATCCGGCCAGGATGGCGAAAACGCAGGCCGCCCGGACCGAGTTGGGCAAGACGCGCATGGCGCGCACGGCTGCCGGCGACTATAAGTGGACGCTGACGCAGTACCCCACCAACGCCAGCGCGCAAGAGGCCGAGATGAGCCTCAGCGAATACGAGGACTTCGTCTTTGGCGCGACCTTCTGCGACCGCGAAGACCCCGTCGCCGAGTGGCGCAAGATTTCCGCCGAGCAGCAAAAGATGGTCGATTGGCTGGCCGGCAAAAGACATCTGACCGTCAAGAGCGCCAACTGCGACCTTTCGCTGGACATCACGGGCCGGACCTTCATCAACAGCGATGGTAAAAAGAACATGCCCAGCGGCGAGATCTTCACCGGGCCGGTGGAGGAGTCGGTCAACGGCTGGGTGAAGTTCACCTTCCCGGCCATTTACCAGGGCCGCTCGGTGGAGAATGTGGCGCTGAAGTTCGAAGATGGCAAGGTGGTCGAGGCCAGCGCCAGCAAAAACGAGGAATTCCTGCTCACCCAGCTCGACATCGACCAGGGATCGCGCTACCTGGGCGAGTTCGCCATCGGCACCAACTTCGGCATCCAGGACTTCACCGGCAACATCCTGTTCGACGAGAAGATCGGCGGCACCATCCACATGGCGCTGGGGCGCGGCTACCCGGAGACCGGCAGCAAAAACGAGTCGGCCATCCATTGGGACATGATCTGCGACATGCGCGACGGCGGCGAGATTCACGTGGACGGCGAG
>DAOUEM010000255.1:0-2247 GCA_034430555.1 Anaerolineae bacterium | reverse complement strand
TGATCGCGCCGTTGATGTCGCCTCTCATGGGCTTTGGCGTCGGGCTGACCCAGGGTAACTGGCGTCTGATGCGGACGGCGGCCTTCACCACGCTGCGGGGCATCTTACTGACCCTGGCCCTGGCTTTCCTGACCGGCTGGCTGACGCCTTTTAACATCCCGACCAGCGAGATGCTGTCACGCGGCCAGCCCTCCCTGCCGGACATGGCCATTGCCCTGTTTTCCGGGATGGCGGGCGCGTACGCCATGGCCCGCAAGGATATCCCCTCGGCCCTGGCCGGGGTGGCGATCGCCGCGGCCCTGATGCCGCCGCTGTGCACGGTGGGGCTGGGGCTGGCCTTCGGCGACGCGGCCCTGGCCAGCGGCGCGTTTTTCCTCTTCATCATGAACATTGTCTCGATCAGCCTGGCGGGTGCGGCGGTTTTCCTGTGGCTGGGGGTGCGGCTGCGCGCCGATTCGGATTCCCCCGTGCGTTACCGCCAGCGGATCGTGCTCTCGGCGCTGGTGCTGCTGGTGCTGGCGCTGCCGCTGGCCGGCTCGCTGGTGAATTCGATCCAGGCGGCGGCGGACCTGGAGGTCGTGCGCGAGGTGCTGCGCGCATCCGTCAGCGGTACGGTGATCGACGTGCAGTGGCAGGACCGGACGCAGCGCGCCGTCCTGGCGACGGTGAGCCTGCCGGAACCGCCCCCGCCGGAGGTGATCGCCGCCTGGCAGACCAGCATTCACGACCGGCTGAACGCCGAGGTTCGCCTGGAGTTGTCCCTTCGTTATTCGGCGCCGGTCCCGGCTCCGGAGGCCGCGCCGTGAGGCGAAATCAACTGTAACTTTTGCCTAAGCCAAAACATCTAAATCAAATGTGGCGCATTGGGTAGCGAGTATGCGATGATTGGGTATCGTGGTCTCATCGCACCTCTCATTCTTCTTGTGCCTTACCAGCAACCGATTGTTTTTACCCTTTCAGCCTGCCTGCCTCCAGGTGGGCGGCTGGTGCGTATCAATCTATCATTGTAGCTAGGAGCCGCATATGTTTGCTGTAAAGCTCGTCGCCCAGCCCGGTGAAGTGGAATTTGCCAGCGGGATGGCCGGCGTCATCGCCCGTGAAACGACCAAGAGTTACGTCAATGGCGAGGAGGGCAAGCTCTACTACCAGGGCTACTCGATCGAGGACCTGGCCGAACGCTCCAGTTACGAAGAGACGGCCTTCCTCTTGCTGTATGATCGCCTGCCGTCCAACGAGGAAATGATCACCTTCAACCAGCGCCTGGTCCAGTACCGGGACATTCCCCAGGAAGTTTACGACCTGATCAAGCGCCAGTCGCAGGGGTATCAGGCGCATCCGATGGCCGTCTTACGGACGGCTGTCTCCATGCTGGCCGGCTTCGATGAGGCTGCCGAGGAGGACACGCCTGTCGCTCATGAACTGGCCGCCATCAAGCTGACCTCGCGCATGGCCACTATCGCCGCAGCGATCGGCCGCGCCCGCCTGGGCCAGGAGCCGATCCGGCCGCGTCCCGATCTTTCACACGCCGCCAATTTCCTTTACATGGTGTTTGGCGAGGAGCCGGACGACCTGCTGGCCAAGATCATGGACGTGATCCTGATCACCCATGCCGATCACGGCTGCAACGCCTCGACCTTCGCCGCGTTGGTCGTGCAGTCCACCATGTCCGATATGTACTCGACGGTCGTGGCCGGTATTGGCGCGCTCAAGGGATCGCTGCACGGCGGGGCCAACCAGCGCGTGATGGAAATGCTCAAGGAGATCGGCTCGGCGGAAAACGCCGAGGTCTGGCTCACCCGGGCGCTGGCCAAGAAACGGAAGATCATGGGCTTCGGCCACCGCGTTTACAAGGCGATGGACCCCCGCGCCGTCATCCTGCATCGCTACGCCAAGCAGATCACCAAGCGCGCCGGCACCGAATACTGGCTGGCCATCGCCGAGGTCATCGAAAAGACGATGGGCGAAAAGGTGGGCGAAAAGGGCATCTGGCCCAACGTGGACTTTTTCTCCGGCGTGGTGATGTCCTCGATGGGCATCGACACCGAGTTATTCACCGTGATTTTCGCCGTCTCGCGCGTGGTCGGCTGGGCGGCGCACGCCCTGGAGCAGCACGCCGACAACCGTATCTTCCGGCCCCGCTTCGTTTACGTGGGCGAGGCCACCCAGGACTACGTGTCCCTCGACGACCGCGACTGACCGGTCGTACAGGATTACCGGACGGGCAGACCGATCGCGGCCTGCCCGTTT
>DAOUEM010000254.1:0-3071 GCA_034430555.1 Anaerolineae bacterium | reverse complement strand
CCAACAGCGGCCAGCAATAATGCGAAAGATGAAAAAGAATTCAGTATGTCAGTGAAGAGGCGCCGGGGCGCGATCGCGCAATCCACAATCTGCTCCAAGGTGGTGAATTCATTGCTGGCCAGCGTAGGGTCGAAAATCTTGATAGCAGCCCGTACGTCCGGGATGAACAGGTCCGGTGCACGCCGGGCGCGAACCACCAGTTCCGGGGAGGCCCAGTCCTGCGTATGATGCATGTTCAAATACATATCGGGTTGTGGGGCTTCCTCCAGTCCATGCGTCACATCAGATACGACACCAACCACCGTATAATCGCGTCTGCTAGTGCGCACGGTTTGTCCCAGGGGATCCTGATTAGGCCACAGGTTACGGGCCATGGTTTCACTGACAATCATAGTCCTCTGGGATTTCGGGGTGTCACGTTCGTCGAAGTAGCGACCCGCGTGCAACCCGATACGCAGGGTCTGCATATAATGGTGATCCACCACCCGGAGATATGCAAAGGATCGGTCGCGACGCTCATCAGGATTCCCAGTCACTTCCACGGACCACGCCCGTTTGGAACCCAGCGGCTGGGTATCACTCAAGCCTACGGATTCTACGCCCGGGACAGTAGCCACCCGTTCCACCAGGCGGTCGTAGTAAGCGATCCTCTCGGGCAATGGGAGATACTTGGTGTCAACTCGCACAGAGACCGCATGCTCGGGTACAAAACCGAGATCGACATGCAATACTTTGACGAAGCTACGCGTTAGCAGGCCGGCACCCACGAGCAGTACATAGGCCAGTGCGATCTCTGAGACCACGAGCATCTTGCGAATCCATACAGCGCCTGCGCCGGCACTAGTACGCGTACTCGACTCGCGCATGACCTCACTCGGATGACACCGCCACAGTTGCAGGATCGGCAATAGACTGCATAGTACCGCAGAGCAACATGCCAAGGTGATCGTGACTACAAGGGTTTTCGTATCCATGGATGCGGTCTGCAGCAAGGGAATATTGAAGACCTGCAGACGTGTCAGTGAAGCAGTAATGAGAGAGGCCGCAAGTACTCCCAGTACACAGCCGGCACCCACGAGGATCAGGCTTTCGCTCAAGGTCTGACGAGCCAGGTCCCATCGATTGGCACCCATGGCGATACGTACGGAAAATTCCTGACGCCGTGCCTGGGCATGGGCTAGCAGGAGGTTCGATAGATTTATGCACGCAATCAGTAATACACACAGCACTGCGCCTGACAGTAGAGCGAAGGCCGGGCGAAAAACGACGCGCACGTGATCGTCCAGCAGGGTGGCGCGTATACCAAAATGGCCGTCGTTGCGCTCGGGATTCGATTCATGCAACCGGGCGTCAATCACCGCCAGTTCCTCCCGGGCCTGGGCGATACTGACACTGGCCCTTAATCGACCGATCCCAAAGAGCTGATTTCCCCGGCGAACCATCTCTTCGGTCAATGGCAAGGGGAGTAGCAAATCTGCATGGGTATTGGGCCCGAAGAGAACATCCAGATGGGCTGCTGCAGGTAGCACACCGACCACAGCCACGGACCTATCGTTAATGGTGACGGACTGTCCGATGACCTCTGGATCGCCGCCGAATTGCTGACGCCACAGAGAATTGCTGAGAATGATCGCCGGATCTCCCTCCCAAGCGCACTCCTCCTCGACAAAACTGCGTCCCAGTGCCAGCTTGATCCCCAGCACGTTCAGCAGGTTTTGAGAGATTTGAATACCACGCAAACGTAGAGGATCGCCGGCCCCGGCCAAGGTGTAACGTCTCCCCTCGAAAAAGGCATGGTAAGCGCCCATATCCTCAAATGACTTGGCCTGCGAGAGGTAATCTAAAAAGTTATCCACACGCAAAGTCCAATTACTCAGTGTATCTCCCTCCATATTGTTTTGCATCCATACCAAGCGTTCCGGATTTTTAAACGGCAACGGCCGCAGCAAAACCGCATTAACCAGACTGAACATAGCCGTGCACGCACCAATACCCAGAGCGAGTGTTAAGACGGCCACGATCGTGAAACCGGGTGACTTCTTCAGTTGTCGGAAATTGTATTTGATGTCGTTGATTAGGGTCGGCATAGCATTCCTTTCCGTTTATAGTTCGCAGTTAGAAGATTACGGATAATAGCAAAGATCTATGATCTGTTTTTAAGCTATCAGCTCTTTTGCTGCCTGTTCTTCATCCACAATACGACCGTCAAACAAATAGACCGTGCGGTGGGCGTAGTGGGCGTAGCGTTCGTCGTGGGTGACCATGCAAATCGTAGCACCTTCGTTATGAAGCTCGGCCAACAGGTCCATCACGGCCTTGCCATTAGCCGAGTCGAGATTCCCTGTCGGCTCATCGGCCAGCAGAATCGCCGGGGTGCCAGCCAAGGCGCGTGCAACAGCCACACGCTGCTGTTGACCCCCGGAAAGCTGACTGGGGTAGTGCTTCATACGGTGCGCCATAGCAACACGTTCCAAGGCAGTATGTACACGCTGCTGTCGTTCGGCCTTGGGCATACGCCGGTAGGTCAAGGGCAGCTCCACGTTCTCGTGCACGGTCAGGTCTCCGATAAGGTTAAAGCTCTGAAAAATGAATCCCACCTCTCTGTTCCGGATACGCGCTCGCTGCGAAGCCGACAACTCTGCCGCTGGAGAGCCGTTGAGCCAGTAGTCCCCCTTTGTGGGTGAATCCAGCAGGCCCATGATAGACAACAGCGTGGACTTGCCGCAGCCAGAGGGCCCGGCGATAGAAACGTATTCACCTTTTTGGATCTTCAGGTGCACCCCAGAAAGGGCATGGGTTTCCACTTCTTCCGTGACAAAAACCTTGTGGAGATCTTCAATCTTGATAAGTGCATCGTTAGAGTCTTTCATTATTTGTTCTCCGGATTCCAGATTACTGTTTGTAATCATAACTTTCTTTTTTCTGTGGACTCATAACTGTGAACACACAATTACTTCAAACGTATTTTATCCACCGTATCCCACTGCGATACATCAGAGAGGATGATCTGATCGCCAACAACCAGACCGTTGAGCACTTCGATAGTACTGACCGAGGTTTTGCCGAACTGT
>DAOUEM010000253.1:0-7799 GCA_034430555.1 Anaerolineae bacterium | reverse complement strand
TGGCAGAATTTCCGCGGTTCCAAGCTGGTGGCTTCACTGCCCAGTGCGCCCGAAGTTCCGCTCATCTTGCACGAGGCTCCCGATCGCCCGCAGCCCCGCCGCGATCGCGATGCTGGCGACGGGATGAGCGCCGCGGTTGGGCGTCTGCGGGCGTGCCCGCTGCTGGGTTACAAGTTTGTGGCCATGGCCCATAATACCGTGAGGGGGGCGGCTGGCGGCGCGATCCTGAACGCCGAGCTGTTAGTGGCGATGGGTTGCGTTGATGGCGTGACGCCATAACCAGGTCAGGTTTGACAGGCCACTATGGGCAGGTTAGACTTCCAGATGGTGTTCTTTTTTCCTTGACCTAGCTAAGGCAGAGAAGTGAGATGAGAGTCCTGATTGCCGGGATGGACGGTTACCTGGGGTGGTCGCTGGCCCAGTATTTGTTGGCCCGCGGACATGAGGTGGCCGGCCTTGATCGTTTTTATCGTCGCGCCTGGGTAGAGGAGACGGGCAGTGTCAGCGCCATTCCGATCTACTCGATGGCCGAGCGCCTGGTGGCCTTTGAAGATCGTTTTGGCTCGCGCCCGGATTTCCGAGTCGGTGATTTGCTGGATTACAATTTCGTCCACAAATTCCTGGATGAGTTCCAGCCGGATACAATCGTACACCTCGGCGAGATGCCCTCCGCCCCGTATTCCATGATCGACGTGCAGCATGCCGTGTGGACGCAGACCAATAACGTCATGGGCACGCTTAACCTGTTGTTTGCCATGCGCGATACCTGCCCGGATGCTCACCTGGTCAAACTGGGCACGATGGGCGAATACGGTACGCCCAACGTCGATATTCCAGAAGGTTTCTTTGAGATCGAGTTTCGCGGTCGCAAAGACGTGCTGCCTTTCCCCCGTCAGGCCGGCAGCTTCTACCACTGGACCAAGGTGCACGATTCCAACAATATCATGTTTGCCTGCAAAATCTGGAATCTGCGCTCGACGGACATTATGCAGGGCGTGGTCTTTGGCACGACCATCCCCGAAATGGGAGACGATCCCCGGCTGTGCACCCGTCTCGACTTTGACCAGTCGTTCGGCACGGCAATCAACCGCTTTTGCTGCTCCGCCGTGATCGGTCACCCACTGACCCTGTTTGGCGGCGGGCATCAGAAGCGCGGTTTCTTGCCGCTGCGTGATTCGATGCAATGCTTCACACTGGCAATCGAAAATCCACCGGCTGCCGGCGAATACCGGGTGTTTAACCAGTTCGAGGAAGTCTACAATGTGACCGAACTGGCGCAAAAGGTACAGCGTGTCGGCGGTGAGCTGGGTCTGGACGTGGAAATCCGCAACATCGAGAATCCACGCGCTGAGATGGACGAGCATTACTACAATCCCGACCACCAGCACCTGTTCGACCTGGGCTACCAGCCCACTCACGACGTGGAAACTGAACTGCGCATCATGCTGCCCGCCTTGCTGCAGAACAAGGAGCGGATTGCGCGCTATCGCGATCAGCTGATGCCGGACATCCGGTGGGATGGTCATCACCGCAAGTCTCAATTCCTGGAGGAGTCAGCCCCCGCGCGGTGAGCGCGTGCGTTTACGGAGTGGATGAGCGCGGGCGGGTGAACTCCCCACCGCGCTCTTTATATTTGAGGGAAGGACATGACGATCCAAATTCGTGAGTTGAGCAAGGTCTCAAAAGAAGAACTGGTTATGGTCAAACGCCGGGCCGAGCAGGATATCACCTCTCTGCTGCCCACCGCCGAGGTCGTGATCGGACGGGTGCGGGCGGAAGGTGACGCTGCCGTGGTCGCGTACACCCGCCAGTTTGACGCCCCTGAGTTCACGGCGGACCTTCTCCGCGCGCCGGCGGCGGCGTTCGCGGCGGCAGGCGAGGCGCTGTCGGCTGAGGTGCGGGAAGCCGTCGACGTCGCACACGCTAACATCAAGCGCTTTCACCAGGAGCAGATGCCGGAACCCATGTGGTTCATGGAAGTGGCTCCCGGCGTGATGGCCGGAGAGAAGATCACGCCCGTTGCCAGCGTCGGTTTATATGTGCCACGCGGTAAGGGTTCGTTCCCATCGGTGATGTTGATGCTGGCCGTGCCGGCGGTGGTGGCGGGTGTGGAGCGAATCGTCGTGGTCACGCCGTCCGGCCCGGATGGCACCGTCGACGCGGCTTCCCTGTACGCTGCCCAGTTGAGCGGCGTCTCGGAAGTGTACGCGGTAGGCGGGATGCAGGCCGTCGCCGCGCTGGCTTACGGCACCGAGACCATCCCGCGCGTGGCCAAGATCGTCGGTCCTGGCAGTAGTTATGTCTCGGCCGCCAAGCGCCTGCTGTATGGCGTCGTGGATGTGGGCGTGCCCGCCGGTCCCAGCGAGTCGATCATCCTCGCCGATGAACAGGCCGATCCGCGCCTGTGTGCCCTGGACCTGCTGGTGGAAGCCGAGCACGGCCCTGATTCGGCGGCGCTGCTGGTGACCCACAGCCGTGAGTTGGCGCAGGAAGCGGTCCGCCTCCTGCCGGACCTGATCGCCCAACTGCCCGACTGGCGGCGTGAATTCGTGGAGACGGTGCTGGGCGGTTACGGCGGCATCCTGATCACCGGCAGCCTGGACGAATCGATCCAGTTCGTCAACGATTATGCGCCGGAGCACCTGGAGATTCAGACGAAGGACCCCTTCGTCACTTTGAACCGCATTCGTAATGCCGGTGAGATCTTGCTTGGCCCGTATACACCCATCCCGATCAGCAATTACTGCCTGGGTCTCAACGCGATTCTGCCGACCGGAACGTTTGCCCGTTCCTTCTCGGCGGTGGGCGTGTTTGACTTCCTCAAACGCAGCGGCGTCGGGTACCTTTCCGAGCAGGGTTATGCCGCCCTTAAGGACACCACGGCTGTGCTGGCTGATTACGAGGGCTTTCCCGCCCACGCCCTGGCCATCCGCCAGCGGGACGAATGGTGGTCATGACGACCCTGGAAACGATTCAGTGTCTTCAGTACACCGATCTGGAATCTGCCCAGGACCTGCTGCGGACGTTTGTCCGGGAAGTCTTTGTGCTGGATGTATCGGAGGTCGCCCTGCGACCTCTGGCCGTCTCGCTGAATTCCTTCAACGGGTTTCTCACCCTGGCCGATGGCACGCGCCTGTTTTTTAAGTCGCACGTGGAGCCAGGCGGCATCATCGCCGAATACTACAACAGTGACCTGATGGAACAGGCCGGCTATGACGTGATTCGCCCGGTCTACGCCTCGACCACGCCCGGCCAGCAGATGCTGCTCTACGAGGTCGTGACGGATCAGTCGGTGTTCGACGTCGCTTGGGCGCTGGAAAAAGACCCACCTAACGATGAGGCCACGCTGCAAATATTGGCCCGCGCCCAGCATGAGGCAGATGAAACCCTGTGGCGCATCTACCAGCAGACCCTGGCCTGGCAGGACGCCGAGGCTCATGCCCGCGCGCCGATTCACCAGTTGTTCCATCACCGCTTGACGCATGGTCGCCTGGAGGCATTTTACCACCCTGAAACACGCGTGATGCTGCCGACAATTGGGGCGGTGTCGCTCGGCGAGGTGCGGCGCGCCCGCTGGACCATCAACGGCGTCAGCTACCGGGATACGCTGGATGACGTGATCGAACAGGCCGCGACAGTGCTGCATCCAGCGACAGCCGGGCCAGCGGTAGTCGGTCATGGCGACGCCCATAACGGCAACCTGTTTTTACGGACCGGAGAGGGTCCATACCCCAGGCTGGTGTACTTTGACCCCGCCTTTGCCGGACGCCACGATCCACTGCTGGACCTGGTAAAGCCGCTGTACCACAACGTATATGCCATGTGGATGTACTTCCCCGACGTGCTGGAGAACGAACGCGGCGCGTCGCTGACCGTTACCGGCGATGGCTATCAGGTCCGTTTTCCGACGGCTCTGCATCCGGTGCGGGAGTTGTTTTTCGCCAGCAAAACCGCGCGCGTCCTGGTGCCGGTGCTGCGGGCGCTGCGGGCGCGGGATTGGTTCCGCGCGGATTGGCGTGTGTTCCTGCGGTCGGCGCTGGCCTGCTGCCCGCTGCTTACCATGAATCTGGCCGATAATGACCGGTTCCCGCCGGCCATCTCGCTGCTTGGCCTGGCGCACGTCATCGAGATGGGCGCGCGCTCGCTGAATGGTGAAGGTCACATCGAACGCTGGCTGGACGAAGTGGAGTCGAACCTGTGACCGGTTTGCCGCGTTACGACCTCATCATTTTTGATCTCGACGGCGTGATCACGACCGAGCACATCTACTGGGAATGCGCCCGTTTGACCATCTGGGAGCTGGTGCATCTGCGATTGCCAGTGGCGCCGGTCTATCTACCGGCCGTGCATGACGCGGCTGCACGCGAGTCAATCCTGCCACGGCCATTGGTTTTCACGGTCAAGAATCGGGCCATCAACTCCAACTGGGACCTGACCTACCTGGCCTCCTGTGCCGTGTTGGCTGCCGCCGGAACCAGTGTGACCGAACCAGTCTCCAGTGCGGAAGACCTGATCGCAGCGCTTCGAAGGGAGCGTCCGGCGCATATCGTTCCTGCCGAAGCGATGGAATCCTTGCTCCAAACGGCCGGCGATCGATGCGGCTCCGATTTGATGGCCTATGCCGGTCGGAGAGCCGCCGAGATAACCGGCGCGCCGCTCGAGCTTTTCGCACCGGAAGGCCCGTGGTGGACGTACGGGCATGATCGCTTCCAGTTGTGGTATCAGGGCCTGTTGATGGGGATGTGGGGCGCCGATCCCTTGCCCGAACGTCCGGTGTTACCCGTCGAGGCTATGCAGGAAACACTGTCTCAATTACGCCGCTCTGGTTATATGCTGGGCGTGGCGACCGGGCGACTGCGGGAGGAGGCCGCGCCGCCGCTGCGCCTTTTTGGCCTGCTGGACTACTTCTCGGCTGAACATATGGCCACCTACAGCGATGTCGAGCAGGCCAGCCAGGAGTTGGAGCGGGCTTCATTGGGTAAGCCGCACCCCTTTTCCATCCGGCGAGCCATCTTCCCCGAAGCTGCCGATGCCGATCTGGTCGACGGAGCCGTGCCCGATAACCCGGTCAAAGCACTGGTCGTCGGCGATTCGGCCAGTGACGCCCTGGCTGCCCGTGCCGCCGGCGTGCCCTGTGTGGGCATGTTGAGCGGCGTGGCAGGGGAGGCGGCCCGACAAGCACGAGCCAAGGCACTGCTCGCGGCAGGCTGCCTGGCCGTGCTGGAGAATATCCGGGCATTGCCTGCCTGGCTGCAGCAGGGTTAAGTCTCGGCGGTGTTGACCGGCTGCCGGAGTCTAGCTTCCAGCCTGGCATCGCTTGGCGACTCGTTGAGAAAGACGTAGCGCACCGGCGTCACGGTGGCCTGCACCCCGCCCACCGAGCGCAAATAGGTGATGGCAGTCATCAGGTCCCGGCTGCTGACGACGATCGTGATCGTGTACCACCGGTTCTGCTCGTCCGGCGCAGCGCTGCCGGCATAGATCGGCGAAATGGTCGGCCCTTGTAAGCCGCGGGTGATGGGATTTTCGGCGACCAGCCGGCTGATGTCCTCCGGCGAGCCGCCTTTGACGTTGACCCGGATGCTGTAGTAGTCTCGCCCCTGGATGGCAGCATCGACGAGTTCCAGCAGCGTACGAGCCGTCTCGCGTACCTGGGGCAGCGTTTGCAGAGCGGTGCGGTTGGCCACCAGGCAGGACTGCGACTGAAGCACGACTCCATCCAGCAGCGGTTTGAGGTGGTTCTCGCGCAGCGTCGTCCCGGTTGCCGTCAGATCGCAGATCACGTCGGCATACCCCAACGTCGGCGCGACCTCCAGCGCTCCTTCGGATTCGACCAGCGTGAAGTGATGCACGCCGCTGGCATGTAGAAATCGCCGCGTCAGGTTGGTGAACTTGGTGGCCACGCGCAGGTTGCGGCGTTTGTTTTCCCGGAAGTCCAGTGAGATATCGACCAGGTCGCTCATGCGCTCGACGTCGATCCAGGTTTCCGGCGCGGCGATCACCAGTTCGCACTGCCCGTAACCGAGATTATCATGCAGGACGATCAACTGGTCGCTGGGATGTTCCTCGACGATATCCAGGCCCGTGATGCCCAGGTGCACCGCGCCGTCGGCGATTTTGTAAACAATGTCATTAACGCGCTGAAACAGTACGTCGATCTGGGGCAGCGCCGGGATGCTGGCCGTATACTGGCGGGGGTTGACCTTGTGGACCTTCAGGTCGCACGAGCGTAAAAAGTTGAGGGTTGGCTCGGCCAGCAGCCCCTTGCTGGGTAGGGCAAAAAGCACGCGGTCTGTCATGAGGGTATCTCCAGGGCCTGGCGCAGCCGTGACAGGTCTTGCCTGGAAAACTGTTCAACTGAATCGTCTGTCATGTTGCGCAACAAAAACATATCAGGTTTTTCGAGGGTAAGGGTGTGGGTGAAGCCTGCGACATCCGCCGAATCCACACGTGGCGAGGCGCTCGCCAGGTCGGTGGTGACGGCCACCCCTTGTTCGCGCAGCTGGCTGGCGATGGCGATCAGGTCTCCGCTCTCGTCAGGGCTATTCCTCCGGATCAAGATATGGGCACGCCGCTGCGGCTTGGCTGCTTGCCGGCCGTTGGCCTGCGCCTGCATGACGTGATCGACATTGATCATAAAACCGACGGCGGGCACATCACGCCCGGCGCCCAACAGCCGCACCAGTTCGTCGTAACGACCGCCGCCGCCGAGTAAGGGTGCGCCCGTATCGCCCGAGGTGCGGTACTCGAATACGATGCCGGTGTAATAGTCCAGGTTGCGGGTGAAACTCAGGTCGAAGCGAGTCCGGTCGGCAGGGATGCCGTAGGCGTCGAGCAGTTTAAAAGTAGTGATGATCTCGTGTGCCACAACTTTCATGGCCGGGTCGTCCACGGCCTGACGCAGACTGGCGGGGTCCTGAGCTTTCCTGAGTAACGCCGCCAGCTCCTGTAGAGCGCTGAGCGTCTTACGGTGCTGGTTGGTCTGTTGTTGTTTGCTCAGCAGGCGCTGGACGATTTCCTCACGGGTGCGCCCGGCGGTAGGGCCGGGTTGTGGGGTGACCTGGAGCATCGTCTGTATCGCCAACTGAGAGTCGATCGTCGGTGCGGGAGACGGATAAGCGCTGCTGCGGATATCGGTCATGTGAGCATCCAGGGCTTCCTGGGCGTGCTTAAGACCGTCCGGCCCTGCCGCCAGGTCGGCTAATCGTTCCAGGACCAGGCGGCGCATGGCGCGATCCAGGTCATAACGTTGCAGGAAGCACTCGATCATGCCGCTGTGCCCGATGACCAGCTCCCAGTCGAGCACGTCGGCATCGTGCAGCATCTTGCCGACGAGCGCGATGATCTCGGCATCGGCAGCGGGGCTGTGCTCGTTGAGCAGTTCCGCGCCGACTGCGACTTGCTGGTTGATCCGGTTGTGATTCAGGGTTGCGTATTGCAGGATGGGGCCGGCAAATTGCAGGCGGACCACGCCCGGCCGTTCCTGGAAGTGTTTGATGTACATTTGGGCCGCCGGCACGGTGAATTCCGGGCGCAGGCACAGTCGTTTGCCGGGTAGCTCAAAACTGATGAGGCGGCTGATGGCGGCGTCGCCCGCTTTGATCAAAAACAGGTCGGCGGGGTCGACCAGCGGCGTATCGACCAGGTGATAACCAAACAGGTCGAGCTGCTTTTGTAACACGCGAGTGACGCTTTGCTGCGTCGCCAGGTCGCTCGCCAGTTTGTCGGGCGTCGGCACTGAAGATCGGGTCATGAGGTTGTCCTGTTCGCCGGTAAATCTTGCAGATGATAACGAAGCT
>DAOUEM010000252.1:0-29704 GCA_034430555.1 Anaerolineae bacterium | reverse complement strand
TGCCTTCGGTCGCCTCGCCGGAAGCCTACGAAACCTGGTGGGCGCGCTGGCGGGCTTTCTACCAGGGGGAAGCCGTCTTCCGGCAGGTTGAAGACGGTGGCGCCTTCTCGGCCGTGCACCTGGACTTTGCCAACGGCGTCTTCACCCCGGAACCCCGCGACGGCGACGAGGCCATGGGGCCGGACATGTTCGAGGTGGGGATCGGCAATTTCCTGGCCTACAGCGTGCCGCTGTGGGAACGTGGGGACGCATATCAACGGCTGCGGGCGCGCTGGTTGCCCTACTACGACGAGGACCTGCGCCGGGAACGGCTGGCTTTCGTGCGGCGGCACTGCCGGCATAACCTGGATCACATCCCGCTGTATGCGGAGCGGGGCCTGTACTTCCAGTGCTTCAACCGGCTGTACGACGCTTACCAGATGTTTTTGCAGGCGCTGTTCATCGCCCGCCGCACCTACCCGCTCAGCTACGACAAGTGGATTCGCCAGCAAGTGATCGACATCCTCGGCCTGCCGGACCTCTACCGCGAGCTGGTGGCGCTGCTGCAAATCGAGCGGCTGGACGACGCCGACCGGCTGATCGCCAAAGCGGATGCCGTGCGCCGCCTGTTGGTTGAATACGCGGGTGAATAGTCAGCCAGGCATCAGGCAGCCGTTGGGGCGGCAGCGCTGCCTTACGGTATAATCCCCCCCGCTCACCTGCCTTTCGACCGGAGACCGCGCCTCCATGCGTAAGTTCCTGCCCGACCTGCTGATCATCCTGCTGCTGCTGGCGCTGCCGCTGATCATCTTCGCGCCGCAAACGCTGGGCGGCCAGACGATGCTGCCTGCCGACAACCTCTACCAGTGGGAGCCGTTCGCCACCTACCGGGAGGTCAAGAGCGCGCCGGAAGTGCCGCACAACGCCCTGCTCTCCGACCTGGTGCTGGAAAACTACGTATGGAAGGATTTCGTGCGCAGCAGCATCAGCGGCGGCGAGATTCCGCTGTGGAACCCGCACCTGTTCGCCGGGGTACCCTTCCTGGCCGCGGGGCAGCACAGCGCTCTTTATCCCTTGAGCGTGATCTATTACGTCTTGCCGCTGGCAGCCGCTTACGGCTGGTACACGGTCGTGCAGCTCTGGCTGGCGGGCCTGTTCATGCTGATGTTCGCGCGCGGGCTGGGCCAGGGCCGGACCGGGGCGACGGTGGCGGCGGTGTCCTGGCAGTTGAGCGGTTTTTTCCTGGCGCGGGCCGTCTTCCCCATGATCATCAGTGCGGCGGCCTGGCTGCCGCTCCTGCTGCTGATGGTGGAATACGTGATCCGGGCGCGGCCCCTGTTCGGGCGACCGGCGACGCTGCCCTGGGCGGCGGGCGGTGCGATCGGCCTGGGGCTGGTGGTTTACGCCGGGCACGTCGAGATCACTTATTACATCCTGCTGGTGATGGGCTTTTACGCGGCGGCGCGGCTGCTGGCCGGGGCGTGGGCGGCGCGGCGTGAAGCCGGGACGATAGGCAAGCTGGTTCGGCGCGGCGGCTGGCTGCTGGTGATGGTGATCGTGGGGCTGGCATTGGGCGCGGCACAGTTCCTGCCGTTGTTCGAGGTCGCCAGCCAGAACTTCCGCGAAGGTTCGAGGACGTTGGAGGAGATCACCGGTTGGGCGTACCCCAAGCGGCGCGCGCTTGCCTTTTTGATGCCCAACTTCTTCGGCAATCCCAGCCACCACGCCTACTGGGACGTCTTCAGCGGCCAGACCGTGCCGGCGACGGTCAATGCGCTGGGCGAGCCGATCGATACCATATACTGGGGCATCAAAAACTACGTGGAGGGCGGAGCCTACCTGGGCATCCTGCCGATGGCGCTGGCGGCCTTCGGGCTGGTCGCGGCTTTCCGTCGGCGGCGTCCGGACGGGGCGACAAAGTCGCCCCCATCGCGCGAGTATCGCGCGGCGGCGTCTGCGACGCCGGTCCGGACGGGGGAGACACGCCCAGTGCCGCCCTACCGCGCCATCTTCGCGACGCTGGCCGTTACCGCATTGACCTTTATCTTCGGTCTGCCCACTTACGCGATCCTCTACACCCTGCTGCCGGGTTTCAACCAACTGCATTCGCCGTTCCGCTGGGTGTTCCCGATGACGTTGTGTGTGGCGATGCTGGCCGGTTACGGCGCGGATGCACTGCTCCAGGTCCGCCGCACCGACGACGACCGTTGGGCACGGCGTTTCGGTTGGGCACTGCTGGGCGCGGGTGGCCTGACGCTGGGCGGGCTGCTGCTGAGCCGCCTCCTGTTCGCGCAGATCGAGCCGCTGGTGGACCGGGCGCTGCGTGCCCTGGCCCTGGCCGAGACCGCCTTCGCCGACGCATCCATGTTTTACAGCTACCAGTTCGGCAACGCCCTGCTGCTGGGACTCTTCCTGGCGGCGGCGGGATTGGTCTTCCTGCTGAGTAGGCGGACCCTCACCCTGCCGGGTCGACTGGGCGGCGGACCGGCCTGGCCGTGGCTGGCCGTGGCCGTGATCGCGCTCGATCTCGCCCTGGCGATAGCGGGCTTTTACCCGGCGGTGGACCCGGCGCTGCTGGACTTCACGCCGCCGTCGCTGGAATGGCTGCAGGGTCGCTATGCGGAGGAGGGTCCGTTCCGCATCACCACGCTCAACGAGCCGGGCGTGGACACCCTCCACGCCAACATCCCCTGGATGTACGGCTTGCAGGACGTGCGCGGCTACGACAGCATCATCCCCAAACAGTACACCGACTACATGGCGCTGATCTCGCCGCAGTTCCAGCTCGACTTTAACCGCGTCGCGCCGCTGACCACCGCGCAGCCCTGGGCGCTGGAATCGCCGCTGCTGGACCTGCTCAACGTGCGGTACGTGGTCACCGAGTCGACCATCGACGATCCCGGCTGGCCGCTGGTCTACGAGGACGCGGCGGTGCGCATCTACGAGAATACGCACGTTATGCCCCGCGCTTATACGCTGCCCGGCACGGCCCAACTGTATTACACGGCTGACGATGACTTCGCCGAACTGGTGCAGACGGTCGACCCGCGCACGGCAGTGATGGTTTATGTGCCGGTCGAGCCGCCCGACGCGCCACCTGGCGACCGTGGTTTTGAACCCGGCCAACCCGCCGCCCAGCCCATTACCGAGTACCGCAACGTCCAGGTCACGGTGGAAGCCACCGTCGACGAGCCATCCTGGCTGGTATTGGGAGACAGCATCTTCACCGGCTGGCGGGCCTACGTCCGCCCGGCGGGGGCCGACGAAGACTTCGAGCGGGAATTCCCGCTGCACCGGGTCAACGGCAACTTCCGCGGCGTGCGCATCGACCCGGCGGCCCTGGCCGAATCCTACGCCGAGCAGGTCGTCGGCGGGGAGGTCACGCTCTCCGAGACTTGGGCGGTGCGCTTCCGCTACAGCCCGGCCAGCTTCCAGGTCGGCGCTTTCCTGAGCTTCATGGCCGGGGTGGTGATCGTGTTCGCGGCGGGCGTTTACCTGTGGCGCACCTTTTACGGCGGCGAGGACGAGGGCGAGGCCGGCACCATGCGGCGGCTGGGCAAAAACAGCATCGTGCCCATCGTGATCAACCTGTTTAACAAGGGCATCGACTTCGCCCTGGCCTTCATCGTGCTGCGCGTGCTGGGGCCGCAAGACGCCGGTATCTACTACTACGCTATCGTGGTCTTCGGCTGGTTCGACATCCTGACCAACTTCGGCCTGAACACCTTCCTCACCCGCGAGGTGGCCCGCGACCGTTCGCAGGCGGGCCGCTACCTGCTCAATACCAGCGTCCTGCGGCTGGCGCTCTCCGGGTTGGGCGTGCCCCTGCTGGTGATTTTCCTGCTGGCCCGGCAGGCGCTCGCCTCCCCGCCGCTGGATGCCACCGCCATCACCGCCCTGGGCCTGCTGTACGTCGGCCTGCTGCCCACCAGCCTCAGCACCGGGATGAGCGCGCTCTTTTACGCCTTTGAGAAGGCTGAGTATCCCGCGGCCATCACCACCGTCGGCGCGATCTCCAAGGCCGTGCTGGGCTTGAGCGTGCTGGTGGCCGGGTGGGGCGTGATCGGGCTGGCCGGGGCCAGCATCGTCACCAACCTGATCACGCTGGCCCTGATGCTCTACATGGCCCGCGGCCTGATCTGGCCGGAGGGTTTCACCCGTTTGCGGCGAAACATCCCGGTGGTGGAGCGCCCGCTGCTGCGGCACATGGTGGGCGAATCGTGGCCGCTCATGATCAACCACCTGCTGGCCACCATCTTCTTTAAGATCGACGTGATCCTGATGGAGCCGATCAACGGCGTGACGGTCGTCGGCTGGTACAGCACCGCCTACAAGTGGCTGGATGCGCTCAACGTCATCCCGGCCTTTCTCTCGGCGGCGCTGTTGCCGGTGATGAGCCGCCAGGCCCAGGAAGATACGTCCGCGCTGGCCGCCAGCTACCGGCTTTCGGTCAAGCTGCTGCTGATGGTGGCCCTGCCGCTGGCCGTGGCCACCACCTTCATCGCCTACGCCCTGATCATGCTGCTGGGCGGGCCGCAGTACCTGCCGGATGGCGCGCTGGCCTTGCAGTTGATGATCTGGAGCATTCCCATCGGCTGGGTGAACAGCGTCACGCAGTACGTGCTGATCGCGCTGGACCAGCAGCGCCTGCTGACGCGTGTCTTTTTTATCGCCGTGGTGTTTAATATCGGGGCTAACCTGGTCTTCCTGCCGATTTACAGCTACCCGGCGGCGGCGGTGATCACCATTTTGAGCGAGGCGCTGCTGCTGGCGATGTTCCTGCGGCTGCTGAAGCGCACGCTGCGGGTGCGCCTCCTGGAAGCCAGTCTGTCCGAGGCCGAGGCCAGGGGCGCGCTGCCGCTGTGGGGCATGGCCTGGCGGCCGGCGGCGGCAGCCCTGCTGATGTTTGGGGTGATGGTGCTGGTCTGGCCTCTCAGCGGACCGCTGGCGGTGGTGACCGGGGTGATCGTCTACCTGGTGAGCCTGGTCATGCTGCGGCCGCTGGATGCCCACGAGCAGGCCCAGTTGGCGCCCCTGGTGCCGGGCCGGCTGCGTGCCGGGCGGATGCGCGCCGGGTCATCCGTTCGACCGGCGAGCTGACCTGAAGTGGACCGGGTCGATCAAAAAACGGGCACGGCGGCCAGATAAAGGGAGGCGCTGTGCCCGGTGGTAGCCGAACTATGCGGCGCGATCAGGTCAGGCGTTCATTGACCGGCAGATCGTGTACTTCGAGTTTTTCCAGGCGGATCCGGTGGCGCGGCGTGCGCACCGGGACCAGCGTGAGCGCCAGGTGGTCGTCCTGGATGAGCTGGGACGAGAAGGGGTTGCTCAGCACCGGCATCAGCAGCCGCTGGTTGTCTTTCACCAGTGTCAGGTGATACAGCAGCGAACGGCGTCCCTCTCCATACCACAGGATCTCGACCTCTACCCGGCTTTCGATCGTCCATCCCAATACCAAAAAACCCAAAAGCTGATCGCCCGTGGCGTGGCAGTCCGCCGTTGGCGACCAATACCGACACTTGCTCAAACTTCCCGTACAGACCGAATCCCGCAGGGCTTGCTTATACATGGTGCACGCTCACGACTAAAGGGCTTACGGCACGTAAATAACCAGGGAGCGCTGTCGATAAAACGGTACCGAGTTCATCAGTTAAGGTGCAGGTGGTTGATCCAATTATACGATGATCTTGTGCGAATTGTACAGGTATTAATCCGGCGGCTAGGCCCGGATACCGCTGTTTGCTGAGCGGTCGGCGCTGACCGGGTCCAACCTGATCCGCTGGCGGGTCGAACGCACCTGCACCAGCTCGAAGTCGGCGCTGTCGTGGTCCAGCATGTCCTGGACGAACGGCGTGCCTAAGACGCGCATGGGCAGGCGCCGGTCGCTGTGAGAGAGGACGACATGGTAGATCACGATGTGGCGGGCGTCCCCGAACCAGTGGCTTTCCACTTCCACCCGCCGGTCGACTTGCCAGCCCTCCAGTAAATAGCGCAGCAGCTGGTCGGCGGCGGCGTAGGCCTGCGACTGGGCGGACCAGTAGCGGTGGTGGCGGGTAATGACGTAACTGTCCTGCAGATCATTCAAGGATTGAAGGTGCATGTGTCTGCTCCTAATCTTCACAGTAAGGGCACCTATAGTAACGATATTCCAGACCCCATCCACCTTATTCTACTGCTTAGATGTTAATTTTGCACAAGTGCTTCCTTAAAATTATATGATAGTTTTGTTATGATTGTACAGTGATCAATGACTGGTCTGATCAAAAATACCGGTGTTTGGAGATTTAACACCGGGGCTGGTGGTCGAAGCGGTGGGGATCATACAGGGGGGAAAAGGGTGCTGCCTACGTCCCTTCTGACGGGCGTCCCGTCGTTTGGTGCAGGTAGTCGTCCAGGTTCAGCGACGCGTAGAGACGCGTCCGGACGTCGGTGGGCAGGTCCGGGGCGGGCGCGGTCTGGTACAGGTCGACCGTCTTGGCCAGCGTATTGACCACGACCCGGCAGTTTTCGCAGTCCGCCATGTGCGCCTCGATTTCCCGGCACAGGCTGGCGTCGAGTTCCCCGTCCACGTAATCGGACAGGCTGTCCAACAGGTGGCGGCATTCCTCATGTTCGTGTTTATGTTCGGCCATGACTCTCGTCTACCTTCTCTGTCCTGGCGGCGGGATGCCTGTGAGCGCGCCTGTGAGCGCGCCTGCGGGCGCCGCCCATCGGACCATCATACCGTATTTCGCCCGGAAAGCGCATTCTTCCTTACCTCATTAGGTGCAGGATCGGCGGCAAAGGTTACATTTTCCCCTGCCGCCAGCGTTTTTAGCGTTCGGCCACGTATTGCACGCCGACAAAATCGACGTTGGCCGGGGCCAGGGCGGCGGCCTCGCCATTGCCGGTGAAGGTGGCCAGCAGGAAGGCCGTCGTGAAGTGATTGACCAGGTCGTGGGCGCGGTCCATGTCCCACACCAGGTCGGAGCACAGGTTGTACAGCCCGAAGCTGACCGCCAGCGGCGGGCATTCTTCCAGGAAGATGTAGTGCCCGGCGTTTTCCAGCACCACCAGCGCCTTCTCCGCGCTGCTGATGCCGTCATAATACACGTAAGCATCGCGCTCCGGCACGGTGGCCCGGTCCAACGAGCCGACCACGATCAGCGTCGGGGCCTCGATGGACGCGATCCCTGCCGGGCCGTAGTTGGCCGCGCCAAACGGGGCCAGCAGGATCACCGCGCCGATGCGGGGATCGGTGGTGGCCGGCCATAGGCCGTCCGGGGTGCTGGTCAGGCCGCGGGCGGCGGCGATATCATCGGCGTAAGCCTCAAAGCCGCACCCCTCAGGGGTGTCCGGCAGGTCGAACGGGCTGAAGGGTGGATCGGCCTCCGGGTCGAAAGCCAGCCCGGTGGGATCGTCGCACCAGTCGGCCAGCGCGCCGAAATCCAGCCGCGCCCCGCCGACGCCAGCCGCCGTGTATCCGCCAAAACTGTGCCCGGCCACGGCGATGCGGTCCAGGTCGATGAGGCCGGCCAGCGGTTGGCCCGCTTCGTTGAGCGCTTCCGCGAAGGCGATCTGGCGCAGCACCTCCAGCGGGCGGGTGGCGAAGCTGCGGTTGATGCCCTCCGCCGCGCGGTCGCCCAGGATCACCTCGGCCAGGGTGCTGCCGGGATGGTCGGCGGCCATCACCACGAAGCCGTGCGAGGCCAGGTGCTCCGTGAAGAACAGGCTTTGCTGCCGGATGCCGCCCAACCCGTGCGAGAACACCAGCAGCGGGTACGGCCCGCCTGCCGGATCGGGGGCAGCGTCACGCAGGGCGCGCCCCGTCCCGGAAAACAGGCCGGAGACGTAGGTAGTTTCTTCGGGGGCGTCGTCCGGGTTGAGGGCCGGGTACCACACGGTGACGGCCAGCGCCGGCTCGTCTTCGCCGCCGTCGAGAGTCAGTTCCTGCGTGCCGACGACGTAAGGGCCGCGCTGGGCATAGGGCGGTGCGTCGGGCCGCTCCTGGGCCAGGGCCGTGGTGACGCTCAGCAGCAGCAGGCCGGCCAGCGCCAGCACGACCACCATCCAAACAGTTTTGCGTGCCATCCGGTAATCCTTTATAGAGGTAAAGGGGCCGGGACGCCCCGCGCCCCCTTTAAGCGCATCAACAGCCTGATTTTACACAGAATCGAGGCGGCCTTCCACTGCCCCGCCAAAATCGTGACGCGCCTCAATAGCGGCGCCCGCTACTCTAGCGACGGCTGCTCCTGACCGTGTTGTTTCGCCAGGTAGGCCAGCGCTTCCGGCAGGCTGCGGGCGTGGTGCAGGCGGCGGTAGACATTGCCGAAGATTTCCGTGGCGATCTTGCCCAGCGGCGTTTCCTTCGACGTCGGCGCGATGTTGGCGCGCCGGCGGCGGCGGTCAGGAGAGGCGGGAGAGGGTGTTGCCCGTTTCGGTGGAGACGGCGCTCCGGGCGAAATAGGCAGACAGCTTCTCGCGCAGGGCCAGCCGGGCGCGCATCAGGCGCGTCTTGACGGCGGGCACGCTCAACCCCAGCTCGTCGGCGGTTTCCTGGGTGCTCAAGCCTTCGATGTCGCGCAGCAAAAAGACCATGCGCAGTCCTTCCGGCAGGGTGTCGATGGCGGCGCGCATTTCCTGGCGGGCCTCGGCGCTGAGCAGATCGCGCTCCGGCAGGCAGCAAAAGTCGAAGAACTGGCGCGGGATATCGTCACCCTCGTCGGTTTCCAGCGGCGCATCTATGGAAAAGGTCACCGGCTCATTTTTGCGGAGCTGCATCAAGGCGGCGTTATTGGCGATGCGGTACAGCCACGTTCCCAGGCTGGAGCGGCCTTCAAAGCGTTTGATGGCCCGGAAGGCGTTCATGAAGGTTTCTTGCAGCACGTCTTCGGCGGCGGCTTCGTCGCCCAACAAACGCAGCGCCAGGTTGTAGATGCGCCCGGCGTGCTGTTCCACCATCTCGGCGTAGGCCGCCTGGTCGCCGGCTTTGAGGCGTTCCACCAGTTGTTGGTCGTCAAATGTGGTATCCATAGGTAAAACCATACCACCGAATGCCGGTGAAACAAAATCTTTTTACACGCATCTAATGGTATATACGGCATCACTCATTAAAGCACCATCACACCGGCACCGTTCGTGCAGGCGCCGTTCGTGCCCAGCGTCAGGGAGACTTTCATGAGCAAAACCACCACGCGCCGCGCCATACGCCGCCCGACCGGCGGCGCGGCCAAGCTGCTGCGTTCTTACTGGCTGTGGCTGGGGATCGGGGCGACCTTCATCGTGGTCGGCCTGCTGGCGATGGCCGCATCATCCGGTGCGCCATCCGGCGGTGGGGACCGCGCGCCCGACTTCCGGCTGGCGTCCCTGGACGGCGGCCAGGTGACCCTGGGCGATTACCGGGGCCGGTACGTGCTGGTCAATTTCTGGGCGACGTGGTGCCCGCCCTGCCGCGCCGAACTGCCCGACCTGGCCGGCTTTTACCACGAATATGCCGACCAGGGCTTCGTGCTGCTGGGCGTGAACGAGGGGGAAAGCGCCGCCACCGCCGGGGGCTACCTGAGCAGCGCCGGCCTGGACTTCCCCGTGCTGCTGGATTTGAACGGCAGCGTGATGGCCCGTTACGGCGTGACCGGGATGCCGTCCTCCTTCCTGGTGGACCCGGACGGGCAGGTGCTGCGCCGCTGGACCGGCATGCTCGACCGCCGCACCCTGGAGACCGCCGTCGCGCCGCTGCTGGGCGGGTAAAGCCTCACTGTCCTTATGATGTCAATCTGCCGGGACGACGTGGACTTAAGCGAGTCTGAGGACTCGCCGGAGTCCGCGCCGTCCCGGTTTGTTGATCAGGCCGGCTGGTCTGATGGGGTTTCGCGTTGGGCCGGTTGTGGCGTACACTAGGGGAAAGCGCTCTGTTAACCCGCGTCCGCCCGTGACGCTTTGCAGGAGAACGTCATGCCTGTTCGTAAACTGATCCCTGCCCTCTGTTTGGGCCTGCTGATTCTGGCGGCTGCGGCGGCGGACCGGCGACCATCCCCGCCGTCCTGGAGCTGCCCTCGCCTACGCCGGTGCGGCCCACCCACACCCCGGTCGGCCTGCCGCCCACCTGGACTCCTTCTCCCACGCCGCTCCCGTCCTGCGACGCGGTGATCGGGGACGCGGCGGCGGCGGCCGGCACGGCCTGCCTGGGCGCGGGCATCGGGGAAGCCTGCCTGGTCGCCGGCCCGGCACGCGTCGACCCGGCCTCGGACGAAGCGCCCCCGGTCTTCGCCGGCTCCGGCGATCGCATGGCCCTCGGCCAAGCCCGCAGCCTGACGACGGCCGCCTACGATGCGGCGGGCGCGACTTACGGCGTGGCCCTGCTTAAAGTCCAGGCCGATCCGCCGTCCGTGGCGCCGGGCCAGTGGATCACCGCCGTGCAGTACGGCGATGTCACCGTCGGCGACACCTTCCAGGGTACGACGCCCTTCCAGAACATGACCGTGCGCACCGGCTTCGAGGACCCCTTGTGCGGCCGGGCGCCGCTGCCAGCCGTGCTCTACCAGAACGCGACCGGGCAGGATGCCGAACTGACGATCAACGGGCTGGTGGTGCGCTTCGTGGGCACGATGCTGGTGCGGGCCCAGGCCAACGGCCAGATGCACCTGGTGGTGCTGGTCGGGCAGGCCCGGGCGCAGCTCGGCAGCGACGGGGCAGCGCTCACCGCGCCCGGCGGCGGCGAGATTCACACGCCCCTGGGCGGCGACCTGGGCCTCACCGCGCTTGGCCCGCTGACCCTGCACGCGCTCAATACCCAGCAGGTCGCTTTCCTGCCGCTGGCCGCGCTGCCGGCAGCGGTGGCCGTGGGGCCGTCCATCCAGGTCAGCGAGGTGATCGCGGCCAACAACACGCCTGTCGACGAGGGCGATCCCGAGATCAGCCTCGGCCCTACCGAGGAGCCATCGGCCACGCCGGCCGTTCCCTTCCAGGGCACGCCAGAAAATCCCAACCAGACCTACAGCGGCAAGCGCATCACGCCGGGCCAGACGGTGGTCGGCACCGTGCCCGCCAACGGGCGCGACCGCTGGGTATTCGAGCCGGTCGGCATCGGGCCGGATTCGTTCGATTCTTTCGAGGTGGTCGCCATCGGCGGCTGGGACCCGGTGATCACCATCGAGTCGGCCACCTGGGGCGTGTACGAAGCGGACTACGATACCAGCCCCGGCGACGTGGAAGTGTACACCGCCTCGCTGGCCGGCAGCGGCGGCGATTGGCGCCTCGTCATTCGGGACAGCCAGGGACGCGGCGGCGGCTACCAGCTGCGGTATATCTGCCAGGGGCCATGCCCGCAGCCATAATCGCGCCTCGGCCAGTGGCATAGCCGGTCGCGCCGTCGACCTGATTCCAGGGTGCCGGGAGGGAAGACCGATGACCGATAGCGAAAAGTGGGAGTACCTGTTTGTCCATATCGCCCGCGCCAGCGGTTACCAGGGCGGAAGCTGGCGACCCTACCAGTTAAACGAGCAGGTGCTGCCCAACTGGGAAAAAGGCCCGCTGTGGCACGCTTACTTCCAGGAATTAGGGGAGCAGGGGTGGGAGCTGGTCACCTTTGACGAGGGCCTGGTGGATAATAAGATGGTCGGGGGCAAGGTGGCCATCTTCAAGCGCTGCCGCGGCGGCCGCAGAGAGAGCCAGCACCAGTCGCCCTTCATCACGAGTTGAGCCGCCCGGCGCCCGGCGGGGGCTGTTACGCCTCCTCGTCGCCTACCGGGCCGATGTGGCCGATGCGGGCCTCTATTTCTTCGACTTCGGCCACGGCCAGCAGGGCGGTCGGAGTACCGATCCGGTGCAGCGCGGCCAGCACCGTGCGGCGGACGACGGGGTTTTCATCGTCCACCGCGTCGATCAGGCCGCGCGTGGCCCAGGTCGCCCCCAATTGGCCCAGCACGGCGGCCGAGTTGCGGCGCACCTGCCACTCATCGCGGCTCAGCCCGGCCAGCAGCGCGACCACGGCGGGCGGGCTTTTCAGCTTGATCAGCGCCCGCGCTGCCGCGTATTTGCCGTCATCCGGCATGGCCGGATCGCGGAAGATCGTCACCAGCGTTTCCACCGTGGTGCGGTCGCCCAGTTCGCCCAGGGCTTCCGCCGCGCCGAGCACGTCTTCCAGCCGGGGGCTGTAGAGCATGTTGAGCAGCCCGTCGATGTTGCGGGTGTCGATCAGCTCCTGCAAATGATCCTCGCGCATGAGGTGTTTGATCGCTTCGGTGAGGGTGGCCTGGGCCTGCCAGTCATCCTCGACCACCAGCGCCGCTTCCAACGCCGGGACCGCCCCGATGGCGTCCAGCGTGCGCAGCGCCGTGGCCGCGCGCCGGCGGATGTCGGCCTCGTGGTGGGTCAGCGCCTCGATCAACCCGCTGCTGTCTTTGCGGGCTTGCAGTTGCCAGATATTCGGAATATTGGTATCCACCGCGCCTGTCTCTGCGGACCTGCCGCGCCTCTGGCGCCGCACATCGTAACTCGTGTCTAGCGGGCATTGTACCACAGTTAGGCGGACCGGGCGCTGCGGGGGCCGCCGCGGACCGGGCGCAGTGAGGGCCGCCGCGGACCGGGCGCTGCGGGGCGGGCGGCGGCCAGGCCGGATCGAATTGCTAATCTGGCGAAACCTTCTCCCGCCGTTCGCGTATAATGTGTTAGAAGCATCGACTGGCAATCGCCGGTCCGGGATGGCCGGGCCGGTCAGAAACCATCAAGCAATGAGGAGAGTGTAACTCATGTCTGAAAACGAAAATCCCGAAGTCCAGGAAGAAGGCCAGGAAGAAGGCAAGACCTTTTCGGAAGAACTCAACGTGGCCGGTAATCAACTCGTCAAGGAAGTCGAGCGCCTGATCGCGGAAGGCAATGTCCGCCGCCTGATGATCAAAAAGGATGACCAGGTCCTACTCGACGTCTCGCTGACGCTGGGGATCCTGGGCGGTGGTGCGGTGCTGGTGCTGGCGCCGTGGGCCGCCGTGATCCTGGGCGCCGTGGCCATCCTGGCCGCCGCCGTGGGGCAGGTCACCGTCGTCATCGAGCGCACAGCCGGGGCCGAGTCCGCCGAAGAAGAGGGCGACGCGGAGTAACCCGCCGATCGCTAACGATTGTCGTCAGTAAAATGCCTCCGGCTTCGCTGCCTGGGGCGTTTTGTGTTGCCCCGTGCCGCCGGCCAGACCGGGAAACAAAAAGAGGGCGAGTCGCGAGACCCGCCCTCATCTATTCGTCGATGTGCGGCTTTACAGAATCTGGCTCAGGAAGAGCTTGGTGCGGTCGTGCTGCGGATTCAGGAAGAAGTGCTCCGGCGTGCCGGCCTCCACCACGCGCCCCTCGTCCATGAACAGCACGCGGTCCGCCACCTCTTTGGCGAAGCCCATCTCGTGCGTGACCACCACCATCGTCATGCCGCTCAGGGCCAGTTCTTTCATCACGTCCAGTACCTCTTTGATCATCTCCGGGGCCAGGGCGCTGGTCGGCTCGTCGAACAGCATGATCTTGGGGTCCATCGCCAGGGCGCGGGCGATGGCGACGCGCTGCTGCTGCCCGCCGGAAAGCTGCCCCGGATACTTGTGCGCCTGCTCCGGGATGCCCACCCGCTCCAGGAGCTGCATGGCGCGGGCATCGGCCTCTTCCTTGGGGCGGCGGCGCACCCAGCGCTGGGCCAGGGTGACGTTCCCCAGCGCCGTCAGGTGCGGGAAGAGGTTAAACTGCTGGAAGACCATGCCGATCTCGCGCCGGACGTTGGCGATGTTACGCACGTCGTGGCCCAGCTCCATGCCATCCACCACGATCTGGCCTTCCTGGTGCTCCTCCAGCCGGTTGATGCAGCGGATCAGGGTGGACTTGCCGGAGCCGGACGGCCCGATGACGACCACCACTTCCTGCGGGTAAATGTCCACCGAGATATCTTTGAGGACGTGGAAATCGCCGAACCACTTGTTCACCCGGCGGCACATGATGATCGGTTCGTCCGTATAGGTCTCTTGTTCGCTTTTTGCAGTTGTCATCCGACGTGCTCCCTAAAAATGGCTTTTGGCGGTCAGCTATCAGCGGTTAGCTGCCGGCAGCCCAATCCCGGTATCGGTTTGTAACGCCACCTGCTTCGCCCGCCAACGGCTGGACGGATCGTGGTTCTGGCCAGGTTCATTGGGCATTTAACGTTCAAATTTCTCTCAGGCCCGGCGGAATGCGCCGCTGCCGGTTTGTTCCACGCGGCGGCTGGTCCAGGACATCAGGTAGCTCAGCACGAAGTAGATCACCGAGATGAAGACCAGCGTCTCGCGCTGCAAGCCGATGTACTCCGCCTGGTTGATCACCGAGCGCGAGATGCCGAGCAGGTCCAGCAGGCCGATGATCAGCACCAGCGTGGTATCCTTAAACAGGCTGACGAACTGGCCCATGATGGCCGGGATGACGGCCCGCAGCGCCTGCGGCAGTACGATGAACAGCGTGATCTGCCAGCCGGACATGCCGACTGCCTTGGCGGCTTCCGTCTGCCCGTGGGGCACGGCCTGCAAGCCCCCGCGCACGATCTCGGCCAGGTACGCGCCGCTGAAAAAGGTCATGCCGATCATGGCCCGCACCACGTTGTCCACGCTGGACAGACTTGGGTCGGCCAGCGGCACCAGCAGCGAAGCCGCGAACAGGATCGTCACCAGCGGCACGCCGCGCACGAACTCGATGCTGATCACGCAGAAGATACGCACCACCGGCAGGGTGCTGCGACGACCCAGGGCCAGCAGCACGCCAATGGGGAAAGCGGCCACGATGCCGACCACGCTCAAGGCCATCGTCAGCAGCAGCCCTCCCCAGCGTTCCATCTCGACGACCGGTACCGGTCCATCCGGCCCGGTGAAGCCCAGCAGCAGGGCGAAGATGAACACCGGTGAGAGCGCCCACAGAATCATGGCGATACGCCTGGCCGGTGACTCGACCGGCTGGTCGGCGTTTGGGTGGGTGGTCGCCGGGTCCCCGTCATTTACCGGGCCGTTGCGGCTCATCAGCGCTCCCAGCCCGTACCCGGCCGCCATGGCGATGGCCAGCGCCAGCGTCAGGTTGGCCAGACCGGCGGCAAGCGGCCCGACGTGCAGCTTGATAAAATCCTGGAGGGTGGAGACGCCCCGGAAGGGAATGTAAGCGGTCGTCAGGACCTGCACGTGCCGCCCTTCCAGGTCCGGCGGCGGGCCGAATTCGGCCTGGCGTGCCTCGGCGACGATTGACGAGGCCGACAGCGGCTGGAAGGCCTCCGTCTCCAGCCAGAAGCCGCCGATCTCGCCTTCGCGCTCCGGCAGGATGATGGTCCAGCCGGCTTCCGGGAAGGTGAAGTCCAGCGTGGCGGGTTCGGCTCCTGGCCCGGCGCTGAAGGATTCCAGTTCAACCACGTCGGTCTGGGTCAGGGTGGTCTGGCCGTCGCCGCCCGTGGTGGTTTCGTAGACGGCCTGGAAAATGGTGACCGTCGCCGTCACGTCAGGCGGCTGCACTACGAAATCGTCGATCTCTTCGTCAAAACTGACGAACGCGCCCGGCGGGATGTCCGCCGGCAGCGGCTGGCCGTCGGCCACCGCCGCATCGACCGCCCGCTGCTGGGCCTGCGCTTCCTGGCGGGCCAGGCCGGCTATCGTCAGCGAGGTGCGGTCGGTGAAGCCGTCCGGGATGGGCGCGCCGAAGTCCAGCACCGGGTCCAGCCGGAAGGTGATCTGCTCGCCTTCCTCTGCCAGGTACGCCAGCCCCTGGATAGAGTCGGTGGTCGGGCCGCCGATCAGGGTGTAGGTGTTGGGGTAGGGCTGCGAGGCCGCCACCAGCGGCAGGCCATAAAGCAGTACCACGCCCAGCACCGTCAGCACGCCCACCAGGCGCGCCGCCCGGCCCCACAGCCGCCATGTCAGGCCCAGCAGGAACATCAGGGCCAGCGTCGCCACCACCGGTCGCCAGGCTTCCGCCTGCGGGTAGGTGCCGATGGCGAACAGGTGCAGGTTGTTGGTGATGACGGCCCAGTTGGCCTGCTGCACCGTCCAGTTGAAGAAGCCGACCAGGGCAAAGACGATGACGGTGATGGAGACCACGGTCAGCAGGGTGTTCCACCAGGTGCTGAAGAGGTTCTCGCGCATCCAGCCCAGCGCCCCGGCTTCCACGATGGGCGCCTTGCGGCTTTCCGGCTCGGAGGTTTCGACGTAGAAGGTATCTCTCTGAGTCACGGCTTAGCGCTCCTTCAGCTTCATCGACTGGTTGACCGTGTTCATGGCCGCCGAGATGATCAGGCTCATCACCAGGTAAAGCAGCATGACGGTGATGAAGGGCACAATCGACTGTCCGGACTGGTTCATAATGGTCCGGGTGATGGCGAACACGTCCTGGAAGGCGATGGCGATGGCCAGGCTGGAGTTCTTCGCCAGGTTCAGGTACTGGTTGCCCAGCGGCGGGATGATCACGCGCAGCGCCTGCGGCAGGATGATCAACTGCAGCGTTTGCCCGTAGCTGAAGCCCTGGGCGCGCGCCGCCTCGATCTGGCCGTAGGAGACGGCCTGGATGCCGGCCCGCACGATCTCCCCGATGAAGGCCGCCGTGTAGAGCACCAGCCCAACCAGCAGCGCCGCGTACTCCGGCGTGAGGGTCTCGCCGCCGGTGATGCGCTGCACGATCGTTTCGCCGGTAGGCAGGTCGCGGTAAGCCGGTTCTGGCAGGTCGAGCGTCCACGGCATATTGCCGACGGCCAGCCAGCCCAGCAGCCCGAAGCCCAGGATGATGACCACCGAGTAACGCACCTGGTAGCCGGGATTGCCCGTTTTCAGCTGGTACTCGCTGCGCCGCGTCCAGACGAAAGCCGCCACCACGCAGCCGACGACCACGTACAGCAGCCAGGTGGAAAAGACTTCCGTGGGGATGAAGGCTGGCATAACCAGCCCGCGGTTGCTCAGGTAGATCGGGCCGGGCATTTCCACCACGTCTCGAATCTGGGGCAGCGCCCGGAACACGCCCTGGTAAAAAAATATCAGTTGGACCAGTAAGGGGGTGTTTCTAAAGATTTCGACATATACTTCGGTGATTTTCCGCAGCAGCCAGTTGGGCGTGAGCAGGGCGATGCCGACCAGCACGCCCAGCAGGGTGGCCAGCACCAGGCCGACGCCCACCACCCGCAGCGTATTGAGCAGGCCGGTGAGGAAGGCCGTCGCGTTGGAATCGGTGCTGGCGATGCCGCGCCCTTCGTCGAAGTTGATGCCGATGGACCGCTGCCAGAATTCGAAGGAGGGCGTCTGCCCGTTGGCCACCAGGCCGTTGTAGATGTTGTTCACCAGCGTGAAGAGCACGGCGATAGCCACCACGGCGAAGATCAACTGGAGAACGGCCTGGATCACGCGGATGTCGCGCCACAGGGGGATCGCTTGGTGCGCGGCGGCATCAAACAGCGTTTCTTCTCGGGGGTCAGGGGTTGGGGAGCGCTGTGCCATATGCACCCGCTTTCATCACACGTGTATGACGCAATCAACCATATGTTTGTGGGTGGGTCGGTGAAGGTGAGACAGAGGCAGCCCCGTCGGAGCTGCCTCTGTGCATGACAAAGGTATGGTGCGGCCTAACGCCAGGCCGGCGCGTAGATCAGGCCGCCGGTGGTCCACAGCTCGTTCGGGCCGCGCTCGATGGGCAGCGGGCCGTCTTCGTTGAAGAAGCGATCGTACACTTCGCCGTAGTTACCCACCTGGCGGATGACCTCGACCAGGAAGTCGTTCTCCAGGCCCAGCAGGCCGCCCAGGCCCAGGCTGGAGTCGACCACGCGGGCCACCTGGGCGCCGACGCGGCCGATGTAGTCGTCATCGCTCTCGCCGTCTGCGCGCAGGAAGGTGTCGATGTTCATGGAGTCGATGCCCAGCTCTTCCGCCTGGATCATGCCGTAGACGGTCCAGTTGATGATGTCGCCCCACTCGGAGTCGTTCTGGCGATAGACCGGGCCGAGCGGTTCCTTGGAGAAGGTGGAGGCCCACACGAAGAAGTCCGCCGGGTCCGCCGAGGCGGCGCGCAGCGCTTCCAACTGCGAACGGTCGGAGGTCTGCACGTCGCAGCGCCCGTCGATGAAGGCCGAGTTGGTGTCGGCCGTGCTCTCGAACTGGAGCAGTTCGTAGGCCAGGCCGCGCTCGTCCATCTGGTCGGTGATGTTCTTCTCGGTGGTGGTGCCGGTGGTGGTGCAGATGGTGGTGCCGCCCAGGGCTTCCCAGCTATCCAGGCCCTCGTCGGCGCGGACCATGATGCTCTGGCCGTCGTAGAAGTTGGTCGGGCCAAAGTCGAGGCCGGCCTCGGTGTCGCGGCTCAGGGTCCAGGTGGTATTGCGGACCAGCACGTCGATCTCACCGGTGGCGACGGCGGGCAGACGGGTCTGCGCGGTCTGTGGGGAGAGCTGCAGCGTCTCGGGGGTGGCTGCGCCGAAGATGGCGATGGCGAAGGCGCGGCAGAACTCGACGTCAAAGCCGACGATCTCGCTGGTGTCGGGGTCCAGGTAACCAAAGCCGAACAGCTCCTGGTTGACGCCGCAGATCAGGCTGCCGCGGTCGCTGACGAGCTGCATAGTCCCTGCGGCTTCCACGACGGCTGTCTGGTCTTCGGGTTCGGGGGTCGCTTCCGGTTCCGCCGGCTGGCAGGCGGCGATGACTAACATGGCGACGAAGAGCAGGATTGCTAACTGGAACCTATTATTCTTGAACACAAAAATCTCTCCTTCCAGGCAAAGCCAGGTGATCCAGGGCCAACGTAAACCGGTTGGCCAGGGTGCCTGTCGATGAGTGGTAAACATCTTTGACGAGGGCCGGTATGCTGTCCTGAAAGGTCAGCACCCTGCGGCGCGGCGATTGGGTACAAGATAGGGCATCTTTTTGGCGGTGGCACCTCCCTTGTGGCTGCACACCCGGTGGCTGGTGGCTTAGGCCGGTATGGCCGAAACAGCGGGCGTTGGGACCGGCTGTCCCTGGCCTGAGAATCACCTAATGACGGCTGGTGATTTCGCCGTCTTAAGTGTACGTTAAGCGCATTTCTCAGCATAAAGTGAACTACAATTTCCCAGTGTAGCATGGAGCCAACAGCAAGTCAAATCCTACGCTGTTGAGCTTAACAGATTTGCACATAGTTTAGACATATCAAATACGCATGGACTCGGGCCGGAAGTTTTCATGCGGTCTTCACAAATGCCGATTTCCCCTGTCAGAAAAGGGGTTTTCGCCGGTTCAGGCCGTCATGTTGTCGGGTCGCCGTTAAGCCGGACCGCCCGGATTGGCTGGCCCGTTTTCCTGCTGGGCCACCCACTCCTCCCGCGTGACGAACTCTCCCCCCTGCACCGATTTATCCAGCAGTTTCTTCTGGGCATTGAAGCTGAACTCCGCCTCCATGCGCTCGAAGCTGCGCTGGCCGACCAGCATCTTGCGCGCATAGTAGCCGGTGACGCGCTCGTCTTCGTATTCGGGGGAAAGCTGGTTGAGGTCCAACCGCACCTGCACGATCTCGCCGCTGCGGCGGCTGCGCACGTAAAAGTACATGCCGCCGTCGCGCGGGTCGCCGCCCCCGCTGAACAGTTTCTTCAGGAAGTTCATGCCGCGTTGCCTCCACTGTGCTCGTAATGACGGCACACCGTGCCGCCAGCCCTGCCTGAGTCAAGGATACCACATCGGCAGGCCTGCCGGCAGATCATCTTTCACCTAATGTCCTATAGGCGCGGGCGACGGTTCACGCCTATACTGGGCACAAAGCAGCGGCCAATCGCGAGGACGAATGATGCGGCGTTTACCCTGGTTGATCGTGACCCTGCTGTTCATAACGACCTGCCTCCTGCCGACCGGCGCGATGCCGGCGGCGGCCCAGGGCGGCGGGACCAACCCCGAACTGCCCGTCACCGAAGACACCTTTTTCCAGTTGATCATCCCCGCCCTGGACGTGAACGTCTCCGTCTTCCAGGCCTGGGTGCGGCGGCGCACCTGGGAGTTCCGCGTCTTCACGGAGGAAGCCGGCCATTTGCAGTACACGTCCTATCCCGGCGAGGGGCACAACGTGGTCGTCGGCGCGCATTACGAGCTGGCCGACTTAACGCCGGGGCCGTTTTTCCACCTGGATCAACTGGTCGAAGGCGATCTGATCTTCGTGTATTTCATGGGCCAGCCCTACACCTACCAGGTGATCCACACCGATCTCGTGCCCCCGACCGACATCAGCATCATCCAGCCCACGCCCTTCGAGGCGCTGACGCTGCTCACCTGCTACCACTACAGTCCCCGCGCCGAGATATATACCGCGCGCTACATCGTGCGCGCCGTGGGGGTGCCCAACCCCGATCCGCTGCCCGACCTGCTGGCGGTCGGCCAGGAAGCCACGCCTGCACCGACCCTCACGCCGGAACCGCTGTCCGAGCCGGTTACTCCGCTGGAACCGGACGAATTCGTCTGGCCGGGCCGCACCTGGGATGACCTGCCCTCGCCTTGACCGATCTGGACATGCGTTCTATGATAGGGTCCATGAACGGCCAAAGGAGGTCCTCATGACCGAGCCGCAGTCCGCCTATTACCTGTACACCATCGAGCCGTCCCGCCCGGAGTTGGTCACCGACCCTGACTCCTGGACTGCCGAAGAGGAGCAGATTGGCCGCGACCACTTCGCCTACCTCAAGCAGGCCACCGAAGCAGGCATCGTGCTGCTGGCCGGACGCTCGCTGGATGGGGTTGGCCCCGCCGTGGTCATCTTCGAAGCCGCATCGGAGGAGGGGGCGCGCCGCTTCATGGCCGGCGACCCGTTCTCCGCCAGCGGCCTGATGCACACCAGGCTGCACCCCTTCCGCCCTGCCCTGGTGCGCGGGATCACCTGACGCCGCCCTGCCCCGCCATCCACAGTTGACCGCGCCCTCACTTCCGGGGGCATTTTTGATTTGACGGGGGATCGTTTCTGTCTTATAATTTAGGTGATCCTAAATATATAATTAGGCCATGTCAATTCAAGGCATGGTCGCCGGGGAGGTCACCATGGCAGCGGGGCAGAAGCGCGAACGAGGCCGGTTGGATGCCGATGGCGTGCGCCGGATCGTCCAGGTGGTTAGTTCCGTACTGGTGCTGTGTGCGGCGCTGGTGATTATGGCCGGTCGGTGGGACTGGTGGGCGGGCTGGGCTTTTACCGCCCTGCTTTTTGCCTACCTCGCCGTGTTGACGGTGTACAGCCTGGGCAATGACCCGGAGATCCTCAACGAGCGGGGCCGTGCCGTGTCCGACACGGACGTCCCCACCTGGGAGAAGGTCCTGGTGTATGGTGTGGGCATCTTACAATTGGCAATGGTTTGCCTCTCCGCACTGGATGCCGGTCGCTACGGCTGGTCGGAGATGCCGCCTGCCGTACAGGCGCTGGGCTGGCTGGCCCTGATCGTGACGGCGGCGCTGGTCACCTGGGTCTTCATCACGAACACGTTCGCCTCGGTCGTGGTGCGGGTCCAGGAGGAACGCGGCCACTATGTGGTCGACGTGGGGCCGTACCGTTTTGTGCGTCACCCGATGTATGTCGGCGTGATCCTGTTCGGCCTGGGCACGCCGCTGGCCCTGGGCTCGTGGATCGGGCTGATTCCGGGCGCGCTGCTGGGGCTGATCTTCATCGGCCGCACGGCCCAGGAAGACGGCAAGCTGCATCGCGAGCTGCCCGGTTACGCCGACTATGCCCGCCGCATCCGCTACCGTCTGCTGCCTGGACTCTGGTAGCCGCGGCCACCAGCCGCCGATACGTACGAAGGAGCACGATCATGGTTAATCACACACCGATCGATAAGACTATCACCCCGGACATGCGGCGGGCCATTCTCAAGTGGATCGGGCAGGCCGCGGTGGGGCTGGTCGGCTATGGCGTGGTGCTGGTCCTGGCCGTGGGTCGCTGGGACTGGGCCTGGGGCTGGGTGATGCTGGGCGTGATCACCGCGTTCATGGCGGCGCACCCCCTGATCCTGGTGCCGCTCAACCCGGCGCTGCTGGTCGAGCGGGGCAAAGGGCTGGGCGACGAGGGTGTCAAGTGGTGGGACCGCTGGGTGGCGGCCCTGGGGGGCGGGGTGCTGCCCATGCTCTCCTGGGTGGTGGCCGGGCTGGACGTCCGCTACGGCTGGACGGGGCCGCTGGCGGAGGGCTGGCATCTGCTGGGCCTGCTGCTGAACATTGTGGGCTACGGGGTGTTCCTGTGGGCGATGGCCGCCAACGCCTTTTTCGCGGAGGGCGTGCGCATCCAGGAAGAGCGCGGACATACCGTCGCCAGCGGCGGGCCGTATCGCGTGGTACGGCACCCCGGTTACGCCGGGGCGATGCTGGCCATGCTGGGCACACCGTTCCTGCTGGGATCGGGTTGGTCGGCGATTCCGATGGCCGGCGCGGCTGCGGCTTACATCCTGCGCACCTGGCTGGAAGACCGCACGCTGCTGGCCGAACTGCCCGGTTACGTCGATTATGCCCGCCGGACACGCTACCGCCTGCTGCCGGGCCTGTGGTAGGAGGAGATCCGATGAGTGAAGCGCACTTGACACAAGAAAACCGCCCATCCGACATGATGAGCGCCCGCTTTGTGATGTTCGGGCTGGCCTTTGGTCTGGTATTGTTCGGGCTGGCCGGCCGGCTGGACTGGTGGATCGGCTGGCTGTTTCTGCTGGTGTTTTTAGGGTTCTGGCTGGGCCTGCTGCTGTGGCTGCGGGCGCGCGATCCGGGCCTGATGAACGAACGGGCCGACACTTACCGCCAGGACGTCCACCCGCTGGAAAAACTGGTGGTGCTGCTGGTGACCGTGCTCGAGTTCGGCGTGCCCGGCATGGCGGCGCTGGATGCCGGACGCTACGGCTGGTCGACGGTGCCGCCGGCGGCGCAGGTGATCGGCTGGATCGGGCTGGGGCTGGCGGCGTGGTTCGTGGCCTGGTCCCTGGGGACCAACTCCTATGCCTCGACCGTGGTCCGGGTGCAGGAGGAGCGCGGGCATAACGTCGTTGCCGAGGGGCCGTACCGCTACGTGCGCCATCCGATGTACGTCGGCATCATCTTTTTCGCGCTGGCCTGCCCGCTGGCGCTGGGGTCGTGGCTGGCCCTGCTGCCCGGCTTGCTGATGATCGTGCTGGTCGTGGTCCGCACGGCGCACGAAGATCGCCTGCTGCGCCGCGACCTGGCCGGTTACGCCGAGTACGCCCGCCGCACGCGCCACCGGCTGCTGCCGGGTCTATGGTAAACGCCATTATTTAAAGTTCTATCTGAGGGGGAAACCATGTCTCAATCCGTGACTCAACTGCCGGGTGAGGCGCCGCCCGCCAATGCTTTCGCCCGGTATTTCGCCGGGATCATGGGGGTGGGCGTGATGATCGGCATCCTGCTGTTCCTGGTCGCCGGCCGCCTGGACTGGCTGTGGGGCTGGGTGTATGTCGGCCTGTGGTTCGTGACCAAGGCCTTCTGGCTGCTGGTGGCCGTGCGCGGCAACCGCGACCTGGCCACCGAGCGCCTGGGCCGGCACGCCAATACCAAGCGCTGGGACCGCGTCATTATGACCCTCTACCTGCTGTGCGCCCTGGCGATCTTCGTGGTGGCCGGGCTGGATGGCGGGCGCTACCACTGGTCGGACCCGGTGCCGCTCGTTGTGGCGCTGATCGCCATCGCTCTGCACCTGATATCTCAAGCGCTGGCCGGTTGGACCACGCTGACCAACACCTTCCTCTCGCGGGAAGCGCGCATCCAGACCGAGCGCGGGCATGAAGTGGTCAGCGGCGGCCCGTATCGCTACGTGCGGCACCCGCTGTACGTGGCGACGATCGCCCTGTGGCTGACCTCACCGCCCATTCTCGATTCCTGGTGGGCGATGCTGCCGGCGGTCGGCGCTTGCGGCATGATGGTCATCCGAACCGCGTTGGAGGACCGGATGCTGCACCGGGAGCTGCCCGGTTACGCCGAGTACGCTCGCCGGACGCGCTACCGCCTGCTGCCGGGCCTGTGGTAAGCCGCTCCCCTGCCCGACCCCCATCCCCCCAATCCTTGGGGGGATACTTGTTGCCCCGCCTTCATAAGATTCAAGTAAACTCAAAGCTGCTGAATCGCCGCTGCTGTGGCCCGGATTATGATGCAGGAGCGTGTACCATGCAATCTATGAATTCGCTTTCGACGGCGGGGCCTTCCGACCAGGAAGACCTCTACTTCGACCTGATGGCCGAACTGGACTTCACCAAGCACCTGGGCGGCATGGACGCCACGCAGGCGCTGGCGGCCGCCTGCCATATCGGCCCGGAGAGTGTCGTGCTGGACGTGGGCTGCGGCGTCGGCGTGACGCCCTGCAAGCTGGCCAGGAATCCCGGCTGCCGCGTGATCGGCATCGACATCCGCCCCCGGATCATCGAGCGGGCGCAGGCGCGGGCAGCCCCCACAGCGGTTGGAACGTGCCCGTCACCGCCAGCAGGATGGCCGGGAAGACGACCTGCACCATCAATGGCAGCGCGATTATCGCCCGGAAGTGTCGTGAGCCCGACATCACACCCCCCTTTCGCGGCCCTGGCGCACCACTTGGTTGGATTACACGTATAGTATAGCGAGTGGCTCATTCGGGAAACACCTACGGCAGCAGAGGCAACAACCGTCCCGGCGTGAACGGCGCCGGAAAAAACACCACAACCACAAAGGGGGGAACCCATGCTCACCGGTGTACATTTTATTCTGACGTACCAGTGCATCTTCCAGTGCGATCACTGTTTTGTGCACAGCGGTCCCGAAGCGGATGACCGCGCCTTTACCGTCGACCAGGTGCAGGCCGTGCTGGACGAGGCGGCCCGGCTGGGCACGGTCGAGTGGATTTACTTCGAGGGTGGAGAACCCTACATGTTGTACCCGGTGCTGATCGAGGGCATCCGGCGCGCCAGGGCAATGGGCTTTAAGGTCGGCGTGGTGACCAACACCTATTACGCCACCAACGCGGCCAATGCCGAGCTGTTCCTCAAGCCGCTGGTCGACCTGGGCATCGACGACCTGAGCATCAGCGACGACGCCTTCCACGGCGATATCACCGCCGAAAATCCCGCTCGTATCGCGCGGGCCGCGGCCGAGCGGCTGGGCCTGCCCGTCGGCACGATCTGCATCGAAGCGCCCACCGTCGAGGTGAGCCTGGACAAAGGCTCCGGCAAAGGCGAGCCGATCGTCGGCGGGGACGTGATGTTCCGGGGCCGGGCCGCCGACCAGCTGGTGGAAGGTCTGCCCCGCCAGGACTACCGCACCTTCACCTCCTGCCCTTACGAGGAGCTGGAACATCCCCGGCGCGTGCACGTCGATCCGCACGGGCACGTGCACATCTGCCAGGGGATCAGCATGGGCAACCTGTGGGAGACGCCGCTGGCGGACCTGGTCCGTGACTACCAGGCTGAGGCCCACCCCATCTGCGGCCCGCTGCTCAAGGGCGGCCCGGCCCTGCTGGCGGAGGAACACGGCGTCCCTCACGAGGAGGGTTACGTGGATGCCTGCCACTTCTGCTACCTGACCCGCAAGCAGCTGCTGGACCGCTTCCCCAAAGCCCTCGCGCCGGGCCAGGTCTACGGGCTGAAAGCCTAAACACGCAGCAGCGCTATTCCGGGAACGTGTCGAGCAGGGCGTGGATGGTTTCCACGACCTGGGTCACGCAGCGGGCGCTGAAGTCGTCCAGCACGTCAGGGATGACCGTCCCGTCTTGCTGCCGCGCCTTCGCCGTGATTGGCGGGACCTGCGCTTCGAATGCTTGCTCAAGCGCGTCGAATCGCTCCCGCACGACCGGGTTTCTGGCCGGATAATAGCCGGGCAGGCTCCGGACGGGGTCGCCCTTAACCCGGTCCAGCAGTCGCCGGAACAGCCACCAATAGGAGTCCGGCGAGAACCGATCTTCCTCAGCTTCTGGCGGTGGGACCACGCGCTGGCCGAACGTCCCGGCTCTGGACACGATGGCTGGCAGCCGGCTGCCCTGCACAAAAAAGGGCACGTAACAGCCATTGCAGGGCGGTCCTGGCGTCCACCAGAATACCGGCAGTTCCGCCGCGGATTTCGGCAGCACGGCGATGCATGAACTGGCGGTGTTCCCCCAGGTGAATCGCGCCGGAGAGCTGTGCATACAGATGCTCAGAAAGTCCGGATCGGCCGCGTCGAAATAAGGCCCCTCCAGGAAAGTGTCTTCGTAATGATCCCTGGCGATCCGCTTCATCCACCCCGGAGTAATCTGGCCCTGGCGTTCTTTCAGCAGTTGCCGCGACCGTTTCAACCGCAGGTGTGAGACCTGCCGGGACGTGTACTCGTCGACGTAGGCGCGCGCGAAATCGAAGGGAACCTGGGCCGGCCACCAGCCCTGCGCCCGGGCATAGTCGGCGATGTCGGCGCTGCCGGCGTCCCAGGCCCCCCGGATGGTCGGTTGGTTGGAGATGGACGTGCAGCCGTTCGCGAAACGCCGGGCAACCCAACGCCGGCCCACCGCTTCCAGGGTCCAGGCTGCTGCCGGGTCGGCGATGATGAAGGCATTATCGTACCCGCCCTCCACATGCGACTGGGTGGGCACCCCCGACCCAAACTGCCCGTACCGTTCGATCAACTGCCCCATCACTTCCACCGCCTGGCCGGCCGTCCGGCCCCGTTCCAGCGCCAGGCGGATGAGGTCCATGCCCGTCAGACCCGGTTCTACGCTCTGATCAGCCTCCGCCGCCTGCCGGAACGTCCGGGTGAAGATGGCTTCGTTGCCGATCACCACGCCGTGCTCGTTGATGCCCTCTTCGTAACCCCAGGACCAGTAGGGGCTGGATCCCAGGGTGGCATATGTGCGGGCGACCTGCGCCAGTTCGAGGTATTCCAGCGCGATCCGGCGGCCGTCCGGCCACGCTTGAGCCAGGTGGAGCAGCAAGGGCTGGCAGTCAAAGATCGGCCGGTCGCTGTTTTTGGCAAAGATCACGTTCTGCGCCGCCGTCGCGTCCCGCAGGGCAACCCATGTATCACACATCGCACGTTTCTCCCGGGAATTCAATTACTGATGAGGTTGGCGGCAGCACCTACGAAGTCATCCGGCAGCGTGTCTCAGGTCTGCCAGCCAGGCCTGGATTTGCCGGCCGTGTTCCCGGTAATGGCCGGCGAACGTCTCCAGCAGGCCCCAGGGCGGCTTGCTATCCTGCCAGACGGCCCACAAATCGTCCGTGGGATCGGCGGGCAGCGCTTCCATGGCGGCCAGAAAGCGCGCATAGACCGTTTGAAAGTCGGCCATCACTTCGTCGAGGGTTCGGTTCTGGCTGTCGGCCAGCGAGACCGCGTTAAAGCGCTCGATTTCCGCCGCCCACGCCCCCGGCGCCGGCAGTTGAGGCCGTTCGCCCCGCGCGGCGGTTTCCAGCCAGCCCAGGCATTCCCGCTCCCAGGCCGTGATGTGCGCCACGATGTCCTTGACGGTCCATGCCTCGTAAACCGGCGGCCCGACCATTTGAGCCTCGGTGATCGGGGCCAGCACCGCTTCAAACGCGGCGCGTGCCTCCCGCAGCCGTTCCACGATGACGGCCTTGTCCAGGTCATTCATGATCCCCCCCTGCTGACTTGACCAGTTGTCCGGTCTGCCGTTAGCGCTCCTGCTTCAGCTTGCGGGCGCGGGCGCGGTCCGCCCCGATCTGGATCGCCAGCTTGACCTCGCCGATGGCCCGTGTAACTTCGATCTCGCGCGGGCAGGCGGGCGTGCAGTTGAAGATCGTGCGGCAGCGCCACACGCCGTCCTGGTCCGCCAGGATGTTCAGGCGCTCGGTGGCGGACTGGTCGCGGTCGTCGTAGATGAAGCGGTGCGCCTGCACGATGGCCGCCGGGCCGACGTAGTTGCCGTCAGCCCAGAAGGACGGGCAGCTCGTGGTGCAGGCCGCGCACAGGATGCACTTGGTCGTATCGTCGAAGATGGCCCGCGCTTCCGGCGATTGGCGGCGTTCGCGGCCATCCGCCGGCGGGGCCTGTTCGGTGACGAAGTAGGGCATCACCGCCTTGTAATGGTCGAAGAACGGCTCCATGTCCACGATCAGGTCTTTCTCCACCGGCAGGCCGAGGATCGGCTCCACCTGGATGTTGACCGTGTCTTTGCCATTCGACAGGTTGCGGACCAGCACCTTGCAGGCCAGCATGTTGACGCCGTTGATGCGCATCGCGTCGGAGCCGCACACGCCGTGCGCGCACGACCGCCGGAAGGCCAGCGTGCCGTCCTGCTCCCACTTGACGCGGTGCAGCAGTTCCAGCACGCGGTCGGTCGGCTCGACGTCGGCCAGGTCAAACTCCTGCCAGTAGGGTTTGCTGTCGTTTTCCGGGTTATACCGCCGGATGCGGAAGTGTACGTTCATCACGAACCTCTGTCCTTGTGTGCGCGCCGTCGGGGCGGCGGAGCGTCGGGTTATGGGCGCAGGGTGTCGTTGCCCCCGCGCGGACCCATTCCGCGACGTGGATCAGTACACGCGCTCTTTCGGCTCGTAGCCCAGCGAGAGATCGACCGGGCGCGAATGATCGAGCGTCACATCCCCATCGGCCAGGGTGGCGAAGGTATGGGCCAGCCACTTGGCGTCATCGCGATCCGGGTAATCGTCGCGGCTGTGTGCGCCGCGGCTCTCCTGTCGAGTCAGCGCGCTGACGGCGGTGACCTCCGCCACGTCGAGCAGCGCGCCCAGCTCCCAGGCTTCCAGCAGGTCGGTGTTGTACTGCTGCCCCCGGTCGTCGATGGTCAGGTCGTTGGCGAACCGGCCCTTCAATTCACGGATCACGTCGACCGCTTCCTGCATACCCTCTTCCGTGCGGAAGACGCTCACGTGGTCCATCATGACTGCCTGCATACGCGCCCGCAGTGGGCCGGGCCGCGTACCCCCCTTGGCGCCCCGGAGGCGTTCCAGCGCTTCCTGGGCGAATTCCGCCGGGTTGGCGGGCAGCGGGGGCCGCTCGGCGGTTTTGGCGAAGGCCGCCGCCTGCTTGCCGGCGATGCGCCCGAACACGATCAGGTCGGTCAGGCTGTTGGTGCCGAGGCGGTTGGCCCCGTGCACGCTGACGCAGGCCACTTCGCCCGCCGCGTACAGGCCGGGCACGATTGTGCCATCCGCCTGGGCCAGCACCTCGGCCTCGACGTTGGTCGGAATGCCGCCCATGCCATAATGCGCGGTCGGCGCGACCGGGATCGGGTCTTTTACCGGGTCGACGCCGGCGTAGGTCTGGCAGAAGTCGAGGATGTCCGGCAGTTTTTGCAGCACGTAATCGGCGTCGATGCGGCGCTCCTCGCCCGCTTCCGCCAGGTAGCGGTTGACGGTGGCCGGGGTCACGTCCAGGTTGACGTAGGCTTTGCCGTTGACGCCGCGCCCTTCCTTGACTTCCAGGTAAATGGCCCGGCTGACCACGTCGCGGCTGGCCAGGTCCTTGATGGTCGGCGCGTAACGTTCCATGAAGCGCTCGCCCCGGCTGTTGAGCAGCACGCCGCCTTCGCCGCGCACGCCCTCCGTGATCAGCACGCCCAGCCCGTACAGGCCGGTGGGGTGAAATTGGAAGAACTCCATATCTTCCAGGGGCAGGCCGCGTCGCAGCAGGATGGCCGGACCGTCGCCCGTCAGGCTGTGAGCGTTGCTGGTGATGTTCCACACGCGGCCCCAGCCGCCGGTCGCCCAGATCACGGCCTTGCTGTGGAAGACGTGCAGTTCGCCCGTGCCGATCTGGATGGCGACCACGCCCGCCGTCCGCCCGTCCTCGCTGAGCAGTTGGTCCACCACGTGGTATTCGTCGAAGAAGTTGATCTTGTTTTT